>NZ_JAFAND010000139.1 GCF_019232825.1 Paludibacterium sp. | reverse complement strand
CGGTCGATGCCCAGTCGTCGTGGTTGTACCTGAAAAACGCCGCGCGCCTGCGCGAGGTGGCGGGATGCTTGGTGTTGACCGCCGATTAACACCCTAACCTGGAGGCGGGGAGCGAACGCTCCCCGAACCTGGTGTCACCGTGCGTTGCTACGCGAACGCACGCTACGCCCCACTCCCCATTACTGCTCTTCGGTGAAACCGAACGCGCCGCTGTGCACGAACACCAGCTTACAGTCCGCCAAATAGCGGGCATCGTGGATCCTTCCCGCCTTGTTATAGCCGACCTCGCCTTGCTCCAGCACGAACGGCTCGCCGTCCGCCTGTAGTTTGCCGTCGGCATCGCGCTTGAAGTACTGCACCGCCATACGCCCCGCAACCACGACGGTCATGTCGTCCCCCGGGTGCGAATGGGGCGGCTCGGTCATGCCGGCATCCCAATGCTCCATCAGCAGCTCGACACCATCCGGATCGGTCGGCAGCGTGCCTCGCATGCGAAATCCCGGCGGCTCGCCCTCCGGGGTAACCAGCTTTTGCCACACAGCGCTGGAGGCCGTGGTGACTTCATGCTTATAACTCGCCATACCGTTCTCCTTCGTCAAAGGTCAATCCTCAAGACATAGGACTTTACTACGTAATCCAATCTAGTCATTTGGCCTCAGTCATGCCATGGCGTTTTTACGCCATCGACACGCAAACCACGCGTCATCCGTCATCTTGTCAGCGTAAGCCACTCGCGAATCTTGGTCGCCACGCGTACGTCCCAGCCGAAACGCTTGCACAAACCGCTCACCGCCTCGCCGCATCGCAACTCGGCGGCGGCACGCGCGGTCGATGCCTGACCCACAGGCGGCCGCACGAGAAACGGCCAGCATTCATTTCCTTCAATAGGAGCACAACGATGGAATTTTCCGCCAGAGGCACTCCCCTGAGCGAAGATGGCTTGACGCAAGCCATCACCACCCTCGGCATCGACCACGCCGCTTTCTGGGCGGTATTGCAGGTTGAATCCAGCGGATTCGGCTTTCTCGCCGATAGAAGGCCGAAAATCTTGTTCGAGCGGCACATCTTCCACCGCGAAAGCCGGGCCCGCTTCAGCGAGGCCTATCCGGACATCAGCAATCCGCAACCCGGTGGTTACAGCCGAGGCGCCAGCGAATACGACCGCCTGCAACGCGCGATGGCACTCGACCATGCGGCCGCCTTGAAAAGCGCCTCGTGGGGCATCGCCCAGGTCATGGGCTTCAATCATGCCATCGTCGGCTTCGCGTCCGTCGAGGCGATGGTGCAAGCCATGGTCGCCGGGGAGGACCGCCAGATCATGGCCATGGTCAAATTCATTCAGAGCAATCAGCTCGATAGCGCGCTACGCCAGCCAGACTGGCGGCGCTTCGCGCGTGGCTATAACGGGCCGCGCTACGAAGAACGCAAATATCACGAAAAGCTGGCCGATGCCTATACGAAGGCGCGCGCCAACACCCCCAGCCTCACGCTTCGCAGCGTTCAGGCCGCCTTACTCTATCTTGGCTTCGCTCCCGGTCCCGTCGACGGCAAGGCGGGCGCACGCACCCGCGCGGCGCTTGGCGCATTCCAAACCCGCCATGGCCTGCCCGTTACGGGCGAGGCCGACCCGGCCTGTCAGGCGGCGCTGCTGGCCGCCGCTTTCCCCACCCCCTAAAGGAGGCATCCATGTCCACCATCGACTTCAACAGTTATCGCGCCACCACCGGCTTCAACAAACGCATCCGCTTTCTCGTGCTGCACTACACCGCGCTGGATTTCGCCGGCTCGATCACGGCACTGACGCGCGGCCAGGTGAGCGCGCACTATCTGCTGCCGGCGACAGCCGATCCGAGTTATCGTGCCGCCGGTTTCAGCAGCCAACGCATTTTCAACTTGGTCGACGAGCAGGATCGTGCCTGGCACGCGGGGTTGAGCCATTGGGCCGGCCGCGACAACCTCAACGACACCGCCATCGGCATCGAAATCGTCAATCAGCCGACCGAGACGCCGAGCGGCTTGCATTTCGTCGATTTCGAGCCGGGCCAGATCGACGCGCTACGCGAGCTGGCCGGCAACATCCTGATGCGCTATCCGGATATTTCGCCAAAGAATGTGCTCGGCCATGCCGACATCGCCTACCTGCGCAAGTCGGACCCCGGGCCCAAATTCCCATGGCAGACGTTGGCGCAATCAGGCATAGGCGCCTGGTACGAGGCGGAGAGAAAGCAAGCGTTTATCGATCAGTTTACGCGGCAAGGTCTGCCATCCCGCAGCGAAACCATCGCGGCGTTCAAGCAGTACGGCTATGCGGCGCCGGCCGACGATGCGGGGTTCAAGGCGTTGGTGCGGGCGTTCCAGATGCATTTCCGCCCGAGCGGTTACAGCGGGGAGATGGATATCGAGACCGGCGCGATCTTGTTCGCGCTCAATGCCCGCTATCGCTAGAGCGTGGCCAATGGCGCTCAGGGATGCGCGAGTCCTGCCAGCCACAGGATCAGCAGAGCGCCATTGGCCCAGGTCAGCCGCCGCAACCAGCCGGTCAAGCGGCGCAATCTGGCCTCGTCGGGCCGGGAGGCGTGCCGGACCAGGCCAATGCAGCACAGCAGCATGCCGACCAAGAGCGTCAATCGCAGCAAAGCCTGCATTATTCGAGATCCGGGATACGGTGGAAGCTCGAGGGGGCATCCTCGGGCTCGCGAAAACTGACGAACTCCCACGCGTCGGGGGTGGCCAGCAACTTGCGCAGCAGTAGATTATTCAACGCATGGCCGGACTTATGCCCGGAAAAAGCGCCGATGATGGGATGACCGACGATATACAGGTCGCCGATGGCATCGAGAATCTTGTGGCGGACGAACTCGTCCGGAAAACGCAGTCCATCCGGATTCAAGACGAACGCGTCATCGATCACGATGGCGTTTTCCAGATTGCCCCCCAGCCCCAGCCCATGGTTGCGCATCGATTCGACTTCATGCATGAAACCGAAGGTACGCGCGCGGCTGATTTCCTCGATATAGGAATGATTGGCGAAATCGACCAGCACCTTCTGCGGCGCCAGGTTGAAGGCGGGATGATCGAACTGGATCGACAGCGTGATTTTGAAACCGTCGTACGGCTCGAAACGAACCCATTTGTCGCCGTCGACCACCTCGATCGGCGCGCGAATGCGGATGAAACGCTTGGGTTTGGACTGCTCGACAACCCCCGCGGTTTGCAACAAATAGATAAAGGGCGCGGCGGAACCATCCATGATGGGCATTTCCGCCGCCGTCACCTCGACGATCAAATTGTCGATCCCCAATCCGGCAAAAGCTGACATCAAATGCTCGATGGTGCCGACACGCACGCCAGTCTCCGTGACTAGCGTTGAGGAGAGTCGCGTGTCGTTCACCATCAGCGGTTCGGCTTTTACCGCCACCGGCTCGGGCAAGTCGGTGCGATAGAAGATGATTCCCGTGTCGGGTTCGGCCGGCTTCAGGGTCAGGCGTACCCGTTCGCCGGAGTGCAAACCCACACCCGTGGCGCTGATCGCTTGCTTCAGCGTGCGCTGCAGAATCATTTGCTGCTTTCTACCAAATCAGGGACGACCTGAGTTTAGCATGGCCTTTGCCTATGCTTTATTAATTAAAAGGATTAAATCAATAGCAATTATCGATCAGTCGGCTTGCTTGCGCAGAAACGCCGGAATGTCGAACGATTCGCTCACCTCGGGATTGGAAAAATCGGTCGAGCTCGGCGTGCGGCGGCCACGGCTGCGCATGATGGCCGGCGTATCGAAGTCGTCGTAATTCAGCACTTCGACCGCACGGTCGTCGGTGCCGGTCTTGACGATCTTGATATATTCCGGACGCTCCTCGCCGCGCACCGTCGGCTTCTTGCCGAGGCCGGTGGCAATCAGGGTGACGCGGATCGTGTCTTCCGGAATATCGTCCACTTCGGCGGTGCCGAACTTCACTTCCGCGCTCTCGTCGGCGTACTGGCGCACGATCGACATGATTTCGCGGTATTCGCTCATCTTCAGGCAGCCCGGCGCAGTGGAAATATTCACCAGCACACCGCGCGCGCCTTCCAGCGTAATGTTGTCCAACAACGGGCTTGCCACCGCCTGCTCGGCGGCCACGCGCGCGCGGTCGATACCGGAGGCATAGGCGGACCCCATCATTGCCAGACCCATTTCGCACATCACGGTGCGCACGTCGGCAAAGTCGACGTTGATCAGACCCGGGCAGGTGATCACTTCGGCAATGCCGGCCACGGCGCCCTTGAGCACGTCATCGGCGGCGCGGAACGCCTCGCGCATGGTCACGTCGTCGCCAAGCACTTCCATCAGCTTTTCGTTCGGAATCACGATCAGCGAGTCGACATGCTTCTTCAGATCATCGATGCCGGATTGCGCCACCTTGGTACGCTTGCCTTCGTGCTCGAACGGACGGGTCACCACGCCGACGGTGAGAATACCCATTTCCTTCGCCACTTCGGCCACCACCGGCGCCGCGCCGGTGCCGGTACCGCCGCCCATGCCCGCGGTAACGAACACCATATTGGCGCCGCGCAGCGTATCGGCGATGCGTTCACGGTCTTCCAGCGCCGCATTGCGGCCAATCTCCGGATTGGCGCCCGCGCCCAGCCCCTTGGTCAGATTGGTGCCCAGTTGCAACTTGAGCTGCGCCTTGTTGCGCTTCAGGGTCTGCGCATCGGTGTTGGCGCAGATGAACTCAACGCCCTGCACCTTGCCGTCGATCATGTTGTCGATGGCATTGCAACCGCCGCCGCCAACGCCGATCACCTTGATCACGGCTTCTTGAGCCGTATCTTGCATCACTTCGAAAACCATTCCGCTCATTTTTCTCTCCTCATTTAAAGATGAGCCTGTTACTGGTGCTACGCCCGAAACAACCTTAAAAATTGCCTGCAAACCACGCCTTCATGCGCGAGAGCATGCCGCCCACGCTGCCCGAAGGCACTCTCGACCCCGACAGGGTCTGAATCTGGTCCTTGCCGTACAACAACAGCCCCACGCCCGTGGAGAAGCGCGGCGTCTTGACCACTTCGGACAGACCGCCGACATATTTCGGCACGCCGACGCGCACCGGCATGTGGAAGACTTCCTCGGCCAACTCGACCATGCCCGGCATCAGGCTCGCGCCGCCGGTCAGCACGATGCCGGAGGACAACATTTCCTCGAACCCGCTGCGGCGCAGCTCCTGTTGCACCAGCTGGAACAACTCCTCCACCCGCGGCTCGATCACCTCGGCCAAGGTCGCGCGCGACATCTGGCGCGGTCCGCGCTCGCCCACGCCCGGCACTTCGATCATTTGGCCCGGATCGGCAAGATTCACCAGCGCCACGCCGTGCTGAATCTTGATGTCTTCCGCCTCTTTGGTCGGCGTGCGCAGCGCCATGGCGATGTCGTTGGTAATCTGATCGCCGGCGATCGGAATCACTGCCGTGTGGCGGATGGCGCCGTTGGCGTACACCGCGATGTCGGTGGTGCCGCCGCCGATATCGATCAGGCACACGCCCAGATCCTTTTCGTCCTCCGACAGCACGGCGATGGCCGAGGCCATCGGCTGCAGCACCAGGTCGGACACCTCCAGCCCGCAGCGGCGCACGCACTTGGTCACGTTCTGCGCGGCGGACACCGCGCCGGTGACGATATGCACCTTGGCCTCCAGCCGCACGCCGCTCATGCCCAGCGGTTCGCGTACGCCCTCTTGACCGTCGATGCTGTATTCCTGTGTCAGGATATGCAGCACCTGATGGTCCGGCGGGATGCTCACGGCGCGCGCGGTCTCGATCACGCGGTCGATATCCATCTGCGTCACTTCCCGATCCTTGATCGCCACCATGCCGTGCGAGTTGACGCTCTTGATGTGGCTGCCGGCGATGCCGGTAAACACTTCATGGATCTTGCAGTCGGCCATGAGCTCGGCCTCCTCCAGCGCGCGCTGGATGGCTTGCACTGTGGATTCGATGTTCACCACCATGCCGCGCTTGAGTCCGCGCGAGGGCGTCTGCCCCATGCCGACGATGTTCAGCTGGCCATCCTCAAGGACCTCCGCGACGATCGCCACGATCTTCGACGTGCCGATGTCGAGGCCAACCAACATGTTCTTGCTTTCCTTCGGTTTGCTCACCTGTCGCTCCAACTGCTTACTTTTTACCCTGTGCCGCCTGCGGATCCTGGTAGCCAGGCATCCGGACGGCGAATCCATTCGGATAGCGCATATCGACATAGCTGACCGGATACGGCAGTCTCGCCACCGTGTCCTTCCAGTGCGTCGCGAAGCGCGCGGCACGTTGGATGACATCTCCGCGCCCCAGCTCGATATGCACGCTGTTATCCAATTCCACACTCCATGCGCGCCGGTCGGACAAGTACATGCGCGCGATCCTCAGTTCCGAGGGCGCGAGCACCTGCTTGAGTTGCAGATACGTCTGCGCCATGTCCTTCTGTGCGCCTGCCGGTCCAAAAAACACCGGCAAATCGTTCTGGTCGCTCGCGGCGTCGAACCATGTGCCGTTCACGTCCACCAGCCCATCCTCGCCCCACCGCGCCAGCGCCTGATACTCGTCGATGGCGATCTCCAGCGTGTCCGGCCAAGTGCGCCGCACCTGCGCATCGCGCACCCAAGGCAGCTTGCTGAAGGCCGACCGCGTTTTGTCGATGTCCAGCGTAAAGAACGATCCGGTCAGTTCATGCTCGGCGATGAACTTGAGCTGCTCCGGCGTGACCCGCTGCATCTGGCCGCTGATGCGAATCTTCTTCACCGGAAACACCGGCGCGTGCGTTACCCAGAAGCCCCCTGCGTACAGCAACATCCCCAGCGCGGCCAACAACAATCCATTCGCCAACCGCCGCAACGCAATGTGGTTATCCCACATGCGCCAAATCCAGTACCGCCAAGCACAGATCCTCGTAGCTCATGCCGGCTTGCCGCGCCGCCATCGGCACCAGGCTATGACTCGTCATGCCCGGTGCGGTGTTCGCTTCCAGCAGATAGGGATTGCCGGCCTCATCCAGCAGAAAATCGATCCGCCCCCACCCCGTGCCGCCAAGCACCTGGAACGCCGCGCGTGCCAACTCGCGCACTTCGGCCTCTCGCGCATCGGACAAGCCCGACGGGCAGCGGTAAACGGTATCGTCGCGGAAATACTTGGCCTCGTAGTCGTAAAACTCGGCCGCCGGCTCGATCTTGATGGTCGGCAGCGCACGATCGCCCAAGATCGCGCAGGTATACTCGCCGCCACCGATAAAGCGTTCCGCCAACACCAGCGCATCGTACTTCCGCGCCCCATCGAACGCGGCGCGCATCGCGCCGGCCTGCTTCACTTTGCTCACGCCGAAGCTCGAACCTTCGCATGCCGGCTTGATGAACAGCGGCAAACCCAATTCGGCCGCCACGCGATCCAGATCGCTGTTTTCATCCAGCAGCCGGAATGCCGGCACCGGCAGTCCCGCCGCTTGCCACAACAACTTGGTGCGCCACTTGTCCATGCCGATGGCCGAGGCCATCACGCCGCACCCGGTATACGGGATGCCCATCGTTTCCAGCGCGCCCTGCAAGGTACCGTCTTCGCCGAACGGACCGTGCAGGATGATGAACACGCGGTCGAACCCTTCTTCCTTCAACGCGAAAAGCGGCTTTTCGGCGGGATCGAACGCGTGCGCATCGACCCCGCGCGACAGGAGCGCCTTGAGCACGCCGTTGCCGCTCATCAGCGACACTTCGCGCTCCGAGGAGGACCCTCCCATCATTACCGCCACTTTGCCGTAGTGCTTCATTGCTTTCCTATTACGGGCCTCGGCCCTCATGCATTGCCTTGAATCTGCGCCACGATCTTGCCTGGCACCGCGCCGATCGACCCTGCGCCCATCGTTACCACCACGTCGCCATCGCGCGCCGCGTCCAAAATCGCGCCCGGCATGTCGTCGATGGCTTCAACGAAGATCGGCTCCACCTTGCCGGCAACGCGCAGCGCACGCGCCAGCGCCCGGCCATCGGCGGCGACGATCGGCGCCTCGCCGGCGGCATACACCTCGCCCAGCAGCAAGCCATCCACCGTCGACAACACCTTGACGAAATCCTCGAACAGATCGCGCGTGCGGCTGAAGCGGTGCGGCTGAAACGCCAGGAGCAGCCGGCGCGTCGGAAAGGCGCCGCGCACCGCGGCCAGCGTCGCGGCCATCTCCACCGGGTGATGGCCGTAGTCGTCGATCAGCGTGAACTGGCCGCCATCGCGGCATGGCACTTCGCCGTAGCGTTGGAAGCGCCGGCCGACGCCGGCGAAATCCGCCAACCCTTTTTGGATCGAGGCGACGTCCGCGCCGCACTCCAGACCGATGGCGATCGCCGCCAAGGCGTTCTGCACGTTGTGCCGTCCCGGCAAATTGAGCACCACCGGGAAGCGTTGACCGTCCTTGAGCACCACGTCGAAGCGCATGCGTCCGGCATCCGCCGTCACGTTTTCGGCGCGTACATGCGCGTCGGCGTTATCGATGCCGTAGGTGGTCACCGGCTTGGTCACGCGCGGCAGAATTTCGCGTACATGCGCGTCATCCACACACAATGCGGCGGAACCGTAGAACGGCAAACGCTGCAGAAAATCGACGAAGGCCTGCTTGAGCTTGTCGAAATCGTGGCCGTACGTGTCCATGTGGTCGGCATCGATATTGGTCACCACCGCCATCACCGGCGACAGATACAGGAACGAGGCATCCGATTCGTCGGCCTCCGCCACGAGGAAGTCGCCCGAGCCCAGCCGGGCATTGGTGCCGGCGGCGGTCAGTTTGCCGCCGATGACAAAGGTGGGATCGAGCCCCGCGGCGGCCAGCACCGACGACACCAGGCTCGTGGTGGTGGTCTTGCCATGGGTGCCGGCGATGGCGATGCCTTGCTTGAAGCGCATCAGCTCAGCCAGCATCAGCGCCCGCGGAATCACGGCGATATGCTGTGCCCGCGCCGCCGCCACTTCGGGATTGTCGTCGCGCACCGCGCTGGAGATCACCACCACGTCCGCGCCTTGAATGTAGGCGGCGTCATGACCGAGATGCACCGCCGCGCCCTGCGCCGAGAGGCGCTTGGTCGTGGCGTTGTCGGCCATATCGGAGCCGCTGACCGTATACCCCAGGTTCAGCAGCACCTCGGCGATGCCGCTCATGCCGACGCCGCCGATGCCTACGAAGTGGATGTGATTGACTCTATGCTTCATTTCATTCTCTTGTCAGTGTCTCGCACACGTCGGCCACGCGCGCGGCGGCATCGACGATGGCGAGACTGCGGGCGCGCCGGGCCATGTCCAGGCACTCGGCGCGCGTCATGTTCTGTAAAACGGCCGCCAGCCCCGCCGGCGTCAGCGTCGATTGCGGCACCAGCTTCGCGGCGCCGGCATCCGCCAGGAAACGCGCGTTGCCGGTCTGGTGGTCGTCCACCGCCGTCGGCAGCGGCACCAGCATGCTGGCCACCCCGGCGGCGGCGAGTTCAGCCACCGTCAGCGCGCCGGCGCGGCAGATCACCAGGTCGGCGGCGGCATATTCGCCGGCCATGTCGTCGATGAAGGCGCGGCAATCGGCCTCGACACCCGCGGCGGCGTAAGCCGCCTTGAGCGCCTCGATCTGCTTGACGCCGGCTTGGTGCACCACGTGCGGCCGCGCGTCGGCCGCCATCTGCGCCAGCGCCAGCGGCAGCGTGTCGTTCAGCACCTTGGCGCCCAGGCTGCCGCCGACCACCAGGAGGCGCAGCGCGCCCTCGCGGCCGGCGAAACGGCTGTCAGGCTCGGCCACGGCGGCGATCTCGGGCCGAACCGGGTTTCCGACACGCCCATCGCGGCCCGGAAACGCGCCGGGGAAAGCGAACAGCGTGCGGCTCGCGATCTTCGACAGCAGCCGGTTGGTGAGACCCGCCACCGAGTTTTGTTCATGAATCACCAGCGGCTTCCACAGCAGACGGCTCATCAACCCGCCCGGAAAGCCGGTGTAGCCGCCGAAGCCGACGGCGATGTCCGGCCGGTGGCGCAAAATCACGCCCGTGGTGCGCGCGAGCGCGCCGGCCATCATGAACGGCAGCTGCAGCCAGCGCTTCAGGCCGTTCTTGCGCATACCGGCGATGCGCACGGTTTCGATGGCATAGCCGTGCTGCGGCACCAGGCGGGTTTCCATGCCCCCTTCGGCACCGAGCCAGATCACCTGCCAGCCGCGCGCTTTGAGCACGTCGGCCACGGCCAGCGCGGGGAAGATGTGCCCCCCGGTGCCGCCTGCCATGATCATTACGGTTTTGTTCGCCATCGTTCCTCTTTCATGCCGGCTAGCCCTTGTAGCCGCGCATGATCCTCCGGTTTTCATAATCGACGCGCAAAAGCAGCGCCATCGAGATCAGGTTGAACAACATCGCCGAGCCGCCGAAAGACATCAGCGGCAGCGTCAGACCCTTGGTCGGCAACAGGCCCATGTTCACGCCCATATTGAAGAAGGCCTGAATGCCGAGCCAAATGCCGATGCCCTGCGCCACCAGCGCCTGGTAGTAACGCTCGAGCTTGCGCGACTCGACGCCGATGTGGAACGCACGCCGCACGATCCAGGCATACAACGCAATCAGCACGCAGATGCCGAAGAAGCCGAACTCCTCCGCGATCACCGCCAGAATGAAGTCGGTGTGCGCCTCCGGCAGATAAAACAGTTTCTCCACGCTGGCGCCCAATCCGACGCCGAACCATTCGCCGCGGCCGATGGCAATCAGCGAGTGCGACAGCTGGTAGCCCTTGCCGAACGGATCGTCCCACGGGTCCATGAAGCCCAGCACCCGCTTGAGGCGATACGGCGAGCTGATGATCAACAGCACGATCGCCACCAGCGCCATGGCCGCGAGCCCCGAAAAGATGCGCATGTTGATGCCGCCGAGAAACAAGATCCCCATCGCGATCGTCATCACCACCATCAGCGCGCCGAAGTCCGGCTCGCGCAACAGCAGGAAGGCCACCACCACCATGGCGATGAACATCGGCAAAAAGCCTTCCTTCAAGCTGTGCAGCTTGTGCGACTTGCGCACCGTATAATCCGCCGCGTACAGCACCGTGGCGATCTTCACCAGCTCCGACGGCTGCAGGTTGATCACGAACAGCGAGATCCAGCGCCGCGAGCCGTTGACCATGCGCCCAATACCGGGAATCAGCACCAGCACCAACATCACCACGCCGATCAAGAACAACTTGCCGGCGTACTTCTGCCAAAAAGCGGTCGGCACCTGAAACGCCACGTAACCGCCGGCCAACCCGATTACCATGAAAATCACATGGCGAATCAGGTAGTAATACTTGTTCTGCGTCGCCGCATCGGCCTCGGCGTAAGCGATCGAGGCCGAATACACCATGACCAGGCTGATCGACAGCAAGATCGCGATGGCCCAAGCCAGCGCCTCGTCGATAATGGCCGTGGCCGCGTACGGACCTTTCATGCTGGCCACCGTCATCGCCCGGCTTCACTCTGCACGGCGCGCACGGTGTCGACGAACACCCGCGCCCGTTCGGCATAGTTGCGGAACATGTCCAGGCTCGCGCAGGCAGGCGACAGCAGCACCACGTCGCCCGAGCGCGCTTCGGCCGCCGCCGCGCGCGTCGCTTGTTCCAACGTGGCGAAATCAGTCAGCGCGATGCCGGTACCGGCCAGCGCGGCACGGATCTTGTCGGCGTCGCGGCCGATCAGCATCACCGCGCGCACGATGCGGCGACAGGCCGGCGCCAGCGGGGTGAAGTCTTGGCCCTTGCCGTCGCCGCCGGCAATCAGCACCACCGGACGGGTCATGCCGTTCAGCGCCGCCACCGTCGCGCCGACGTTGGTGCCTTTGGAGTCGTCGATGAACTTGACCCCGCCGAATTCATTCACCAACTCGACACGGTGCGGCAGACCGCGGAAGCTCTTCAGTCCCGCCAACAATCGATCGCGCGCGAGTCCGATGCCCTCGCACAGCGCCAGCGCCGCAAGCGCGTTGGCCGCGTTGTGCAGCCCTTCCAGCGGCAAGTCGGCCAAGTCGAACACCGCCTCGCCCGCCAGACAAAGCTCGCCGCGCCCGTCTTGCTGTCGCAGGCCGTACTCCGCCGCGTCGTTGAGCGCGAACCACTTGACCGCGTGATTCGGACGCACCATGGCGCGCACCAGCGGGTCCTCGGCGTTGAGCACCTGGACGCCATGGCCGTTGAATACGGCGGTCTTGGCATGAGCGTAGTCGAGCAAATCGTTGTAGCGGTCGAGGTGGTCTTCGGAGATATTCAGCACCGTGGCGGCGTCGGCGCGCAGGCTCGCGGTGGTTTCCAGTTGGAAGCTCGACAGTTCGAGCACCCATACGTCGGGCATGCGTCCGCTGACTTCGCGTTCGGCGAGCGCGGCCAGCACCGGCAGGCCGATGTTGCCGGCCACCACGGTATCGAGACCGGCGCTGCGGCACAGATGCCCCGCCAGCATGGTGACGGTGCTCTTGCCGTTGGAACCGGAAATGGCGATCACGCGCGCGCTGCCGCCGGCGATGGCACGCGCGAACAGTTCGATGTCGCCGGCCACTTCGCCGCCGCGTGCGCGGTAGGCGGCGATCGCCGGCGTGGACAGCGCCACGCCAGGGCTCACGACCAAGAGATCGACGCCGTCGAACAGGGTGTCGTTGAAAGCGCCAGCGCGCACGCGCACGCCCGGCAGCTCGGCGGCCAGCACGTCAAGATTGGGCGGATTGTCCCGGCTGTCCGCCACCGACACGGTCGCGCCGTGCGCGGCGAGCCAGCGCACGGTGGCGAGCCCCGAATCTCCGAGGCCGACGACCATGATGTGACGGTTGGCGAAATCCATTGTCATCCTCAACGCAGCTTGATGGTGGACAAACCGATCAGCACCAGCATCATGGTGATGATCCAGAAACGCACCACCACTTGCGTCTCCTTCCAGCCCTTCAACTCATAGTGGTGATGCAGCGGCGCCATGCGGAACACCCGCTTGCCGGTCAGCTTGAACGAGCCGACCTGGATCATCACCGACAGCGCCTCCATCACGAACAAGCCGCCCATGATGAAGAACACGATCTCTTGGCGCACGATCACCGCCACGGCGCCGAGCGCGGCGCCCAGCGCCAACGCGCCCACGTCGCCCATGAACACCTGTGCCGGATAGGCGTTGAACCACAAGAAACCCAAACAAGCGCCGCAGATGGCCGCGCAGAACACCGTGACCTCATGCGCGCCCGGAATGAACGGCAGGCCCAGGTATTTGGAAAACACCGCGTGACCGGCGATATAAGCGAAAATCGCCAGCGCGCCCGCCACCAGCACCGTGGGCAACGCCGCGAGGCCATCGAGGCCATCGGTCAAATTGACGGCATTGGAAGCGCCCACAATCACCAGATAGGTCAGCACGCAGAAACCGACCGCACCGAACGGATAAATCACGTTCTTGAAGAACGGCACGATGAACTCCGTCGACGCCGGCAGGCTGGCGGTGCCCGCCAGAATCACGCCCGCGCCGATGGCGATCAACGACTGCCAGAACATTTTGGCGCGCGCCGAAATGCCTTTCGGGTCGCGATACACGACCTTGCGCCAGTCGTCGTAAAAGCCGATGGCGCCGGTGCTGAGCATCACAGCGAGCAAGATCCAGACATACTTGTTGCGCAAGTCTGCCCATAACAACACGGTCAGCGTGATCGACAGCAGGATCAGCGTGCCGCCCATGGTCGGCGTGCCTGCCTTGACCAAGTGCGTTTGCGGACCATCCGAACGTACGGCCTGACCGGCCTTCAGTTCGGTCAGCTTGCGGATCAGTGCCGGGCCCATGAACAGCGAGAAACCCAGCGACGTCAGCGTGGCCAACACCGCGCGCAGTGTCACGTAGTTGAAGACACTGAACGCGCGGATGTGATGCGCAAGCAAATCAGCTAACCAAAGCAGCACTTCAATTCCCTTTCTTGGCGACCAGATGGTCGACGACACGATCCATATTCATGAAGTGCGACCCCTTCACCAACACGGTGGCGTTGAACGGCAGCGACTTGTCCAACCACGCCAGCAGCGGTTCGATCGCTTCAAAATGTTTAGCCGGCGCACCGAAGGCCTCGCAGGCATGGCGGCTGGCTTCGCCCAGGGTGACGACCATGTCCGTGCCCAGCGCGCGCGCGGCCTGACCGACTTCGGCATGCAGCGCGTCCGCGCCCTCGCCCAACTCGCCCATGTCGCCCATGACGAACCACCGCGGCGCCGGGAGGCGCGACAACACTTCAAGCCCGGCCCGCATCGAGTCGGGATTGGCGTTGTAGGTATCGTCGAGCACCGTGGCGCCGTTCTTGGCGGTCTTCTTCTGCAGACGGCCGTTGACGCCGGAAAACTGCATCAAGCCGCGCGAGATCGCCTGCTCCGGCACGTTGAGCGCCAGAGCCAGCGACACCGCGGCCAGCGCGTTCTTGACGTTGTGTTCGCCCGGCGCCGGCACGCGCACCGACAGCTCGCCCAGCGGCGTCGCGATGGCGACGCTGCTGCCATCGCTGCCCAACATATAGCTTTGCGCGCGGATATCGCCCTGTTTCAAGCCGAAGGACAACGTGCGCCGCGCTCCTGCGGCGGCGGCGAACAGCGCGGCGTTCGGGTCTTCGGCATTGAATACCGCCACGCCTTCCGCGGTGAGCCCGTCGAAAATCTCCGCCTTGGCGCGCGCGATGCTCTCGACCGAGTCGAACTGTCCCAGATGAGCGCGCAGCGCGTTGTTGACCAGCGCTACGTCCGGGCGCGCCAGACCGGCAAGATAGGTCAGCTCGCCGCTGTGGTTCATGCCCATCTCGATAACCGCGAAACGATGCTTGTCGTTCATGCCCAGCAGCGTGAGCGGCAAGCCGATGTCGTTGTTGAAATTGCCGGCGGTCACCAGTACGGCGTCTTGGCCGACGTGGGCGCGCAGAATGGCGGCCAGCATTTCCTTGACCGTGGTCTTGCCATTGGAGCCGGTGATGCCGATGAGCGGAATATCGAAGCGCGCGCGCCAGCCCGCCGCCAAGCGGCCAAGCGCCAGACGGGTATCGTCCACCGTGATCAGGTTGACGCCTTCCAGCGCGAAACCTTCCGCGACGATGGCGCCGACCGCGCCTTGCTCGATCGCGCCCGCCACGAAGTCATGGGCGTCGAAGCGCTCGCCTTTGAGCGCCAAAAACAGATCGCCGGGTTGTACCGACCGGCTGTCGGTCACGACACGCGCGAGTTCGGCGTCGCTGCCTTGCAATACGCCGCCGGCCAGACGCGCGGCCTCAGAGAGCGTCATCATGTGTCTTGCCCCATTCGGTCAACGCCTCTTCCGCCACGCGGAAATCCGAGAACGGTCGTTTCACGCCGTTGATATCCTGATATTCCTCATGTCCCTTGCCGGCGATCAGAATAATGTCGCCAGCGCGCGCCTCATTCACCGCCCAGTGAATCGCTTGTGCGCGATCGGCCTCGACATGCCCGGCCTTCTTCATGCCGGCCAGCATCTGGTTGATGATCTCCATCGGGGCTTCGCTGCGCGGATTGTCGCTGGTCACCACGGCCACATCGGCGATACGTTCGGCAATGCCGCCCATGATCGGCCGCTTGCCGGTATCGCGATCGCCGCCGCAGCCGAAAACGCAGAAGAGTCGGCTGCCGGCGGGGCGAATTTCCGCCAGCGTCGACAGCGCCTTTTCCAACGCGTCGGGCGTATGCGCGTAATCGACCACCACCAGCGGTTCGTGCGCGCCGCCGATGCGCTGCATGCGGCCACGCGCCGGTTGGATCTTGCCCAGCGCTTGAGCGGCGATGGACAGGTCGACGCCATTGACGCACAGCGTGGTCAGGCATGCGAGCAAATTGGCGGCATTGAAGCGGCCAAGCAAGGAACTGCGCACGTCGACCTCGCCCCACGGCGTGGCAACGCGCATCTGCAGACCATCGAGCGAGTTCGACAGCGACAGGGGCCGCACATCGCCCTGGTTCAGACCGTAGGTGATGACACGCACCTGCTGACGGTCCAGGCGGCCGGCCATGGCGCGGCCGAAGTCGTCGTCTGCGTTCACCACGGCGTTCTGCAGCCCCTGCCAATGGAACAGGCGCTCCTTGGCGGCGCCGTACGCCTCCATGGTGCCGTGGTAGTCGAGATGGTCGCGCGTCAAATTGGTGAAGAGCGCGGTGTGAAACAGCACGCCGTTGACGCGCGCCTGATCGAGCCCGTGCGACGACACTTCCATCGTGACCACGTGCGCGCCCTGGCGGCGGTATTCGGCCAGTTTGTGCTGGATCGTCACCGGGTCCGGCGTCGTGTGGGTGGTTTCAGTCAGCTCGCCATAGATGCCGTTGCCGACGGTTCCGATCAGCGCCGCCTTCTGCCCCAGGAGCGAAAAGGCCTGTGCGAGCCAATGCGACAGCGAGGTCTTGCCGTTGGTGCCGGTAATCCCGATCACGCGCAGGGTTTTGCTCGGGTTTTGCGCCACGTGGCTCGCGATGATGCCGGCACGCTCGCGCAACGCCGTCACCGCCAGATTCGGCACCTGCCACTCGGGTTTCCAGACGAAACCGTCGGCCGGATCCCACAGCACGGCCACCGCGCCGTTGGCGATGGCCATCGGAATGAAATCGCGGCCGTCGGCAAACGCGCCGCCGAAAGCGAGAAACACGTCGCCCGGCATGATGCGTCGGCTGTCCGACTCGACGCGCTTGACGGCGACGCCGAGGGTGTTGAGATCCGCCGGATTCCAGTCCGGCAACGGTGACAAGCGGCTAAACATTTGTCTCGCTTCTTTTAAAAATCCGCCGGTATCGGCGTTGTTGCCGGCAACAAGGTGTTGTTGTACGGCTGGTCCGGCTGCACGTTGAGAATACGCAACGCGCCGCCCGCCACATTGGCAAAAACCGGCGCCGCCACGGCGCCGCCGTAGTACTTGCCGGCCGAGGGCTCATCGATCATCACCGCGACGATCATCTTGGGCTCCTTGCCCGGCGCAAACCCCATGAACAGCGCGCGGTGCTTGTCGGCCACGTAGGTGTTGCCGATCAACTTGCGCGCGGTGCCGCTCTTGCCGCCGATGCTATAGCCCAGGATGCGGCCGCCGACGGCGCCGCCGCCCGGCTCGCTGTTGGCGATCAGCACGTCGCGCATTTCATCGGCGGTCTTTTCCGACAGCACACGCTTGCCTGGCAGCGGTCCGCTGCTCTTGTACAGCGACACCGGCATCATCACGCCATGATTGGTAAAGATGGTGTAAGCGCGCGCCATCTGCAGCAAACTGACCGACACGCCGTAGCCGAAGGACATCGTCGCTTGTTCGATCGGACGCCAGGATTTCCAATCGCGCAAACGGCCGGCGGCTTCGCCGGGAAACCCGGTATCGGGCGAGCGGCCAAAGCCCAGCGAGTCGTAGTAATTCCAGAAATTCTGCGGCGCGACCATCAGCGCCAGCTTGCTCGCGCCGACGTTACTCGACTTCTTGATGATGCCTTCGATGTCGAGACGATCGGAGTCGGTCACGTCGTGGATGCGCGCCGGTCCGATCATGTACGGATGGGTGTCGAGCACCGTATGAACGTTGGCTTTGCCCTCTTCCAGCGCGATGGAGATCGACAAGGGCTTCATGGTCGAACCGGGTTCGAACGTGTCGATCACCGCGCGATTGCGCATCATCTCGGTGGTGACGCCCTGACGGTTGTTCGGGTTGTAGGTCGGGTAGTTGGCCAGCGCCAACAATTCGCCGCTGTGCGCGTCGAGCACGACCACCGAGCCCGCCTTGGCTTTGTTGGCTTCCACCGCGCTCTTCAGTTCGCGCGATGCCAGATACTGGATGCGCTGATCGACGGCCAGCACCAGCGTTTGCCCGTCGCGCGGCGGCTCAACCGGGCCGACGTCCTCGATGATGTGGCCGCGCCGGTCCTTGACGACCACCCGGCGGCCGTTGCTGCCGGCCAGCATCTTCTCGCGCGCCAGTTCGACGCCTTCCTGCCCCTTGCCGTCGACGCCGGTGAAACCGATGATGTGGGCGAAGATATCGCCCGCCGGATAGAAACGGCGGAATTCCTGTTGTTTGGCGATGCCCGGGATCCCCAGCGCCATCACTTGGTCGGCGATCTCGGGGTTGATCTGGCGTTTGATATAGACGAATTCGCGCTTGCGATCGGACAGCTTGGCGTCGACCTCTTCCGGCGACAGATCCAAGAGGCGAGCGAGCTCGCGCAGTTTGGCCGGCGGCACCGGCTCCATGTCGGCCGGGCTTGCCCAGATGGTCTGCACCGGGGTGCTGATGGCCAGCGGCTCGCCGTTGCGGTCGGTGATCAGGCCGCGATTCGCCTCCAACAGCATAGAACGCTGAAAGCGGGCATCCCCCTGATTGACCAGGAAGTCCTGCTGCGCCACCTGCAGGTAAATCGCGCGGCCGATCAGCACCGCGAACAACAACCCGAGCGCCGCGAGCATAAAACGGACACGCCCTGTCGACATACGCAGGGCGGGAGGAGGCGGCGCGAGCCGCTTGGCGGGCTGGTAGACTTTCATCATGTCGCTCCCGCCGTCACCACCTGAACCTGGCGCGGATCAGGCGTATGCATGCCGAGCCGGGTTTCCGCCGCCTTTTCGATCACGGCGTGCGCGCCCCAGGTCCCTTGTTCCAGCATCAGCTGACCGTATTCGACGTCCAGCTGCTGCTGCGATTTCTGTTCCTTTTGCAAGTCGCTGTATAACGTGCGCGATACGTGCTGCGAGGTCACGACCGACCAGGCGCACAGCACCACCAGGGCGAGCAGACAGGCGTTGACCCGGTTCATGTCGCCCCCTTGCCGCGCCAAGCGCCGGCGGTGCGCTCGGCCACGCGCATGATGGCGCTGCGGGCGCGCGCATTGGCTTCGACTTCCGCCGCGCTCGCGCGCACCGCCTTGCCAATCAACTTCAGCGGCGCTTCGGGCAAATCGCGCGCGCGCACCGGCACCCAAGACGGCAACTTGTCGGCTTGGCTGGCGTCGCGCATGAACAGCTTGACGATGCGGTCTTCCAGAGAATGGAAGCTGATCACCGCCAAGCGGCCGCCCAGAGCGAGCCGGCTGACCGCTTGCGGCAAAATTGCCTGCAATTCGTCCAGCTCGCGGTTGATGTGGATTCTTATCGCCTGGAAAGTCCGCGTGGCGGGATCTTGCCCCGGCTCACGAGTATGGACGTTTTTCCCAACGAGGACAGCGAGCTCACGGGTCGTCGCGACGGGCTGGAGAGCCCGTTGCGCAACAATGGCTGCTGCGATCTTGCGAGCAAACCGCTCTTCACCATAAGTCTTGATTACCTCCCTGATTTCCGTCTCGTCGGCCGTTGCCAGCCACTCGGCCGCCGTCATGCCACGGGTCGTGTCCATGCGCATGTCGAGCGGCGCGTCGAAACGGAAGCTGAAACCGCGACGGGCATCGTCGATCTGCGGCGAAGACACGCCCAGATCAAGCACAATGCCGTCCACGTTGTCGATGCCGCGACGATCGAGCGCGCGAGCCAGCGTCTCGAAGCCATCGTGCTCAAGAGAAAAGCGCGGGTCCTCGGCGGACAGCGCCTGGCCAACGGCTACGGCTTCAGGATCTTTGTCGAATGCGATCAGGCGCCCGTTGGCGCCCAATTGTGAAAGGATCAACCGGCTGTGGCCGCCTCGCCCGAAGGTGCCGTCCACGTAAACGCCGTCCGGGCGGACGGCGAGCGCGGCGACCGCCTCGTTCAGGAGCACCGTCTGGTGCGAGAAGGGAGCGGCGTTCACAGCGTGAAATCTCCAAGATGCGCCGCCAGATCGTCCTGGCTCTGCGCCAGCGCGGCATGGGTCTGGTCGTCCCATTCCTGGGCGTTCCACAGTTCGAAGCGGTTACCCATGCCAACCAAGGCGACTTCCTTATCCAATCCGGTCAGTTCGCGCAAACGCGCGGGCAGAAGAATGCGGCCGGCGCTATCCATCTCCAGCGTCTCGGCATGGCCGAGCACCAGTCGCTGATAGCGCTTGAGCGTGGGATTGCCGCTGGGCAGCGCGAGCAAGCGCGCTTCAACCGGGCGCCAATTGGGTTCGGGATAAATCAGCAAATGATCGGAAGACTCGAGCGTCACCACCAATTTATGGCCGAAAGCGGACAACAGCGTCTCCCGGTGCCGGGCCGGAATGGCCAAGCGACCCTTGCTATCGAGAGAAACTACGCTGACACCGCCGATCATTTATTTTTCGCTCTCGCTTCCGTTTCGGGTTTACTTCTCCACTTTAACCCACTTTGCCCCACTTTTCGCCACTATAAGAAAGAAGTTCTCCACGGTCAATATCGGGAACGGCTAATTCGCCTTATGAGACAAAGACTTAGGTATGGGCAGGAAAGAGAGAAACCTAGTCAAATCAGTACCTTAAATAAAGCACTGAATGTGGGGTGTGAAATGGAAAAAAACCACAACCTGTAGTAATCATCCATAAAAAATTACAGAGGCCGGACATCGCCGGCCTCTTAAACAGTTCAATTTATAATCAACCGGCCAATTTGTTCTTGAGTATTTCAAGTACCTGCGCCGGGTTGGCCTTACCCTTGGAGGCCTTCATGACCTGACCGGCCAACGCGTTGAGCGCCTTCTCCTTGCCGGAACGGAATTCCTCCACCGCCTTGGGGTTGGCCGCGATGGCTTCTTCCACCATCTTTTCGATGGCGCCGACGTCGGAGACCTGTTTGAGCCCATCGCGCTCGATAATCGCATCGGCGGACAGATCGCTCTCCCACAAAGCCTCGAATACCTGCTTGGCCAGCTTGCTCGACAACGTGTTGTCGGCAATGCGGGCAACCAGCCCGGCCAAACGTTCCGGCGAGATCGGGCAGGCGAGGATGTCGCCGCCGTCGCGGTTCAGCCGCGCGGCGATGTCGCCATTGATCCAGTTGGCGACCAGTTTGCCTTGGCCGCTCGCCTTCGCCGCGGCCTCGAAGTAGCGCGCCTGCGCCAGACTCGCGGTCAACAGCGCGGCATCGTAGGCCGACAACCCGTACTCGGCGGCAAAGCGCGCCTTCATCTGCCCCGGCAGCTCAGGCATCTCCGACTGCGCGCGCGCGATCCACGCGTCGCTGATGCGCACCGGCAGCAAATCCGGATCGGGGAAATAGCGGTAGTCGTGCGCGTCTTCCTTGCTGCGCATCATGCGCGTCTCGCCCGTATCCGGGTCGAACAGCACGGTAGCCTGCTGGATCTTACCCCCCTCTTCCAGCGTATCGATCTGCCACTGGATTTCGTACTTGGCCGCCTGCTCGAGAAAGCGGAACGAGTTGAGGTTCTTGATCTCGCGCCGGGTGCCGAACGCTTCTTGCCCTTGCGGACGCACCGACACGTTGACGTCCATGCGGAAACTGCCTTCTTGCATATTGCCGTCGCAGATGCCAAGCCAGGTCACCAGCGTATAAAGCGCCTTGGCGTAGGCCACCGCCTCGTCGACCGAACGCATGTCCGGCTCGGAAACGATTTCCAACAATGGCGTGCCGGCACGGTTGAGGTCGATGCCGGACAAGCCGTGAAAGTCCTCGTGCAAGCTCTTGCCCGCGTCCTCTTCCATATGGGCGCGGGTGACGCGGATGATTTTCTCCTCGTCGCCGACCAGAATGGCGATCTGGCCACCCTCGACCACCGGCAGGTCCATTTGGCTGATCTGGTAGCCCTTGGGCAAATCGGGGTAGAAGTAATTCTTGCGCGCGAACACGTTCTTTTGATTGATCTTGGCGCCCAGGGCCAGGCCAAGATGGATCGCCTTGTCCACAGCGGCTTCGTTCAACACCGGCAGCACGCCCGGATAAGCCAGGTCGACGTTGCAGGCCTGCGTGTTCGGCTCGGCGCCGAACGCGGTCGAGGCCCCGGAAAAGATCTTGGAGACGGTCGAAAGCTGCACGTGCACTTCCAGACCGATGACGACTTCCCATTTCATAGTCTGTTCTTTCCTGTTACAGCGCCGGGGCGCGCGTATGCCAGTCGGTGGCCAGTTGGAACTGGTGCGCCACGTTCAGTAGGCGCGCCTCGCCGAAGTAGTTGCCGATCAATTGCAAGCCGATCGGACGGCCGTTGGCGGCAAAGCCGGCCGGCACGCTCATGCCGGGCAGCCCGGCCAGATTGACCGATAGGGTATAGATGTCCGACAGGTACATTTCCACCGGGTCGTTGTTCATGCTCCCCAGATCAAACGCGGCGGTCGGCGCCACCGGCCCGAGAATCACGTCGCAAGACTTGAATGCCTCGACAAAGTCGTTGGCGATCAGCCGGCGGATCTTCTGAGCCTTGATGTAGTAGGCATCGTAATAGCCGTGCGACAGTACATAGGTGCCGACCATGATGCGGCGCTTGACTTCGGCACCGAAGCCCTCGGCGCGTGTCTTCTCGTACATGTCGATCAAGTCGGTGTACCCGGCGGCGCGATGGCCGTAACGCACGCCGTCGTAACGACTCAGGTTGGACGACGCCTCGGCCGGCGCGATCACGTAATAGGACGGGATCGATAAAGCGGTATTGGGCAGGCTGACGTCGACCACCGCGGCGCCTTGCTTCTTCAACGCGGCCACGGCGGTCTCGACCACGCGCGCCACCTCGGGCGACAGCCCCTCGGCGAAGTACTCGCGCGGCAGCCCCACCTTGAGGCCGGCGAGCGGGCGCGTCAGATCGCGCGCATAGTCTTCGGCAGCGCGTTCGACGCTGGTCGAATCGCGCTTATCGAAGCCCGCCATCACATTCAGCATCAACGCGCAGTCCTCGGCGGTCTGGGCCATCATGCCGCCCTGATCGAGCGACGAGGCGAAGGCCACCATGCCGTAGCGGCTGACCACGCCGTAAGTCGGCTTCAAGCCGGTCACGCCGCAGTGCGAGGCCGGCTGGCGAATCGAGCCGCCGGTATCGGTGGCGGTGGCCACCGGCGTCAGGCGCGCGGCGACCGCCGCGGCCGAGCCGCCGGACGACCCCCCGGGGATCGCCTGGATATCCCATGGATTCTTCACCGGGCCATACCACGAGTTTTCGTTGGACGACCCCATGGCAAATTCATCCATATTGGTGCGACCCAGCGTCACCATGCCGGCGGCCTTGCACTGTTCGACCACGTGCGCGTCGTAAGGCGACACGAAGTTGTCGAGCATGCGCGAACCGCACGAGGTCTTCCAGCCTTGCTGACAGAACAAATCCTTGTGCGCCAACGGCACGCCGGTCAGCGGACCGGCGTTGCCGGCCGCGCGGCGAGCGTCGGCGGCGCGGGCGTCCAGCAAAGTCTTGTCGCGGTCCACGGTGATGAAGGCATTCAGCACCGGGTTCAACGCGTCAATGCGATCGAGATAGTGCCGGGCGAGTTCTTCGCTGGAAACGGCCCCGGCAGCCAATTGCTGCGACAAAGCCTTGAGCGTGGCATTGATCATGATGTGCGATTCCAAATTACCGGACGGGCGCGGCCCCGTTGGGCGCCGCGCCGTCGTTTATAGAGGGAGACGAACTTATTCGATGACCTTGGGCACCAGGAACAAGCCGGCCTCGGCCTGCGGCGCCAGCGCCATGAAGTCGTCGCGCCGATTAGACTCGGCGACGGCGTCCGCTCGCAAGCGCAAGGAAGCGTCTTGCGGATGGGCCATGGGCTCGACGTGATCGGTATTGACGGCCTGCATCTTTTCGATCAGGCCAAAAATGTCATTCAATTGCTGGCCAACGGCCGTAATTTCTTGTTCGGTGACGGCAATGCGGGCCAGTTTGGCGATGCGCGCGACATCCTGCTGCGTCAATGACATGGCGTCCTCTTGGAAAACCTTTAATCTTTCAAGACTAATAGGGTATCATAGCCCGTTTGATTCTCCCAAGATTGATGCATCACTACGGCCCATGGCAACAAACAGGTGGTACAAACCGGCCCAACAGCCAGCAGCCGGGGTGGATTCAAGTGTAAACTCAGGGACTTTCGGGCTGAGAGCCTGTTCACGAGCTTCTTGCGAACTGTGCCGGCCCGCCACCCGTCAACGAACAACTGAACCAGGATCGACCCAATGTTTCGTTCGCTAACCGGATATTTTTCCAATGACCTCGCCATTGACCTTGGCACCGCAAACACCCTGATCTACATGCGCGGCAAGGGCATTGTGCTTGACGAGCCCTCGGTCGTCGCCATCCACAACGACGCGCCGACCAACAAGAAATCCATTCTCGCCGTCGGCTTGGAAGCCAAGAAGATGCTTGGCCGCACGCCGGGCTCCATTCAGGCCATCCGCCCGATGAAAGACGGCGTGATCGCCGACTTCACCGTGACCGAGCAGATGCTCAAGCAGTTCATCAAGAAAGTCACCCCCAGTCGTTTCTTCTCCGCGAGCCCCCGTATCGTGATCTGCGTTCCCTGCGGTTCGACCCAGGTCGAGCGCCGCGCGATCAAGGACTCTGCCTTGGCGGCCGGCGCGCGCCGCGTCGAGCTGATTGAAGAGCCGATGGCAGCGGCGATCGGCGCCGGCTTGCCGGTGGAAGAGCCGACCGGCTCGATGGTGGTCGACATCGGTGGCGGCACCACCGAAGTCGGCGTGATCTCGCTCGGCGGCGTCGTCTATTCCAATTCCGTACGCGTTGGCGGCGACAAGTTCGACGAAGCCATCATCAACTACATCCGCCGCAACTACGGCATGTTGATCGGCGAAACCACCGCCGAGGAAATCAAGAAGACCATCGGCTCCGCCTTCCCGGGCGCCGAAGTGCGCGAAATGGAAGTCAAGGGCCGCAACCTGGCCGAGGGCATTCCGCGCTCGTTCACCGTATCGTCCAACGAAATCCTGGAAGCGCTGACCGAACCGCTGAATCAGATCGTCTCTGCGGTCAAGATCGCGCTGGAGCAAACGCCGCCGGAACTCGGCGCCGATATCGCCGAGAAGGGCATGGTGCTGACCGGTGGTGGCGCGTTGTTGAAAGACATCGATCGCTTGCTGGCCGAGGAGACCGGCTTGCCGGTCTTCGTCGGCGAAGAACCGCTGACCTGCGTGGTGCGCGGTTCCGGCAAGGCGCTGGAGAAGATGGATAAGATCGGCACCATCTTCACCAACGTGCCATGATGACGTTGCATCCCGACTCGCGGCGCCCCGGCGCCGCGGGTTAGCGTAACAAGCCATACACGCAGGGTTCGATGGACTTCGCCAACAATCCCAGTTTCATCCGCCAGGGGCTTTCCCCCGGCACGCGGCTCGCGATTTGCGTGGCGCTGTCGGTCGCCCTGTTGATCGGCGACAGCCAATACGGACTGATGGAATACACCCGCCAAGGCATGTCGGTGCTGTTCTACCCGTTGCAGCGCGCCATCAATTTCCCGCTTGTCGCCGCGCGGCGCATCGACGACTTTTTGACCACGCAGAGCACGCTTCAAGCCGAAAACGAAGTGTTGCGCCGCCAGCAGATGGTACTGCTCGCGCGCGTGCAGCGGCTGGAGTCCGCCGAGCATGATTTCGAATCGCTGCGCACGCTCAACCAGCTCAAGAGCGTACGGTCCGATTCGGCAAGCCTGGCCGAAATCCTTTATACCGGCCGCGATCCGTTCTCGTACAAGATCATCATCGACAAGGGCCAGGACACGCAGTTGCACGCCGGCCAGCCGGTGGTGGACGACCGCGGCCTGATCGGCCAGATTACGCGCGTACAGCCGCTGACGGCCGAGGTCACCCTGATCACCGACAAGACGCTGATGGTGCCGGTCATGATCCAGCGCACCGGGCTGCGCGCCATTCTGTACGGTTATGGCGGCGGCGTCGAAGCGCGCTACCTGCCGATTCACGCCGACGTGCGCCCTGGCGACTTGATGGTCACCTCCGGGATTGACGGCCTGTATCCGGAAGGCGTTCCGGTGGCCTTCGTCACCCGGGTGGAACGCAATCCGGATAGCGCCTTCATTCGCGTTACCTCGATGCCGACCGCCGGCGTACAGAAAGGCCGTTACGTGCTGGTGCTGAAGGAAAAGACCAGTGTGCCGGCACGCCCGGTCGACCCGGCCGCGCCCCCGCCCAAGAAGGGCAAGACCCCATCCGACGATCCCACGGAGTAGGCCATGTCGTTTGACCGACCGAAAGAACTACTGAAGCCGGTCCGGCGGCGCTTCATCTACTTGAGCTTCGTCGTGGCCATCCTGATCGACTTGCTGCCGCTGCCGGTCGATACGGCGCTGTGGCTGCCGGACTTCATCGCCCTCCTGATCCTCTATTGGGTGATCAACCAGCCGCGCCGTGTCAGCGTCGGCACAGCCTTCACGCTGGGCATCATCGCCGACGTCGCGTCGACCGGCATGTTCGGCCAGCACGCGCTGGCGTATTCGATCACGAGCTACCTGGCCCTGTTGCGGCAGCGCCAGCTGATCATGTTCAACCTTGGCCAGCAAACCTTGTCGGTGCTGGCGCTGATGCTGGCCAATCAGGCCATCATGGTGGCCACGCGCATGGCAACCGGCTCGGCGTTCGTCGGCTGGTCGTATTTCCTGCCGCCGCTGACCGGCGCCATTCTCTGGCCCTTGCTGACCAAGCTGCTGCTGCTGCCCTACCGATCGCATAAAGTCTGACCATGGCGCGAGAGAAACTGACCAGCCTGAAAAATCTGCGCTCGGAAGAAAACCAATTCCAGCTGCGGCTGGTCGTGGCCTATGGCTTCATGCTGACGATGTTCGTGCTGTTGATCGGGCGCTTCATCTGGCTGCAGGTGGTGCAATACCAGCACTTCACGACGCTCGCGCAAAACAACCGCATCTCGCTCGTGCCGATCCTGCCCAACCGCGGCCTGATCCTCGACCGCAACGGCGTGGTGCTGGCGCAGAACTACTCGTCCTACACCCTGGAGCTGACGCCGAGCAAGATCGACGACATCGATGCCACCATCGAGCAGCTCAAAACCCTGGTCGACGTCACCCCGCGCGATATGAAGCGCTTCCGCAAATTCCAGGAAGACGCCAAAGACTTCGAAACCCTGCCGCTCAAGGTCAAACTGACCGACGAGGAGGCTGCGCGCCTGGCCGCCAACATGTGGCGTTTCCCCGGCGTCGAGGTGAAGGCCCGACTGTTCCGCGACTACCCGTTCAAGGAACTCACCAGTCACGCCCTCGGCTATATCGGCCGCATCAACCCCAAGGAAAAGCAGCAGCTCGAGGACGACGACAAAACCACCAACTATCGCGGCACCACTTACATCGGCAAGACCGGCATCGAGGCCGTGTACGAAGATCAGTTGCATGGCCAGGTCGGCTTCGAAGAGGTGGAGACCGACTCCGGCGGCCGCGCCATCCGTTCGCTCAAGCGCACCCCGCCGGTCAACGGCAACACCCTCAAGCTCGCGCTCGACATCCGTCTGCAAGAGATCGCCGACAAGCTATTTGGCGACCGCCGCGGCGCCTTGGTCGCCATCGACCCCAACGACGGCGGCGTGCTCGCCTTCCTGTCCAAGCCCGGCTTCGACCCGGCGTTGTTCATCGACGGCATCGACAGCCAAACCTGGACCGCGCTCAACAGCGACTGGCATAAGCCGCTGGTCAACCGCGCGTTGCGCGGCATCTATCCGCCGGGGTCGACCTTCAAGCCCTTCATCTCCATGGCGGCGCTCATGTCCGGCATCATCAAGATGGACGACATCCGCCCGGCGCCGGGCGTGTTCGTGCTGCCGGGCAGCGCGCACCAATTCCGCGACGCCGAGAAGAAGGGGCATGGCATGGTCAATTTGCAAAAAGCCATCACCGTCTCCAGCGACACCTTCTTCTACAAGCTGGCCTGGGATCTGGGCATCGACCGCATCGCGCCGGTGGTGGGCCAGTTCGGCCTGGGCAGCAAGACCGGCATCGATCTGGACGGCGAGCTCTCCGGCGTATTGCCCTCCAAGGAATGGAAAGCGCGCCGCTTTGCCCGGCTCGGCCCGGCGGCGCAGAAGTGGCTGCCTGGCGATGTGGTCAGCATCGGCATCGGCCAAGGCTACAACTCGTACACTCCGCTGCAGATGGCCAACGCCACCGCCACGATGGCCAATGACGGCAGGCTGTTCAGACCGCACCTGGTCGAATCGATCGTCGACGTGAAGACCGGCCGGGAAACCCGGGTCAATACCACGCCGATCCGCCAACTGCCGTTCCCGCAGACCTACTTCGATTACATCAAGCAGGGGATGGCCGGCGTGCTCAAGCCGGGCGGCACCGCGGGCGCGATCGGCGCCGGGCTGACCTACACCATGGCGGGCAAGACCGGCACGGCGCAGGTGGTGGCGATCAAGCAAGGAGCGAAGTACAACGCCGCCTCGCTGGCGGAGCAAAACCGCGACCACTCGTGGTTCATCGCCTTCGCGCCGGTCGAGCATCCGAAAATCGCCGTGGCGGTCATCGTCGAAAACGGCGGCTGGGGCGCCGGCGCCGCCGCGCCGATCGCGCGGGCGTTATTCGACTTCTACCTGACCGGCAAAGTACCGCCGGCCATTGCCGATGACCTGAAAACCGCGACCTTGCCGATCGTGCAAGCCCCTCCTCCCGCTAAGAAGGCTGCAAGCGATGAAGTCGCAAATCCTTAGGCGCCTTTGGGCCAAGCTCATCGAGCCGCTCGACGGCTGGCTGATGCTGTTTCTCGGCCTCATCTTCCTGTTGAGCCTGCTGGTACTGTATTCGGCGTCGAACCAAAGCTTCGACAAGATCGACAACAAGCTCGCCTACACGGTGCTGTCGCTCACCATCATGTGGGTGATCGCGCGCACCCGGCCGCAGGTGGTCATGCACTTCGGGCCGCCGCTCTACCTGATCGGGCTGTTGCTGTTGGTGGCGGTCCATTTCAAAGGCATCACCGTCAACGGATCGACGCGCTGGCTGTCGCTCGGTTTCACCCGCATTCAGCCATCGGAAATCATGAAGATCGCCCTGCCGATGATGATCGCCTGGTACTTTCAAAAGCACGAGGCCAATCTGCGCTGGTGGCACTTCATCGTCGCGGTCGTGCTGATGCTGCTGCCGGTCGGCTTGATCCTCAAGCAGCCCGACCTCGGCACCGCCACATTGATCATGGCGGCCGGCTTTTTCGTGCTGTTCTTCGCCGGCCTGTCCTGGCGCGTGATCGTCGGCGGCTTGATCGCCTTCTCCGCCAGCCTGCCGGTCATTTGGCACGTGATGCACGACTACCAGAAGAAACGCATCCTGACGCTGATCGACCCGATGAGCGACCCGCTCGGCGCGGGCTACCATATCATTCAGTCGATGATCGCCATCGGCTCCGGCGGGCCGATCGGCAAGGGCTGGCTCAACGGCACGCAGACGCACCTCGATTACATTCCGGAACGCACCACCGACTTCATTTTCGCCGTGTTCTCGGAAGAATTCGGCATGATCGGCAATCTGATCCTGGTCGGCCTCTATCTGCTGATCATCAGCCGTGGGCTGATGATCACCGCGCGGGCACAGACCCTCTACGGCCGGCTGATGGCGGGTTCCATCACGCTGTCGTTCTTTTTCTACGCCTTCGTCAATATGGGCATGGTATCGGGCATCCTGCCGGTGGTCGGCGTGCCGCTGCCGTTCGTGTCCTACGGCGGGACGGCCACCGTCACGCTGTTCATCGGCACCGGCATGTTGATGAGTATCGGCAAACTGCGTAAATAGCCGCGCGCAAGCTATTCGGAATTAACCTAAGCTATTTTCATATTTTTCTTACGTTAGCTCGCCCCACGCCTGCCTACCATTTGACGCCATGTGTCACATGACCCGCGTCGCCGATGCGGGTCGTCACCCAGGGAGTCACGGTGGGCCCCTCTCGATGGCCGCAACTTAACGCACCGTGGATGACGGCTTGAAACCGCCCCGCCTACGGCTTCATGCTGACGATGTTCGCGCTGTTGATCGGCCGCTTCATCTGGCTGCGGGTGGTGCAATACCAGCACTTCACGACGCTCGCGCAAAACAACCGCATCTCGCTCGTGCCGATCCTGCCCAACCGCGGCCTGATCCTCGACCGCAACGACGGCGGCGCAGAAGTGGCTGCCCGGCGATGTGGTCAGCATCGGCATCGGCCAAGGCTACAACTCGTACACCCCGCTGCAGATGGCCAACGCAACGGCGGTGCTCGCCAACGGCGGCTGGGGCACCGGTGCCGCCGCGCCGATCGCGCGGACGCTGTTTGATTTTTATCTGACTGGCAAAGCGCCCGCCAAGTAATGCTAGTATCATGAATACTGGTCAATAAATTACTGCCGGAGCCCCAATGCACCTGGACGTCGAACTGATCCTGCTCGCGCTATCGCCTGTGTTTCTCTTTTGCGTCGGCGCCGAATATCTGCATTGGCGACGCAACGGCCACGCCGAGTACTACAGCGTAGCCGACACCCTGTGCAACGCTGCGCTGGCCCTGCTGCACCAAGGCGCCGACAAGCTGGCCTGGTTTTTGACCCTGCCGCTGTTTGCCTGGCTGTCGCTGCAACATCCGCTGTTTCACGTCGTCCCCGGCTGGCAAAGCACGCTGACCTTGTTTGTCCTGCAGGATTTTCTTTATTACTGGTTTCATCGCGCCAGCCACCGCATGCGCTGGTTGTGGGCGGCGCATAGCGTGCATCACAGCTCGACACGGATGAATTTCTCCACCGCCTTTCGTCAAAGCCTGATGTACCCGGTTGCCGGCATGTGGCTCTTCTGGCTGCCGCTGGCCTGGATCGGCTTCCCGCCGCAATCGGTAATCGCAGTGGTGCTGCTTAACCTGGCATTCCAGTTTTTTGTGCACACACGCCTATTCGGACGCCTTGGGCCGCTGGAGTACCTGTTCAACACGCCGCAGATACATCGCTGCCATCATGCGAGGAATCCCCGCTACATCGACAAAAACTACGCCGGCGTATTGGTGATCTGGGACAGGTTGTTCGGCACCTACGTCGATGAGGACAGCAACGATCCGTGCCAATTCGGCACGGTCAAGCCGGTGAACAGCTTCAACCCGTTGCGGGTCACCTTTGCCGAATGGGGCGACATGCTGCGCGATCTGGTCTGGGCACGCGGCTGGCGTCAGAAGCTCGCAATGCTGGCCGCACCGCCGGAACGCGTGGCCGAGATGGTCGCGCGAGGGAACACAGACAATTAATAATGAATTTTATGCGCTTTTCTTCACATTTAACGACATATTAGCCAATTATTCAGATTTATCCTACGGCACATTCCCACGCACATCCCTATCATTTGGCTCCTCTTGGCCAGGCTTGCACCGCCTGGCCCCTTCAATCCTCAGGAGCCTGCATGATCAAAAATACCACCCTTTCCGCACTGACCGCGCTCACGCTGGCGAGTCCGGCCCTTTACGCGGCCGCCGAGCCGTTCACCGGCCCGTCCATCGCCATCGGCGCCTCACTAGGCGGCCTTGCCAACCAGACCGACACCTCGCCAAGCTATAAGCAGTTTGTGACTCGGGCACTGACCGGCAAGCCGTACAGCAACAGCGACAACACGCAAGACAGCGTGCTGCCCATCGTGGATTTGTCCTGGAACGTGCCGATTGCACCCTCTTGGATTGCCGGCGCAGGAATCAATCTGGAAACCGGGGAAAGAACCGGCCCGGAGAACATCGTGAGCTATGCCCCCGCCGTCGGCGCACAATCTGCGTCCCTGACGATGAAGCAACACACGGCCGTGTATGGACTCATTGGCAAACAGCTCGGCGAAAACTGGCTACTGTACGGCAAGCTGGGTTATCACCAGGCCAAAGCCGATTCTAAATATCAATTCAGTGCGCGCGTACCCGAACTGGACAAACAACAGCGTTTCACGCTGCATGGCACAGGAATCGGCATCGGCGCGACGCGCGCCTGGAAGAATGGGTTGGAGCTTCGGATGGAAGGTGAATATATCGCCTTCAACGAGTACACGCACACCGTGCTCGACAAGGGCGACACCGTCACCGGCAAGCCCGCGCTAAGCCGCGTCAACGTCATGCTTGGCTACCGCTTCTAAGCTCAGGCAGCCGCGGCTGAGCCCGCGGCTTTAGACTTTTCATACCTGGGCATCGATCCATGCCCAGGCCTCCGCCAAACCGCCACAACGGGCGCTCGCGCCGCTGAAGTCGTGCTCGCGCGACAAATCGGTCGGCACCGCCACACAGCGCAAGCCGGCGGCCAGCGCCGCGCGTACGCCGGCCTCGGTATCCTCAACCGCCACGCATTCGTCCGGCAACAGTTCCAATCGCTCCAGCGCCAGCAAATAGACATCCGGCTCGGGTTTACTGTAGGCGACGTCGTCTCGGGTCACCATCGTGGCAAAGTGCGAAAAACAGGCGTGATCGCGCAACGATGCCGCAACGCCATGCGCATTGGCGCCCGTCACCACGGCAAGATCGCAACGCCGCCGGCGGCAGGCTTGCAGCACCTCAGGGACATCGGGCATAAGCGGGAAAGCGCGTGATTGCAGATAGGCGCGCGTCGCATCGTCTTTTTCGGCAAACAGCGCATCGGGCGCCACGGCCAGCGCAAAGCGCCGTACCATATCGCGCGCGTTGCCATCCGAAGGGACGCCGGCGTAATGCCGCCGATACAGATCAACCGTCAAGTCGACGCCATGCCCGCGCAGCACATCGCGCCACAATCCATAATGAATGATCTCGGAATCGACCAGCGTTCCATCGTGGTCGAACAAAACGGCTTTGACCGGCATAGGGCGCCCCCAGGAATTTGAAATAAAACTACATTCTAATCCAGCAAGACACTATGACAATGATCAAATGCTTGTACATATTAAAACAGCCTGTTCACACAGGGCGAACAGGCTGTTGCATAAAAATGTAATTAAACTACAAATCAAGAACCGGCCATAAAACTGCGGATACCGGAACCGACGAATTGCACGCCCACGCAGATCAGCAAGAACCCCAGCAAGCGGGTCATGACCTCGGTGCCGTTTCGTCCCATCTTCTGCGACAGCAGCGCCGAGGAACGCAGCACCAGCCACATGCCGAGGCTGGTGAGAAAAATCGCGGCGAAGGTCATGCCGAACGCCAGCATTTTGGCCGGCAGCGTCGGTTGTTCGGCGATTTCCGTCGCGATGCCGATCACCACGGCAATCGTACCCGGCCCGCTGATCCCCGGCATGGCCAATGGAAAGAAGGAATAGTCCTCGCGGTTGTTCTGCGGTTTTGGTGCCTGGCCGGGGTCTTGCGACATGAACAACATGCGGTAGCCCAGTACCGCAACGACGAAGCCGCCGGCAATCCGCATGGCGCCATAGGAAATGCCGAACACCGCCAGGATGACGTTGCCGGCCAATAGACTCACCGCCATAATCAAGCCCGCGTACACGGCAGCCTTTTTGGCCTGCTGCCGGCGCCGCATTTCGCTCATTCCGGTGGTCAGCGTGACAAACAGCGGAATCTTGGACAGCGGGTTGGTAATGGTCACCAGGCTGATGAGTCCGCCGAACAGATACTGCAAAAAATAGATTTTGAACATGGCAGTAAGCTAGCCGATAGGTCGAGGCGGCCCATTCTACGGCGTCAAGCGCCGCAATGCCGCCGTACGTCCAGGTTAAATAGTTTGAGGTCGCAGATTAACATAAGATGCTGTGGCAATTTGTCGCAGTGAATCCGAATTACTTCGTGATAGCTTACCGATGTCATAATTTAATCATGAGAGGACGCATGAAACAATTTTTCACCGCATTGCTACTGCTGCTCGCCAGTCAGTTGGCATTAGCCGCATCGATCAAAGCAGGGGATCTCACCATCGATGGCGCCTGGGCGCGCAGTACGGCAAGCAAAGCCGCCAATGGCGCCGTCTATCTGAATATCAGCAATGGCGGAAGCGAGGCCGACAAACTGTTGTCAGTGAGCAGCAATGTCGCCGGAAAAACGCAGATCCATCAGACGAGCCTCGACAATGGCATGATGCGCATGCGCGCGCTGACCGACGGCGTCGCCATTGCCCCCGGCCAACCGGTCCATTTTTCTCCAGGCGGCCTGCACATCATGCTGCTGGACCTCAAGGCGCCGCTCAAGCTCGGCGATCATTTCACGCTGACCCTGACCTTCGCCCGCGCCGGCACGGTCGACATTCCGGTCGAAGTACGCGACATGCCCGCTGGCGGCGGCATGCAGATGGGAATGAGCATGAGTCATTGACGATCGCGTTGCATGCAACCTACATGGTGCATGGCAATATTCATCAAGGAACTTTACCAGCGCGCCTCATACGCGCACACTGGGATCCGGAGCTGACACGCCCGTCCGCCGATACCCTGGCACGCCAGGTTGACACCAAAAAGGACACGATGGAGGAAGACCCAGGGCGTCGGCGGCTCCCCCTTACCTCCTAGTGATGTTTTCCCGCCCCGCCCCATGCCTGCTGCCGACCGCAAAATTATTCATATCGATTGCGATTGTTTCTACGCTTCGGTGGAGATGCGCGACACGCCAGCCTACCGCGACATCCCGCTGGCCGTTGGCGGCAGCCCGGACAGCCGGGGCGTGATCGCGACCTGCAACTATCCCGCCCGGCGGTTTGGCGTGCACTCGGCCATGTCGTCGCGGCGCGCGCTCGTTCTGTGCCCGCAGCTTTTGATCATTCCGCCCGACATGGCGCGCTACCGGGAAGCCAGCAGCCGCATCATGCGCATCTACCTCGACTATACCGACCGTGTCGAACCGCTGTCGCTGGACGAAGCGTATCTGGATGTGACCGGCCAGCCGCATTGCCGCGGCAGTGCGACGCTCATGGCCGAGGAAATTCGCAGCCGCATTCGCCACGAAATCGGCATCACCGCCTCTGCCGGCATCGCACCCAACAAGTTTCTCGCCAAGGTCGCCAGCGACTGGAATAAGCCCGATGGTCAAAAGGTCATCCTGCCGTTGGAGATCGACGCCTTCGTCGCGGCGCTGCCGGTGGGTAAAGTGCCGGGTATCGGCAAGGTGACGGCCGAGCACATGAAACGGATGGGCATCGTCACCTGCGGCGATCTGCGCGCGCTGACGCGCGTCGAATTGCTGCGCACGTTCGGTCGGTTCGGCGAACGCCTGTATCAGCTCTCGCGCGGCGAGGATGAGCGCGAGGTATCGGTCGATCGCGTGCGTAAAAGCGTCAGCGTGGAGGAAACGTATGCGGTCGATCTCCCCGACCTCACCGCCTGCCTGCGGGAACTGCCGGAACTACTGCAACGATTGCAGGGACGACTCGAGCGCGCGGGCAATCCGGTATTTCGCGGCATCGCCTGTAAATTGAAATTTGCCGATTTCAGCCAAACCACCGTGGAACAGATCGGCAACACGCTCGATGCGGACCATTTCATCCAGCTGATGCAAACCGGCTTCGCGCGTGGCGGGCAACCGGTGCGTCTGCTGGGCGTGGGGGTCAAGCTCGCCGCCGCGGACGAGCCCGTGCGCGCCGAACAATTGCCGCTGTTCGAATAGCAGAGCGGACAGTGCCGATGTCAGGATTGACCCGACGAGGCGTCCTGCAAGCGCAGAAGGGCTTGCTCGCGCGCAGCCCACGTCAAGGCGACGGTCCGGCGCCCCGCCAATAACGTCAGATAGTCCTCCGCCCACGCCAATGGCTGCAGCAGATTCTCCCCGAGTATTTCGCCGGCGAGCGTCACCATCGGCAATACGCTCGCCGCCGCCAAGTCCGCATAGCTAAACGCATCCCCCACCAGATAGGGGCCGAGACGAGCCAACCGTCCCACGGCAGCCAAGCCGCGCACGATCAGCGCGCGCGCCTCGGTGCGTGCCGCCTGGTCCAGCGGTGCGCCAAAGGCCTTATGACGCTGAAAGGCGACACAGCCGCACCCTACGTAAAGATCGAACATCAACATGAGTTCGCGCGATCGCGCCCGGCCGTTAGGCGTCGCCGGCAGCAAGCTGGCCGTTGGATAGGCGTCTTCCAGCCATTCGAGAATCGCGGTGGACTCCGCCAAATGGAACTGGCCGATTTCCACGTACGGAATCTTGCCCATCGGACTCTTGGCCAACACCTCCGGCGTTTGCGATGCGGGTGCCGGCACCTCCTCGAAATTCACGCCTTTTTCCAGTAAGGCGATTTTCACCTTGTTGCAATACGGCGAAAGCGGTGATCCATACAGCTTGATCATGCAACCCTCCTAGGAAAAAGCGCGTGAACGCAGTATGCCATTACTTTGTCATGGCAAGTTGTTTCTGTTGCAGCTTGATACGAATCAGGGAAATCGCCTGCTGGGCCGCGATTTCGCCGGCGCGAATCGCTTGGTTGCGGGCATCGAAGGCCGCCGAACCGATATTCTGCACTTGCGGGCGAATCACCACATCGGCCTGTTTGAGTTCGCTATTGAGCGCGGCCACGCTCATGATGTTCAGACTCTGATCGAGCATCGACAAGAACCCTGTCGCGACGCCGGCCTTCGGCCGGGCCGAGATATCGACGGCGATCACCAGGTCCGCCCCCATTTCGCGCGCCGCGCTCACCGGCACAGGGCTCACCAAGCCGCCGTCGACATAACGGCGACCGGCGATCTCAACCGGCAAGAAAACGTTGGGAATGCTCGCTGAGGCGCGCACAGCCTGGCCGGTGTTGCCAAGCCGGAAGACCACCCGTTCGCCGTTGTCCAACTCGGTGGCAACGGCGCCAAATGGTTTCGCCAGCTTTTCGATCGGGCGATTTTGCACTTGGGCATTGATGAAGGACTGTAAGCGCTCGCCTTTGATGAAGCCATGCGAAGACAAGGTGAAGTCGGCCAGATTGGTTTCGTCCAGCCGCGCGGCGATCTGTTGCAGCTGCGCCGGGTTATAGCCGGCGGCATATAAACTGCCGACCACGCTGCCGGCGCTCGTGCCCGTGACGATATCGGCCGAGATGCCATTGGCCTCCAGCACCTTGATCACGCCGACATGGGCAAACCCTTTGGCCGCGCCACCACCGAGCGCCAGGCCGATCTTAACGTGCGGGGCCGGCACCGGCGCCGGGGGCGCCAAGGGTTTGCGAGGCAACACGCCACAAGCCGACAACAGTCCCAGCGACAGCAGCACCACACTTTTTTTCAACATCTTCAACCATTCCAATCGACAACAATGAATGGCCGCGCGGACCGATGGCGCGGCCGCAAAAGCATTTCAACCTTTTTTGACGAACTCGATCACCTGGCGCCCATCGGGCAACATGGCGGACTTCTTGTCCTGGCCGCGCCAGGCGTGGCCGTAGACGACCTCGTACGTGGCAGGCAGACGGCCGTCGCGGCGCCAGGCCTCGTAGGCGGCTTCCACGCGATGCCAGGCCTGCTTCCCCATCAACCCCCGCCCCCGGCCGGCGGTGGCGTTGTGTGCGCCGATGGCCTTCAAATCGCGCATGACGTCGCGCACCTGATCATAGGTCAGCACGATTTTCTCCATGTCCATCACCGGCTCGCCGAGCCCGCCTGCCAGCATGGCGTCGCCCAGGTCATGCATATCGATGAAACGGTTGACGTGGGTCGCGCCGTCGAGTCCGGCGAAAGCTTGGCGCAATTCCTGCAGGGTATCCGGACCCAGCGTGGAAAACAGCAGCATTCCCTCGGGTTTCAGCACCCGGCGAAATTCGGCAAAAACGCCGTCTGGCACATTGACCCATTGGATGGCCAAATTGGACCAGATCATATCGACGCTCGCCGTGGCCAGCGGCAGGCGCTCGATGTCGGCACAGACCTGCCACGGCCGCCCGCGGCCGAGCCACCGGTCCATCCAGCCCGCGGCGCGCGCTTGCTTAGCGCGCGAAGCGGCCAGCATGGCGGGCGCCAAATCCAGTTCAATCACCCGCGCCTGCGGGTAGCGCCGCCGCAATAGCGCGGTCCCTTCCCCGGTGCCGCTGCCGGCGTCCAGAATCACCTGAGGCGCCAGCTTGATGTAATCGAGCCGCTCGGCCATGCGCCCAGCCACTTCGCGTTGCAACACCGCGGCGCCGTCGTAGCTGGCGGCCGCCCGGTTGAACGAGGCGCGCACGCGCGCCTTGTCGGTAAAAAAAGCTTCACTCATGCATGACAATCCAGAAATTCGGTCAGGCGGGCCACAAACGCCGCCTCGTGAGAGAGAAAAGGCGCATGCGACGCATGCGTAAACGTCACCAGCGCCGCATCCGGCAGGTGCTCGGCAAGCCACTGGCCGGCGCCAAGCGGCGTGATCACGTCACGCTGACCATAAAACAAGCCGACCGGGCAGCCGATGGCCCCGACCTCGCCGCGCAGGTCGGCCTCCAGCAGCAATTGCAGCGCCGGCAACAAACCTTGGGGCCGACCGTGAGAAAACATCTGGGCGCGCACGGCCTTGAGCGTATCGCGCGCGGAGGGCGCGCCCAGCATTTGCAGCGCCAAAAAACGTTCCAGGGTCGCTTCAAAGGCATTATCCAGGCTGGCGGCCACCGCCTCGATCGCCTGCGCGGGCTGCGCATGCGGCCAGTCCGCCTTGCGCACGAAGCAGGGGCTCGAGGCCACCAGCACAAGGCTTTTCACCAGATCGGGATGGCGCAACGCCCAGCTTTGCGCGACGAGCCCGCCCAACGACCAGCCCACAACCTGTGCCGGCAGAGGAAAACGCTCGGCCAGCAGATCGGCCACCTGCTCGGCCCGAAACGGGGCCAGCGGCGCCGAACCGCCGTGCCCGGGCAAATCGACCCGGTGCACACAGAAACGCGTCGACAACGCGGCGGCCACCCGTTCGAACACACCGCCATGCAGCCCCCAGCCGTGCAGCAGCACCACGTCGGCGCCGTGGCCGTCGGTTTCGACGCGCAACGTCATCGCTCACCCCTTGCGCACCGAGTGACAAAATCAAGCAATCGCAAACTCCTGCACAATCGTCGCCAGCCGTCCCCAATCGATGTCGCGCGCCAAGGAAGGGTGGGAGAACAGGAAGCCCTGCACCTTCTCGCATCCCATCATACGCAACCGCCAGAGCTGGGAGAGGGTTTCCACCCCCTCCGCAACCACCTCCAACGACAGCGCGTCGGCTAACGCCAGGATCGCGCGCACGATGGCCGCGGACTCTTCCTTGCGATCGACATCCAACACAAACGACTGATCAATCTTCAATACATCGAACTGGTAACGGTGCAAATAAGAGAGCGCCGAATAGCCGGTACCGAAGTCGTCGAGCGCCAGACGCACACCCATGTCGTGCAGCTCGGCCATCACCGTGGCGGCGATGTCCGGCACATCGATCAGCGCGGTTTCGGTGATTTCAAGATGCAACATGCCCGGCCGCAAGCCGTGCTGCGCCATCAACGCACGCATCCAGTCGACCAAGCCGGTATCGTGCAAATTGGCGGACGACAGGTTGATGTGCAGCGCAATGTGCTCGCCGACGCGGCCGCTATCTAGCCATTGGCGCAACTGTCCACAGGCGGCTTGGATCATGTAGCGGTCGAGCCGCATGATCAGCCCGCTCTCCTCGGCGACCGGCAAAAAAACCGACGGCGCGATCAGGCCGCGCTGCGGGTGCTGCCAGCGCACCAAGGCCTCGAAACCAGCCAAGTGTCCCGTGCGGGCATCGATGAACGGCTGATAGTACGGCACCAGTTGATCGGACTCGTCCAGCGCGCGGCGCAACTCGGCCTCCATCGCCAACTGATCGGCCTGATCCGCGCGCAACTCGTGATTGAACACCGTGTAGCCGTGCCGCCCCTGCTGCTTGGTGCGATACATGGCGTGATCGGCATCGCGCAGCAGCTCTTCGGCGCTGTGGTGATGCTCCTTGTCCGCCAGCACCACCCCCAGGCTCGCCGTGGTGAACACCTCCCGCCCGGCAATGATGATGGGCCGCTCGAATTCGTCCACCATGCGCTGGGCGATCATTTCACAGCCTTCGATCTGCTCCATGCCGGACAACAGCACGGCAAATTCGTCGCCGCCGAGGCGCGCCATGAAGTCCTTGTGCCGCATGCAGCTGCGGATGCGATTGCCCGCCTCCGCCAGCAGGTGATCGCCCGCTAAATGGCCGAGGGTATCGTTGACGAGCTTGAAACGGTCCAAATCGATGAAAAACACGGCAAACCGCTCGCCCGCGCCACTGGCATAGGCTTCCCAGAACCGCCGCAGGGTCTTGGCGAAAAAACTGCGGTTCGGCAGCTTGGTCAAGGCATCGTGCATGCTGTCGAACTGCAACTGCGCATTGACCGCGTCGAGCGCGCTGGTGCGCTCTCGCACCCGCTCTTCCAACTCGGCGTAGGCACGCTGCAGCTCCTCCAACACCCGGATACGCGCCAGCGCGTTACCCACGTTGTCGGCAACACAGCAAAGCACCTCCTGGTCGCGATAACTGTATGACGTGCCAGCCTGATAGCTGCGGATCGACAGCACGCCCAACAAGTCGTGGCCGCTATACAAGGGCACGCCCAGCCAGCTTTCCGGCTCTTGCGCGCCGCTGCCAGCGCCGGCGCCCGACCGGTTTTTACGCGGTGACGCCAAGACCGGCAGACCACTGTGCAGCACCTGTTCGACCAGGCCGCGGCCCGATTTATGCGGCACCGGCTCGGTTTCGTATTCGTCCACGCTGTACGGGAAACGGATCGTATCGCTCAGCGCGTCATACAACGCTACCTGGCAGTTGTGCGCCGGCATCAGCTCGACCAGTTGCCGGTGGACCCCGGCGAGAAACGCCGTCAGCGATAGGCTGGAATTGGCCAGCCCGGCGATATCCGACAACACCCGCTGCGTTTTTTCCGCTTGGCGCCGCTCATCGACTTCCGCCATCAACCGGGTATTGGCCCCTTCCAACTCGCGCGTGCGCAGCCACACCTGCTGCTCGAGCCGCGCCTGATATTGCATGCGCGTCAGCGCGCCGCCGATCGCCCGCGCCGCGTATTGAAACAACCGCTGTTCCGCGGCCGTAAACGCCGGCTCGTCGGCATAGCGCTGCAGCACCACCACGCCCGCCACCTTGCCGTCGGCGCCCACCAACGGTTCGCCGATCCACCGCGCCGGCGTCGGTGTCTCGTCCGCCAGTGCGGCTCGAAGCATCGACGCATCCAGGCTCAGCGTCGCCGGCTGCGCCAGCACGCGCGCCGCCAGCCGCGCTTGTCCGGTTTCGTCCGGCGCATACGAGCGCAACGGATCGGGCACGAATCCGCTGTGCCGGTTGCGGTAGAAGGGGAAACGCAACGCGCCAAGACTGTCGTCAGCCAGCACGATATGGAAGTTGTCGACAGAAAACAGCGGCGCCAGTAATCGGTATACCTGGGAAAAGAACTGCGTGAGGCCGGTGCATTCGCTGGCCAAGCGGCTGATTTCCAACAAGGCGTCTTGCACCATGCGCGAGCGCGCGCGCCCATCCGCTTGCCGCCAGCAAAGCCATTGCCCGCCGAGCAGGCTACCGAGCGTGGCGGCCAGCTCGTGCGGCATGCCGCGCCATACCAGGCAACCGAGCATCTCCGCGCCGTGCACAATCGGCAGCATGCCCTGATCGGCTTGCGCCATCAGCATGGCATCGGCGCCCTGAGGCACCGGCAGGCCGTCGCTGGCGCCGGCGGTCGCCAGACATTGCCAGTCGCCGTCGCGTTGCCAGATCGCCGCCGCCGCGTTGGGGGCCAGCAGCCGCAGAAGGCTCAGCACTTCATCGGCCGCCGCCACCGGCGCCACGAGTGCCTCACCCATGCTGCACATAGAAAAAGTCGTTATCTCTCATTCTCAGGGCATGTCGTCAAGCTTGTGCCGAGAGCGCGCGGATGGCTTCGGTCAGTCGGTTTACATCGTGTTCCTCATGCGCGGCCGATAACGAAACACGCAGACGCGCGCCGCCCTTCGGCACCGTAGGCGGGCGGATGGCCGGCACCCACAACCCCTTCTCACGCAATTGCTTCGACATGCTTAGCGTTAGTTCATTGTCACCTATGATAAGTGGCTGGATCGGCGTTCGGGAAGCGCTAAATTTAATTCCATTGTCTTGAAGTGAGGACTGAAGGCACGCAACGTGCGCTTGCAACCTGTCGCGGCGCCAACTTTCCCGCTCGATGAGCACGAGACTGGCCAGCACTGCCGCCGCCAAGAGTGGCGGGTGGGCCGTTGAAAAGAGATACGTGCGCGCCCGATTAATCAGCCACTCGATCAAGAGGCGGCTGCCGGCGACGAACGCCCCGCTGACCCCGGCGGCCTTGCCGAGCGTCGCCATGTAGACCACGCGTTCGCTCGCGGGCAACCCCGCCAGGCTGCCGCGCCCGTCCCCCAGCACGCCAAAGCCGTGAGCATCGTCCAGATACAACCAGGCATCGTAGCGCTCGGCCAGCGCCAACAGCGCCGCCAGCGGCGCCTGATCGCCGTCCATGCTGTAAACGGCGTCGACAGCGATCAACCGCGTCCGGGCACGGCTGCGCCGCAACAGATCCTCCAAATGGTCCGGATCGTTGTGGCGAAAACGTTGAAAGTCGGCGCGGGACAATAGACAGGCATCGTGAAGCGAGGCGTGATTCAGGCGGTCGGCAAACACCGCGTCTTCGCGGCCGAGCAGACTGCCGATCACCGCCAGATTGGCGGCATAACCGGAGCTGAACAGCAGCGCCGCCGGCTGGCCGACGAACGCCGCCAACGCGACCTCCGCCTCCTCGTGCACCGTGGCATGCCCCGTCACAAGCGGCGAGGCGCCGCTGCCGATCCCCCAGCGGCCAACGGCATGGCGTACCGCTTCGACCATTTCGGGGTGATTGGCCAGACCCAAATAGTCGTTACTGGCGAACGACAAATAGGACTGGCCATCGATCACGATCTGAGCCCCCTGAGCGCTTTCCAGCGTGGCGCGCTGCCGTCGCAGGGCATGGCGATCAAGGTCGGATAGGGCGGCGGCTAGTTGGTCGGGCAACATTCACACTCTTTATATATATACATATGAATTCCGCTACCCCTTTTGTATACCCTGTTTAGTTATCACCTTCAGAGATGTCTGCAGGGCTCTCCAGCGGCAACAAATCCAGCTTTTGCATCAATTGACGGTCGGCCTCGACATCGGGATTTCCCGTGGTCAACAGCTTATCGCCATAGAAAATCGAATTGGCGCCAGCGAGGAAACACAGTGCCTGCGCCGCTTCCGACATGCCGCGACGACCGGCGGAAAGGCGCACGAAGCTCGCCGGCAGCGTGATGCGCGCCACGGCGATCGTGCGAACAAACTCCGTCCAGTCGAGCTCGGCGGCGTCTCCCAGCGGCGTACCCTCGATCTTCGCCAATTGATTGATCGGCACCGACTCCGGCTGCGGATCAAGGTTGGCGAGTTGGGCGATCAAACCCGCGCGGTCGCGTCGCGTTTCATCGATGCCGATGATCCCGCCGCAACAGACCGACAGACCAGCGGTACGAACCTTGCCCAGGGTGTCGAGGCGATCATTATATTCGCGTGTGTGGATGATGTCGGCGTACTTCTCCGGCGAAGTGTCCAAATTATGATTGTAGTAATCGAGACCGGCATCCTTGAGCCGCTCGGCCTGACCGTCTTTAAGCAGTCCAAAGGTTGCGCAGGTTTCCAACCCCAACGCCTTGACCTCGCGCACCATCTCCAGCGTCTTGGCCAGATCCGCGTCCTTCGGCCCCCGCCAGGCGGCGCCCATGCAGAATCGCGTCGCGCCATTGTCGCGGGCGGTCCGCGCCGCCGCCACCACCTCGTCCACCGTCATCATCGGTTGGTCTTCCACCGGCGTGTCGTGATGCGCCGACTGCGCGCAATAACCGCAATCCTCCTCGCAACCGCCCGTTTTAATCGACAGCAGCGTCGACAACTGCACACGGCTGGGATCGAAAAATTGGCGATGAATTTCCGCCGCGCGGAACACGAGTTCCATCAGCGGCAACGCGAACAGGGCCTCGACCTCCTCCACGCGCCAGTTGCCGCGTTGGGGGTGAGGAGTGGACGGGGATTGGAATTGAATAGTCGATTGTTGCATCGTCTGGCCTTTCTTTGCGTTGCCGCCGCGCGGGCTGTTGACGCGCGCGCCGCGGCACTAAGGTGAGAGAGGAGATCGGAATGGGGGGAATGGTGGCGTGCCGCCCGTTGATATGTCAAATTTTTTAGGTAGATTAATTGACATTAGCTCAATATTTAATCAATCATGCGTGCTATGCGGCAGCAGAGCGGCGCGGCAGGGACTATGCGCCCCTTGTCAGGCCGACTTGCCCGTGCTGCCTCGCCCGGCATGCGCCACCTGTGCCCAGCCGCTTCGCGAGCCGGGTCTCTGCGGCCGATGCCTACGCCACCCGCCGGCGTTCGATGCCATACACGTCCCGTATGTCTTTTGCTATCCCATCAGTGCGCTGGTGCACGCATTTAAATATGGCCGCCAGCTAGAATTGGCGGGCATCCTAGGCGACTTACTCGCCACGGCGGCGGTGGATGCCGGGCTAAGATACGACGTCGTCATTGCAGTTCCGTTGTCAAAAGAACGACTTGCCGAACGCGGTTTCAATCAGAGTATTGAACTCGCGCGCGCACTTGTTGGTATAATCGCTGACCGATCTTCCCCAGGGTTGTGTTGGCGAAAATGCAACACTACCCCACAAGCCGGCCTGGGACCCCGGCAACGGCGACGGAATGTTCGCCATGCATTTTGTGTAGAAACCAGACTGGACGGGCTCTCGGTTGCCGTCGTTGACGACGTGATAACCACCGGCGCCACCCTCGATTCGCTGTCCTTGGAACTGAAAAAACAGGGGGCAAAACGGGTCGAAGGATGGGCTCTTTGCCGCACCCTCCATCTAAAGACTTGACCAACTTTTTGATTCTTTGGAACAATCCACCCTGCCAACGATGTTCACAGTAGTTCTATTCCAGCCGGAAATTCCGCCTAATACAGGCAATGTGATTCGTTTATGTGCCAATACCGGCTGTGAGCTGCATCTGGTCAAACCGCTGGGCTTCCCGCTCGACGACGCAAGGATGCGTCGCGCGGGCCTGGATTATCACGAGTACGCGCGGTTAGTCGTACACGAGAACTGGGAAAGCTGCCTGGTGAATCTTCAGGGGCGCCGAATTTTCGCCGCCACCACCAAAGGCGCGATGCGCCATGACCAGATTGTTTACCGAGCCGGGGATGTATTCCTGTTCGGACCCGAATCTCGCGGTTTACCTGACGATGTCCTCGCCGGGTTCCCGCACGAGAGGCGGATTCGTCTGCCGATGCAACCCGAGTCACGCAGCATGAATTTATCGAATGCTGTGGCCGTTACCGTTTATGAGGCGTGGCGGCAAATTGATTTTCTCGGAGGCGTGTAGCAGTTCACACCGTTGGCCCAACAGCATAAGGGAGGTATATGAAGCCTGCATTCCGATGGCTGTGGCTTGTGTTAGTCAGTCTAGTGCTCGTGGCCTGCTCCACCGTCAAGACAGCCAGTGCCACCAGTCAATCTTCGGCTTCGCCGATGAAGAAGTCGGTGGCCAGAAACGGGGCGTATTTCCAGAATGATGGTCCGGCAGACCACATTCCGGTCAACCTCGATCTGGTCCCCAATGCCGTTCCGCAAGACGAGCCGTTGATCAGGTCGGCTAACCTGCCGTACTCGGCGATGGGCATGAGTTTCCGCCCCGACACCAGCAACACCCCCTACAAGGTACGGGGGATGGCGTCCTGGTACGGCAAGCAGTTCCATGGCCGGCGCACCACGTCGGGCGAACGTTACGATATGTTCGCCATGACCGCGGCGCACCCGACCTTGCCGATCCCGAGTTACATCCGGGTGACCAACCTGAAAAACGGTAAGACCGTGGTGGTTCGCATCAACGACCGTGGACCGTTCCACCGTGGGCGCATCCTCGACCTGTCGTATGCCGCGGCGCATAAGCTCGGCTTCGTCGGCCAAGGCAGCGCCAAGGTGCTGATCGAGCGCGTTTGGCCGACGGTTGAGACCGCATCGAACCAGCAGCAGCCGGTCAAGCCTGTCGATGCGTCGCTCAAACAGGAGGAAGGGCCGAAATATCTGCAGCTAGGATCCTTCGACCAGCTCTCGAATGCCGAGGCGCTGTTGAAGAAGCTGGTCGACAAGCTCGATGCCGGCTACGACCCGAAACTGGGGATCGTGAACCAGAAAGGCACTTACATGGTTCGCCTCGGCCCGTTCGATTCGGATGCCGCAGTACGGAGCGCAGCCGAATCCCTGAACGTGGAAGACATCGTGATGAACTGATCGCGGCAACCCAGACTGACACAGCCACAAAGGCGAAGGACCCCGGTCCTTCGCCTTTATTTTTTAGCGCCCAAAAACAAAACCCCGACAGCCGAGGCTGCCGGGGAAAAAAATGCCTTTAGGTATCAGCAAAAGGCCCCGCTCAGGGAGGAAAGCGGGAGGCGCTGACAGCGCCATGTCTTTTTAGTCCGGCGCCTCGGAACAAAGTTCCATCCCATTTAGAGGGTCCTTAGGTAGGCGTCGAACCACGCCGTCACCACCTGTTCCACCTCATCGGTGCCATGCTTCTTCAGGCTGGAAAACAGCTGCACGGTCACGCCCGGATAATCCTGCAGTGCGGCCTTTACCGCCGCCAGCGTCTTGTGCTGCTCCTGACGGCTCAGCTTATCGGCCTTGGACAACAGGATATGCACCGGTTTGCCGGTCTCGCGGAAGTACTCGAGCATATGGTGGTCGAGTTCCTTGAGCGGATGGCGCACGTCCATGATCATCAGCAGGCCGATCAGGCTCTGCCGCTTCTGCAGATAGCGTCCCAGCAGCTCGACCCAGTGGCGGCGCACCGACTCCGGCACGTCGGCATAGCCATACCCCGGCAAGTCGACCAGATAGCGCTCATCGCCTAAATCGAAGAAATTAATGTGTTGCGTGCGTCCCGGCGTCTTGGAGACATAGGCAAGCCGAGTCCGGTTGGCGAGCGTATTGATCGCGCTCGATTTTCCAGCGTTCGAGCGCCCGACAAAGGCCACTTCGGCGCGCGTGGCCGGCAGGTCCTTCATATGGTTGACGGTGGTGAAAAAACGCGCGTTCTGAAAAATCGTCATAGTAGTAGGGTCAATGCAATTGGTATAGAATAGCAGGTTCAGATTGCCGCGATTATAGGTTAATTAAACCAACGACAAGGAGCGACTATGAGACATAAGGTGCTGTTGGCACTGGCCGCCGCCACACTGGCTGGTGGCGTATCGGCCCAAACCCAGGGGGACCCCGCCAAAGGGCAGGTAATCGTCCAACAGGTCTGCGCCGCCTGCCACGGGATCGATGGCAACAGCGTTGCCTCAAGCAATCCCACGCTGGCAGGTCAGCACCCGGCATACATTGTCAGTCAGCTCAAAGCCTTCAAAAGCGGCCAACGCAAGAACCCGATCATGCTAGGCATGGCGAGCGCCCTGTCCGATCAAGACATGTCGAACGTCGCCGCCTATTTCAGCCAGCAAAAGCCGAAGGAACAGCAAGCGGCCGATAAGACGCTCCTGGAAGCCGGCAAACAGCTCTACCGCGCCGGCAACCCGGTCACCCATGTTCCGGCCTGTATGGCTTGCCATGGCCCGACCGGCGCCGGCATTCCCGACCAGTTCCCGCGGCTGGGCAGTCAGCAATCCGCTTACGTGCTGAAACAGCTCAACGACTTCAAGGCCGGTACCGATCGCAAGAATGCGGTCATGGGCGATATCGCCAGCCGCTTGTCAGACGCCGAAATGAAGGCCGTGACGGAATATATTTCCGGATTGCGCTGATTTTCCACATTATCTCGCCTCGTGTCCGACATAATACGCATATTTGGCCGGACCCGATAATCGAATCTGGCATCGCCCGCACGCCGGGCGGTGCCGGTTGCACCCTATGAAGACAGACCGCAGATTCCCCGCCACGCTCCGCGCGCTGCACGAACTGCTCAGTTCGATGCGCTTCGCCATCGGCCTTTTGACCATTCTGGCCATCGCCTCGGTCATCGGCACCGTGCTCAAGCAGAACGAGCCCTATCCGAACTATGCCTTCGAGTTCGGCCAATACTGGTTCCAAGTCTTCGCCACGCTCGGCCTCTACGACGTCTATCATGCCGGCTGGTTCATCGCCATTTTGGCGTTCCTGATGTTGTCGACCACGCTGTGCATCATCCGCAACGCGCCGGGCTTCGTACGCGACATGCGAACCTTCCGCAGCAAGGCGAGCGAACGCTCGCTCGCGGCGATGAAGCACACGGCGCTGATCGAGGGGCATGCCGACCTCGCTGCGGTATCCGGTTACCTGCAACGGCAAGGCTTCCGCCTCAAGACCACGGCGCGTGACGACGGCTCAACCTTGATTGCCGCCAAAAAGGGCAGTTTGAGCCGCCTGGGCTACTTCTTTGCCCATGGCGCCATGCTCGTGATCTGCATTGGCGGACTGATCGACGGCAATTTGCCGCTCAAGGCGGCCGAATGGTTGGGACAGGTCGCTCCCGAAACACAAGACCTGCCGCAGTCGCAGATTCCGGCCATCAGCCGCTTGTCGGCCGGCAACCTGTCCTTCCGCGGCGACGTGACCATTTCCGAGAACAAAAGCGCCGACGTGGTGTTCATCAACAACGGCCCGGGCTATCTGGTGCAGGAACTGCCGTTCATCGTCACCTTGCGCCGCTTCAATGTCGACTACTACAGCAACGGCATGCCGAAGCTCTTCGCCAGCGACATCGAAGTCACCGACAAGGCCAGCGGCAAGGTGACCCAGGCGCGCGTCGAGGTCAATCACCCGCTCGTCGTCGACGGCATCGCCATCTATCAAGCGAGCTTCGGCGACGGCGGCTCGCCGCTGAAATTCAAAGCCTGGAACCTCGACCATCCGCAAGCGGCGCCGGTGGACATCGACGGCATATCCAAAGCCAACCAGCCGCTCGTCGCCAACGGCCGCGATTTCCGTCTCGAACTGGGCGATCTGCGCGTCTTCAACGTCGAGGACATGAGTGGCAATAACGCCAATGGCGGCAGTCTACGCGATCGGATGAAGGATGCGCGTGAGGTGACCCGGGCACGGCAGCTCAAAAACGTCGGTCCGTCGATCGAATACAAGATTCGCGACAACACCGGCCAGGCGCGCGAGTACCTGACCTACATGTCGCCCATTCAGCAAGACGGAGCCAATTACCTGATCGCCGCCGTGCGCCGCGAAGTCTCGCAACCCTACGATTACCTGCGCATCCCTCTGGACGATGATTTGTCGATCGACCGCTTCATGCGCTTGCGCGCCGCGCTGGCCAACCCGGCGCTCTATGACGAGATCGCCGCGCAAAGCGGCGCCAAAGCGATGCAGGGCAACGCCATCAGCCCCGCGATGCGGCAGGAATTCGAAACTAGCGTGAAATGGATATTGGCGCGCTTCGCCGAAGGCGGTTTCGACGGTCTGCAGACCTTCCTCGAACAGCATGTGCCGGCCGACAAACGGGCCGATGTGGCTCAAACCTACATCAAGATCCTGCAAGGCGCGATCATCGACGTCATGAACGTCGCCGACCGTCATGCCGGCCTGCCGGCAATGAAGCAGGACGGCGCGCATTACCGCTTCCTGCTGGACAGCCTGGTTGCCGCGAGCGCGCTCAAGGATTACGGCGCGCCGGTATTCCTGCAGCTGACCGGGTTTACCCAGGTGCAGGCGTCGGGCCTGCAGCTCACCCGCTCGCCGGGCAAGAATCTGGTCTATCTCGGGTCACTGCTTCTGGTCGCCGGTATTCTGCTGATGTTCTACATTCAGGAAAGACGGCTGTGGCTGTTGATCAAACCGGGCAGCATGCGCCTGGCGATGAGCGCCAACCGTCCCAATCCGGATCTCGACCGTGATTTTTCGCGTCACCAGGACGCCCTTCAACAGCTTGCACGAGGTGAAGATGGACATCGCCCAAACGCGTGAAACCCGCAGCCCGTTCCAACGCCTGAGCGTGGGCGCCTGGCTCTACGCCGCGTTCATCGTGGCCGCGGGCGCCGTCGTGTTTAGCCGCTTCGGCCAATACATGGACGTCTACGAGCATGGCATTCTGGCCGGCGCCACGGTTGGCCTGATCGCCTTCGGCTGGTTCTGGCCGGCTTGGCGCCGTTTTTTCCCGCTGACCATGGCCGTGTCGCTCGCCGCCATCGGCTTGTATCACGGCGATCTCGCGCGTGGTCAAAGCGCGTTCTGGCTCAAGTACCTGCTGTCCAGTCAGTCGTCGATCATGTGGATGTGCGTGCTGTTTTTCATCGCCACCGGCTGTTACTGGTATGGGCTTCTGGCACGCTCGGTGACCGGTGTGGCGCTAGGCAGCGGTCTGACCTGGTCGGCGGCGACGATGGGCTTTGCCGGCCTGTTCACCCGCTGGTACGAAAGCTATCTGATCGGGCGCGACATCGGCCACATTCCAGTCTCCAACCTGTATGAAGTGTTCATTCTGTTTTGCCTGATCACCGCGCTGATGTACCTGTATTACGAAGCGGGCTACAAGGTACGCCAGCTGGGCGCTTTCGTGCTGCTGGTGATCAGCGCCGCAGTCGGCTTCATCATCTGGTACACCTTCGACCGCCAGGCGCATGAAATTCAACCGCTGATCCCGGCGCTGCAATCGTGGTGGATGAAGATTCACGTGCCGGCCAACTTCATCGGCTATGGCGCATTTTCACTGGCGGCCATGCTCGGCGTGGCCGAGCTGGTGGTGATGAAGGGCTGGCTCGCCGAGCGGCTGCCGAAGGCCGAGGTGCTGGACGAAATCATGTACCGGGCCATCACCGTCGGTTTTCTGTTCTTCACCATCGCCACCATCCTCGGCGCGATGTGGGCCGCCGACGCCTGGGGCGGCTACTGGTCGTGGGATCCGAAGGAGACCTGGGCGCTGATCGTCTGGCTCAACTACGCCGCCTGGCTGCACGTGCGCCTGGTCAAGGGATGGCGCGGCAAGCCGTTGGCGTGGTGGGCGGTGATCGGCATCTTCGTCACGTCGTTCGCCTTCCTCGGCGTCAACATGTTCCTGTCCGGCCTGCACTCCTACGGTGGCCTCTGATCAAACGGCCAGACGGCCTTGGTATATGTACGTCATCGCTTGCCGCGGCGGCAGCCTGTATACCGGCATCAGCACCGACGTGGCCCGGCGCTATGCCGCACATAGCGCCGGCCGCGGCGCACGCTACACCAAGAGCCACCCGCCGGAAAAACTGCTGTTGACGGTCGAGTTTGCCGACCGGTCGCAGGCGCTTCAGGCAGAATATGCGTTCAAGCAGCTTAGCGCCGTCGAAAAAAGAACGTTCTGTATGCGACATGAAACTGTCAGCGACTAGGCCTGTGCATTTCGCTATGCAACAATAAACTTTCAATCACTACCCCGGTCTTCCCGCATCATGGCACTCCACTATCACGTCATTCCGGTCACGCCGTTCGCCCAGAATTGCTCGATCTTGTGGTGCGACGAGACGCAACGCGCCGCCGTCGTCGACGCCGGGGGCGACCTGGACCGTATTCTTGCCTTCGTCCACGCCAACGGCCTCACAGTCGAAAAGCTGCTCTTGACCCATGGACACATCGACCACGCCGGTAGCGCCGCGGCGCTGGCGAGTCAGCTGGGTGTGGACATCGAGGGACCGCAAGCGGAAGACGCCTTCTGGCTCGACCAATTGCCGCAACAGGGACAAGCGTTCGGCTTCCCGCATAGCGCCGCGCTGACCCCGCAGCGCTGGCTCAATGATGGCGACACCGTCAGCATCGGCAAACAAACGCTGCGCGTCATCCACTGCCCTGGCCATACGCCGGGTCATGTGGTGTTCTACAGCAGCGAGGCCGGCCTGCTGGTTGCCGGCGACGTGCTGTTTCAAGGCTCGATCGGCCGCACCGACTTCCCGCGCGGCGACCACCGCGCGTTGCTCGACGCCATCCACAGCAAGCTGTTCATTCTGCCGGACGACACTACGGTCATCACCGGCCACGGGCCGTTTACGACGCTCGGCGAGGAAAAGCGCAGCAATCCGTTCGTGATGAACGCAGGCTACCGCTGAGTCGAACCGTGCCACAATCAGTAACGCCCCCTGCAGCCGCAGGGGGCGTTACGTTTTGCAGGACCGCTTACTGCGACGGCTGCGACGGCCGGTCTTGATGATGCCTTTCCTGCGACCACCCCAGCGGCGCCTTCCCGCCCAGCACATCGCGCACCACACCGTTGGCCAGCGACGACAACGTGCCGTTGAACGCCGCGCCATAGCGCACCGAATCGGCCTGGCCCGGCACCGTGTGCGCCACGATCGGGCCCCCGGTGGCCACCGGTCCCTGACCGCTCTGCAACTGGCCGCCTTCCAGCACGGTTTGACCGCCAACGCGCGCTTCCAGCTTCTGGCTGCCATACAAGCCGCTTTGCTGCGTCACCGCGTCCAGCGCGTCGCTTTCGAACTGCGTTTTCAGGCGCGCGGTTTCAGCACCACTGAGGATCTGACCCAGGTTCGGCGAGGCGACGGTAGCCTCGAGCGTGCCTTGCCGCGAGCGGTTGTCGTCTTTGAGGCTCGTCACGCGCAGATCATTGCCGACCTGCGCCGCCACCTGCTCGCCGCTGACGCGCGCGCCGGTCAGGCGCAGGTCCCCCGCGCTCTCGAGCGCCACGCGCCGTGCATCCACGGTGCTAGGCAGCCAGCCGTCGCGCGACTCGGCGCGCTCGTGCCCACGGACCTCCACCTGGCCGCCGGATGGCCGCGCCCCGGTATACACCTCGCCGTTGCCGCTGCCGCCAAGATCCCAGCCCTCCTGGCGATACTTCCGCCGCGCCGCCGCCAGGTCGATCTTCCCGCCGGCGTTGAGCGTCACCTCCGCCGCGCGCTCACCCCCCTCGGCGGCGCCGATCTGCGCGCCCGCGAGCGCCATGTCGCCGCCGGCATGCAACGATACCCCGGCCTGCGCCGACAGCCGCGCAGGCATGGGCATCAGACTCTCCTCCTGTTGCCGCGCCACGTCGAAAACGGCCTTACCCTGGCCGCCGCCCGCGTCAATAACGCCCGGCGTCTTGCTGGTGGCCACGTCGGCATTGGGCACGGAGCGCACGCTGATATCCAGCGAGCCGCTGTTGCGGCCGCTCGAGGCGACGCGCGTGCCTTCCGCCGCTTGTACCTGCAATGCGCCGCCGACAGTCACCGCGATACGCCCCTGGCCGGCGTCGATCGTCGCACCGCGATAGTTGGCGTCGTGCTCGACGGCAATACGCACCCCGTCCGTAGCACGGATCTCGCCACCCGCCGCCTGCGTGTCGCTCTGCTGCCGCCAGTTCTCCCCGCCGCTGCCTGATGCCTTCAACCGCAGGTCCTTGCCGGTCAGCGTGGTCGCCTGGATCAGCCCGCCGCCGTTACCGCCGTCGGCACGCTGTTCGGCGCGGGTCTCCACCGTATCGAAGCGATGCTCGCTTGCCGTCAGATCGACCGCGCCATGCGAGGCTTGGTACCGTGTCGCCTGATCCTGCACGGCGCCGGCGCTCTTCACGCTCACGCCGGCCCCCTCGAAGCGGCTGCCGCTGGCCGTCTGGCTGGATTCCGACGCGCGCTGCCGTTGGCCAACGATGTCGATCACGCCCCCGGCGCTTGGCGTGGAGAGCTTCGACACGATATCGCGCACGGCGGCCCAGCCGCCCTGCTTGACCTTCTCGGCGCCGTCCTGCACTTTGTCCTTGATCTTCTTCGCGTCTCGCGCCGCATCGGCCAACTGACCGTTGGCGGCTTTGTCCACCACCGCCTGAACCGGCTTGAGCAGCCCGCCGAACGCCACCACGCCGGCCAAGTCGCCGCTGCCGCCGCCGGATTGGCTCGTGCTGCTGTTCGATCCCATGGCGGCACGGTTGTCGATGGCACCCGCCGCCACCGTCAACTGGCCACCGGCGTTAAGGCGCGCGCCTTCCGTCTTCAGCGTGCCCGCCGGGGCCTGCACATTCAGGTCGCCGCTGGCGCTCACCTGACTGACGCGCGGCGTACGCGCCTCGGTGGTGCTGCGAGTGCTGGAGAAGTCTTGGGAGAGACCCGCGCGCAACTGCTCCCAGCTGGCCGCGACAAAAATCCCGCTGCCGGCGCGGCCTTGCGCCTGCTCGTCGCGCTGGGTGTCGTATGCGGCATCCAGTGTCAGGTTACGGCCATTGAGCGTGGCATCGCCCTGCCGCGCCGCCACCTCGCCGCCGTGTACGCCGATATCGCCCTTGGCCTCCACGCGCACGCTGCCGCCGGCCAGCACCGCGCCGGTCTGGCTGATACCGGTCTGGGTCTGCCGCGTCTCGGTCTGCGTGATACCGACGCCGGCCCGGTAAGCGCCAGGATAACGCGCATCGGGACCCGCCGAGGCTTGCCACGCCATTTGGGCATCTTGCCGCTGTTGCTGCCGTTCGGCGGCCGCAGCGCTCACGCGCACATCACCGCCCGCCTGGACCGTCAACGCGCCGCCCGCCTCGACATGGCTGCCGGTTACCGCGACGTCGGCGGCGCTCGCTACCGTCAGGTTGGTATCGGACGTCAATTGCGCCCCCTGCGTCACCGGCGTCAGTTCCTTGCCGTAGTGGCGTCCGGTTTGGATATCGAACGCGCCGCCATGGCGCTCATCGATCAACGATTGCGTCAGATCCGTCGCATGATCGATCTGTACATTGCCCTGACCGGCAACGGCGCGCGCGCCGCCCTCGCCCCGGACGGTGCTGCCGACCAGATGAATGCCCAACCCGCCTTCGACGCGCAGCGCGCCCTTGGCGCGCACCGCCGAAGGCACATTCAACGCGGCCGAATTGCGATCGTCGGCGCGATTGCTGCCGCCGATACCGCCCCAGTGGGTCGAATGCGCGGCATCGGCCAGCGATTGGTTCACGACCTGCGTGCCGATGTCGATCCGGCCCTCGCTCTTGAGCACCGCGTCGGCGCCGGTTTGCACCTTGGCGGCATTCAACGCCACGGCGCCGGCGGCGCGCAGCAGCAGATTGCCACCGCTTTGGAGCGCACTCTGCTTCAGCGTCTGCTTTTCGCTGCGGTGGTTCCATTGCCCGCTCGACAGCGACGGCCCCTCCAGGTAGCGATCGCCGCGATCGATCACCACCGTTTTTTCCTCCAGGCCCGACAAGACGATATCCCGGCCCGCGGTCACTCGCATGTCATTGGCGGCGGACAAGGCCGCCCCTTGGGCCTTGATGCTGCCCTGGGCATTGAGCACCAAGTCGCCCTTGGCGTCCAAGACAACGCCGCGCTGGCCGTAATGGCTGGTTTCGGTATATTGGTTGCGCTGCCACGAATTCAGCCATGCCGCGCGCTCGGTGCTATGCCCATCGAGCGTTTCGCTGCCGCTGAGCGCGATCTCCCCGGCCTGTAGCCGGATATCGCCGCCATGCACTTCGGCGGCATTGAGACTGAGCGCGTCCGTTGCCCGCAGGCTGACCGACTCTCCCTCGATCCGTGCCTGCCCGAAATGCGTCTTCCGCTCGCGCTCGGTGACCTTGGTCTCGCCGGTTTTCCATATAAACCAGCTCTCGTCATGCTGCCGCTGTTCTTTCTCTTCGAGGCGCACGAGCGGCTTGGCCTCGATCGACTTGGCGGCGAGCCCGACGCGCTCGCCTTTGATGCGGACATCGGCCAAATTGAGCGGGCCCTGTGCGTCCACTTTGATCCTGCCGGCGCTCTCGATCGCGCCGGCCAGATTGACGCCGGCGCCGTCATCCGTGCTGACGATACTGATCCGCCCTGCCTGCATGCCGCCGAGAAACGCGCTGTCCAACCGTTCGGCCGGGGACGCGCGCGACGATGTCACCTCGCGCGTGTCGTAAGCCATCTGCGCCTGGCCGGCGACGGCATGGATACCGCTCGTGGCCACCAACGCCCCTTGGGCATCGATGCGCGGCGCGATCAAATCGAGCGCCTGGTTCGCCGTGGCGCCGCCTGGCCCGATGGTCAGGCTTTGCGTCCCGGCGCTTGCCAGGCCGTGCAATTGGCCGTCCTGCCATTGCGGCGTGCCGACCAGCAAGGCGGCGCGCCGGGTGTTGACGAAGCCGCAACCGTTGCAAGTGATGCCGTTGGGGTTGGCCAGCACCAGATCGGCCGCTTGGCCGAAAACCTCCATCCGCCCCAACAACAGCGATGGATTGCGGCTGACGACTTCGTTGAGAATCACCGTCGCGGCCCGTCCGCCCAACTTTTGATTGCTCTGCATCTGCCCCGCCAACAGCGATGCGCCGGCCGCCACCCCGTTGTTGTAGACCGCGCCCGCCGCGGAGACGTCGTGCGCGTTATAGCGGTTATGCGACAGGCCTTGCGCATTGGCGCCGACGATCTGAACCACGTCGGCGCCACCCGCCGCCTGCCGGACTTCGACATTGGAGCCGGGCGCCGGCACGATGCCGCCGGCCCATAGCCTGGGGGAGTAAATCAACGATAGCGTCAGCACCGCGGCAACCCGGCCTCGGCACGACAAGGGAAAACGTACTTTCATCTGTGACCTCTTTGTTGAGTGAAGTTGCGGTTTTCCGCGCTTTGCGCGCGTGTCGTTGTCAGGCCGCGAGGACCTTAAAACTGCCAGGCGAACCGCATCAACAGCTGATGCGATTCGCCGGCAAATTGATCCGGCTGCAGCAGCGGGCGGTTGTATTCGGCATCGAGCGTCATGGCGCTGCGGCGGGCCGTCAGGCCGGCGCCCCACCCCGCCAGCGCTTGATACCCCCCCTCGATAGACGGTTGCCACACGCCGCCGACATCCAGTGCCAGGCGTGGCTGCCACAGCCAAGCGCCGGCGCGTTTGGCGTATTGCAGCGTGTTTCTCAGTCCCCAGCCGCTTTCGCTGGCCAGCGAGTTATGGCGAAAGCCCCGCACCACGCTGCTGTCCGCCAGCTCCAACTGCTCGACGGCGGGTAGAGACTGCGGGCTCGTCTGCGCCGTCAGTCGGTTTTCCATCTGCCAGCCGCTCGCGGGCAAGGCATGGCGCAGCGCGGCACCGATTTGCCATTTACTGAAACACGACTGGGGCATCCCCTCCGGTGCGCAGGCCGCGCCGAGCCAGGGCCTGCCCCGCTCCAGCGCGATCTCGAGCGAGAACGAGCCCGCCGGCAACAAGGTCATCAGGTCCACGCCGAGCGTGGCCACGGTCAATGTCGGGCTGCTGAGCGTCTGCAAACTGCCGAGAAAATAGTTTTCCACCCGCTTGTGTGCCACCTGGCCGTGCCAGCTCCAAATGCTGCGCTGATCGCGTGCCAGAACCCGGTCAACGCGCACACCGGCCTGTCCCGAGCTGCCGCGCAGGTCGACGGTGTGGTATGGCAATCGCAGGGTATTGAGGTATTCGGATTGACCCGCGAACAGGCTATAGCTCCAGTAGCCGTCCGGCAGGGAATAAAACAAGGAATGGCGCCGGCTGAAGCGCGCCTCGTCCACGCTATGCTCGGCCGCCGCGCTGAGATAGTCATAGCGGCCGCTGAGATTGTCGCGCGACACGGCGAGCCCCGCCACGCGCCGCCCGGTGGCATCGTAGCCCCAGTTGTCGAGCGTGGCGCTGCCATGCCATAGCGCGGCCGGCTCGGTCAACAAACGAACCGTCGAGCCGCCCGGCTGATCGCCGGGCAATACCTCGGCGCGCATCGACGACGACTGCAACCGGTTGGCCTGATCGAGGCCTTGTTCCAGATCGCGGATATTGAGCGGCTTGCCTTCCATATCGGGAAACAACCAGCGCACCGCCCGCGCCTCGCCCTCGATCCGCTCCACCTGTCCTTCCAACACGCGCAGCACCATGACGCCATCAGGGGTGATTTCCGGCAACACGCGCGCGGCGATATAGCCGCGTTGCACGTACAAGCGGGTCAGCCGCTGCAGAATGCGGCGCAAGCGCGTGCCGTCGAGGCAATCGGCATGACGTTCGCGCAAAGGCGCCAGCGCGCGCGCGTCCAAGAGCGTCACGCCGGACAAGCGCAGGGCATGGACCGGCAGACACGTATTCGATGCCGCGCCGACGTCGTCGTCCTCTCGACGGATATCGCCCCCGCGGTGCAACAGGCGCAACCGCAACGCGTCGAGCTCGTTGCGCAGGTGCATTTTGTTGTCCTGCAAGAAGAATCGACCGTCGCTGCCGGGCTTGGCCGTCGGCTCGGCCTGCGATAATCCGTGCTGCAGACCGATACACACCCAAGCCAGCCAGCGGCGGACCCGCCTCTCTGCGTGCGACATTCCCATCCCAATTACCTCGACATCAAAATTACCCCAAATGAATACATCGAATGGCGTAATGAGCCAACAAGGCTAAATGTCACCGGCCATTAGGATGAAACGAGATGGAAATTGTCGGGAAACGGGCAGAAAGGGGAGACGCATGCCGGCTCACAGATATGAAAGAAGCCACCCGCCCTTTCTGGCAGCTGTCCCGGCAATCGCCGCCCGGTCGGCCGGCAGGGCCGGCCTTGCCACGTACCGCCATAGTGGCCGCTTACGAGCGCCAAGCAAGCTCAAGGCCAATCTCGCGGCCGGCAAAAATCTATGCCGGCACGGATTGAACGTCATGCGACCATATTTGCCCGATCCGCTTCGATGATGCGTATGGAGTACCCGATATGTTTTGGCAACGACCTGTTCTCCTGATCACCTTCGGCTTCACCCTCTGCGCCGCGCAGGCGTCCTCGTTCAGGCCGCTTGCAACGATGAACGGCAGCTTCACCGAACACGACCGGCACATCGCCGAGGAGCACGTCGGCTGGCTATACGGCTACCAGCGCGCCATCAACCTGGCGCAATCCGAACAGCCGCAACAAGCGCTGCCCGTGTTCGAAACCCTGCTCACCGCGCTGGCGGGACAGGAAACCGCGTTTTCGCGTGTTTACCTGCGCTACTTCGCGCTGGCGGATCAGTTGGAAGAGCGCTCAAGGGTGGGACGATTTCTAGAGGGCCTGTCTCGACGCCAGGCAACGCCCTGGGTGCTGGGCGCTGAGCGCGGCAACCAAACGCACATGGAAGGCCTTGCGCTCACCCGCGGTTTAGCCACGCGCCTGCTGGCCGAGGAAGCGCAGAGCGATCTCGCGGAAAATCTGCTGATCCTCTATCTGCTGATCTGGCCTTATGGTTTCGACGGCGAAGCCGAGCACAAACGCTGCGCGGCGAACGAGCTGGCGAGCGCCATGGGCGCGCGCTTCGACCGGGACGGCATCGATCGCCTGGCACGCTGGCGCTACCAGCGCGTCGTGGACGACACGCCCGCGGATCTGGCGCTATGGCAAAGCGAGCTGACCCACGCTTTGCCGACCGGTCAACAGCCGGCCATCCTCTCCGCTTTCGGCCACTATCTGACAGCGCTGATCGCCGGCAATCGCTTGGAAGACGGCGCACGCTGGGCACAGGAACGGCTGGCTTCGGGCGACACGTCGCCGGCCTTGCCGCTGATTGCCGATGTGCTCAAAACGGCGCTTGCCAGCCAGCGCCAATCCGAACGCGCGCTGGCCGAGATGGCCATGCTGCGTCAGGCCGCGCCAGACAGTTCGTTGCTCGCGCTCTTGGAGAGCAACCTGCGCTATTTCACCCTGGCGCAAGGCTACGCCCAGGCGGAGACGGTATTGACTGATTTCGCCCGTCGTCAGCCCCACGACGCGCGCGTCCAGCACATGATCCAACGTCAGCGCGAACAGATGGCGAAATGGATTCAGTACGCCGGACGGAGTAAACGCTTCGTCTCGCGGTGGGATCTGCGCAAGCAGATTATGGATTTGTATGGGCTTGGCGATCGCCACCCCGCCGCCTCGCGCCCTTGCCCCGAGGGCACGCGTTGCCCGCGCTGAGCGCGGACATGACAAGGCCCCGGCGCGATTGCCGCCGGGGCCTTGCCGTGACACAACAAGGATCAGTTCTGGTTGTATTGGCGATAGCGCTCGATCAGTCGCGCGGTGGAGCTGTCGTGCGTGGCCTTGACCTTCTTGCCGGACAGCTCGGCATGAATGGTCTTGGCCAGCTGCTTGCCCAGTTCCACGCCCCATTGATCGAAGCTGTTGATGTTCCAAATCGTGCCCTGCACAAAGATCTTGTGCTCATAGAGCGCAATCAGCAGACCGAGATTGCGCGGGTCAAGGCGCGACATCAACAGGGTATTGGTCGGCCGGTTGCCGCCAAACACCTTATGCGGCACCAAGCATTCCAGCGCGTCGCCGGTCAGCCCTTGCGCCGTCAGTTCGTTACGCGCCTCTTCGGCCGTCTTGCCGCGCATGAACGCTTCGGCCTGGGCAAACACGTTGGCCAGCAAAATCTCATGGTGCCCGGGCAGCGAGGCACGGCGCTCCAGCGAGGCGATCAGATCGATCGGCGAGATGTGCGTGCCTTGATGCAGCAGTTGGAAAAACGCATGCTGGCCGTTGATGCCGGTCTCGCCCCAGATGATCGGCGCGGTCTCGAAATCCACCGGCGCGCCGTCAAGCATCACCTGCTTGCCGTTGGATTCCATGTCCAACTGCTGGATGAACGCCGGGAAACGATGCAGGTACTGGTCGTACGGCGCGATCACATGGCTGCCGCCGCCGTAGAAATTGATGTACCAGATGCCGATCATGGCCAGCAGCACCGGCATGTTGGCTTCCAGCGGCGCGTTGCGGAAATGCTGGTCCATGATGTGCGCGCCGTTGAGCAGCTCGGCGAAATTCTCTTCGCCCAGATACAGCATGATCGGCAAGCCGATCGCCGACCACAGGCTGTAGCGCCCGCCCACCCAGTCCCAGAATTCGAACATGTTGGCCGGATCGATGCCGAAGTCCGCCACGGCCTTCATGTTGGTCGACACCGCCACGAAGTGTTTGGCGACCGCCGACTCGTCGCGCGCGCGCGCGACAAACCACTCGCGCGCGGTCAGCGCGTTGGTCAGCGTTTCCTGCGTGGTGAAGGTTTTCGACTCGATGACGAACAACGTGGTCTCGGAATGGACCTTCTTCAGCGTTTCCTTCAGCTGCGCTCCATCGACGTTGGAGACGAAGTGCATGTTCATGCGCGGATGACCGTAGGGCTTGAGCGCGCTGCACACCATCAACGACCCGAGATCGGAGCCGCCGATGCCGATATTGACGATGTCGGTGATCGGCTGGTTGGTGTAGCCGAGCCATTCGCCCGAGCGCACGGCATGGGCGAAACGCCCCATGCGTTCGAGCACGTTGTTGATCTGCGGCATCACGTCGGCGCCGTCGACCAGGATCGGCGAATTGGTGCGGTTGCGCAGCGCCACGTGCAGCACCGAGCGGTGCTCGGTGGTATTGATCTTTTCGCCCTTGAACATCGCCTTGATGCGTGCGGGCAAACCGACTTGGCGCGCCAAGTCCATCAGCAATTGCAGGGTTTCTTCGGAGATGCGGTTTTTGGAATAGTCGAGAAACAGATCGCCGACTTCCAGAGAGAAACGCTCGGCACGGTCGGGGTCCGTGGCGAACAGGTCGCGCATATGCTTCAGGCGCGACAGCGAATAATGCTGTTCCAGTGCCTGCCAGGCAGGCAATTGGGTAAGGGCACTCATCGTTATTTTTCCTCTTGTTCCTGCACGCGCAATCGCTTGCCGCGCAGGCTCTGTTTGGATTTCTCCAGCTGCGCGATCAACGCCGGACCCTGCCGCAGGGCCACGCCGACGGCGAGAACGTCGATCAGCACCAGATGCACGATCCGGGAGATCATCGGGCTGAAGGTTTCGGTATCTTCACGGGTATCCGCGGCCAACGTCACCGTCGCCATGCGCGCCAAGGGCGACAGGCTCGATGTAATGGCCACCACGCTGGCGCCGGCGTTCAGCGCGACTTCCACCGCGCCCAACAGTTCGACCGTGCGCCCCGAGTTGGAGATCGCCACCATCACATCCCCCGCGGACAGCACTGAAGCCGCCATGGTCTGGATGTGGCTGTCGGCGTAGGCCACGGTCGGAATGCCGAAGCGGAAGAACTTGTGCTGCGCGTCGGCGGCGATGATGCCGGAGTTGCCCAAGCCGTAAAACTCGATGCGCCGAGCGTGCGACAGCAGGTCGACCGCCTGTTCCACCGCCGCGGGGTTGACCTCGTTGCGGCACTTGATCAGTGCCGTGACCGTATTGTCGAACACCTTGGCGGCGACTTCGGAGGTTGGATCCTCGGGGCGCACGCTCGAATGCACATAGGGCACGCCGGTGACCAGGCTGCCCGCCAGTTTCAGCTTGAAATCCGGCAAACCGGCGCAACCCATCGACCGGCAGAAGCGGATCACCGTCGGCTGACTGACGCCGGCATTGGCGGCGATGTCAGCCACGGCGGCTTGCATGACGGTATAGGGTTGGGCCAGCGCCAGCTCGGCGACTTTTCTTTCGGCTGCAGACAGATCCGGCAGCTGAGCGCGAATTCGCTCAAGCATGATGGGATTCCCGTAAATGGGTGGCCAGCGCGGCTTGAGCGCCGATCAGGCCAGGATATTGACTATGGATCACATAGGTCGGCATGGCGGCCAAATAGCCCGACAACCGACCCGCTTGTTCGAAACGATGCCTGAACGGCGAGCGGGCGAACACGTCCCCCAGCCGCGGCACGATGCCGCCGCCGATGAACACGCCGCCACGCGCGCCGAGCGTCAGGGCCAACGCTCCCGCCGCGCTGCCGAGCAGCGCGCAGAAGCGGTCGAGGCTTGCCATGCACTCGGGCGATTGCCCGCCCAGTGCCTGCCGCGTGATATCCGCGGCGGACAAACCGTCCGGCGCGAGCCCCTGTATGGCCAGCCGCGCCTCATGAATCAGCGCGAGTCCCGGCCCGGACAGGAACCGTTCCGTCGACACATGGCCGAAGCGGGCGCGGGCAAAACGCCACAGCGCCACCTCCTCATCGTCCTCCGGCGCAAAACCGATATGTCCGCCCTCCCCCGAAAGCGGAATCGGTCCCTGCGGCCCGAACACCAGCCCCGACACGCCAAGGCCCGTCCCCGGGCCGATCAGCGCCATCGGGCAACCCGCCACCGGCGTGCCGCCGCCGACCTGGGCCAACTCGGCGCCAGGCAGGTGCGGCAACGACCAGGCCAGCGCCGTGAAATCGTTGAGCACGATCAGCGAAACCAACCCCAAATCGCGCTTGAGCGCTTCGATGGAGAAAGTCCAGCTGTGGTTGGTCATGCGCACCGTGTCGCCGGTCACCGCCGTGGCGATGCCGATAGCGGCATGCGACACTTGCTTGGCACCGGTCTGCCGCAAGTAGTCGCGCGCCGCGTCCAACAGCGACGGGAAGTGCGCGCTGGCGCGAACATCCACTTCTTCGATCACGCCGGGGGCGGTTTCCAGCGCAAAACGCGCGTTGGTACCGCCCACGTCGGCGAGAAGACGTGGGAAAAGGCTATGCTGCCCAGTAGACATCAAGCGGTGTCTCTTTCTGTTGCAAGAAATAGCTGATCGGCCAGCGGCGATCTTCCTTCTCGCGCGCGCGTTCGAAAACTTCGCGCTTGCCGTTCCCTTGTATCGACAGATACAACTTGTCGCATTTTAACAGCGCCGTACGCGTCATGCTCAGGCGCCGATGGGGTGCCACTGGCGGCGTCACGCCAATGATCGCCTGTTGTTGGCCTAAATCAAGTCCCGCGTCGAGTTCTGCGGCCTCCGGGAACAACGAAGCGGTGTGGCCGTCGTCGCCCATGCCGAGCACCGCCACCGTCGGCCAGACGAAAGCGCGGCATGCCTCGCTGATCGAGCGCGCCTCGTCCTCGGGGTGGGTGGCGAGCGGTACGAAGGTCGCCTCGGCCGCATTGCCCCGCAGCAAATGCTCACGCACCAGGCGAGCGTTGCTGTCGGCGTGATCGGCCGGCACCATGCGCTCATCCACCAGCGTGATGGTCACTTGGCGCCAAGGCAGGTCGGCCTGCGCCAGACGTTCAAAAAACGGAATGGGCGACCGGCCGCCGGACACTGCCAGCACCGCTCGCCCATTTTGTTCGACCGCCTGCTTCAAATCGGCGGCCACCGCCGCCGCCAGCGCATCGGCCTGCGCCCCGGGTGAATCAAATGGCAACCACTGCATATCTTTACTCCGTCTGCGTATTTGAAAAAGCGGCGTCCGCCAGAGACTGACCGGACGCCGTTAACGCTTTCCCCAACTCAAACACTCTCTCGTACGACTAGATCAACTCTCTTCATGCCAGGCGATGCCGTCGCGCGACAGCAGCGCCGAGGAGGCCGCGGGGCCCCAGGTGCCGGCCGTATATTGCTTCGGCGGCGTGGTCGAATGCTCCCAGGCGTGCATGATCGGCTCGACCCAGCGCCAAGCGGCAACCAGTTCGTCGCTGCGCATGAACAGGCCCAGGCGGCCGCGGATCACGTCCAGCAACAGGCGTTCGTAGGCATCGGCGCGGCGGACCTTGAACATGGCGTTGAAATCCAGATTCAGATAGGCCGGCTGCAGATTCATCGTATCGCCCGGCTCTTTGGCCAGGAAATACAGGCGGATGCTTTCGTCCGGCTGCAGGCGGATCACCAAGCGGTTGGCCGTTTGGCCGACCGGGCTCGGGAACAGGGGACACGGCACGTCGCGGAAGTTGATGACGATTTCCGCCAGACGCTCCGGCATGCGCTTGCCGGTACGCAGGAAGAACGGCACGCCAGCCCAGCGCCAGTTGTCGATTTCGGCCTTCAGCGACACGAAGGTTTCGGTGGTCGACGTCGGCGGGATGCCGGCTTCTTCCAGATACCCGGGCACGCCGCCGCCGCTGATGGCGCCGGCCTTGTATTGGCCGCGCACGGTCTTGGTGGCCACGTCTTGGACATCGAACGAACGCAGGGCCTTCAATACCTTCAGTTTTTCATCGCGGATGGCGTTGCCTTCGAGGCTTGCCGGCGGTTCCATGGCGACAATGCACAGCAGTTGCAACAGATGGTTCTGCACCATGTCGCGCAGCGCGCCGGTGTGGTCGTAGAATCCGCCGCGGCCTTCGACACCCAGTTCCTCGGAAATGGTAATCTGTACGTTGTGCACCCACTCGCGGCGCCACAGCGGTTCGAACAGCGCGTTGCCGAAGCGGATCGCCATCAGGTTCTGCACCGATTCCTTGCCCAGGTAGTGGTCGATGCGATAGAGCTGATGTTCGTCGAAGAACTTGGCGACGGCGTCGTTGATCTCGTTGGAGGATGCCAGATCGTGCCCCAGCGGCTTTTCCAGCACGACGCGCACATTGGGATGGTTCAGGCCGACGGCCGCCAGGTTTTCGCAGATCGGGGTGAAGAATTCGGGTGCGGTGGACAAATAGCAAACCACGCTGCGGCCCGGCACCATCTCGCCCAGCTTTTCCGCCAGCGGCGGGAAATGCTCGGGGAAACCGGCGTCGACGCGCAGATACTCGATGCGATCGCAGAACTGTTGCCAATCCGCCTCAGTAAAACACTCTTTAATATGTTTGCGCGAGTGTTCCTCTACATAAGCGAGGTATTGTTCACGGTCCCATTCCTTGCGCCCCAGCCCCAGAATGCGGCCGTCCTTATTGAGTAGGCCGGCGGCGTGCGCCTGGTACAGCGACGGCAGAAGCTTGCGCATCACCAAATCGCCGGTGCCGCCGAACAGCACCATATCAAAAGCAGGGGTTTGATCAGCATCGTTTCGCATCGCGATGTCCATCCCAAGTGGTTAAGATGTAATTATATTACCACCACAAAATTCTGCGCAGATTGGATTTGCGTCAAGTTAATCGGCATTTTTTCCAAGTAAGCTCTAGCCCCTGAGATTCAATTAAAGCCGCCTTGTCAGTTGGATAGAGCGAATGCGACCTGCAAAACCCTCCCTGCGACCAGGGCATTAACTTGATTTTTGATTGTAGTAAAATTACCATCATTACACATTATTGCGGAGTCCAGACATGACGAAACATCCCGTCCTCGTCGAGGTCACTGAGCGGATCATCCAACGCAGCCGCGTACAACGGCAGGCGTACCTAAGCCGGATTCGCGCCGCGACCCACCAGGGCAAAGTCGAGCGTAGCCAGCTATCCTGCACCAACCTGGCACACGCTTTCGCCGCCATGCCTGGCGACGCCAAACTGCGTATCAAGGAAGCCGCCCGCCCGAATCTGGCGATCGTCTCGGCCTACAACGATATGCTGTCGGCGCACATGCCCCTGGAAACCTTCCCCGCGCTGATCAAGGACGAAGCCTTCAAGGCCGGCGCCACTGCGCAATTTGCCGGCGGCGTGCCCGCCATGTGCGACGGCGTGACCCAAGGTCAGGCCGGCATGGAGCTGTCGCTGTTCTCCCGCGACGTGATCGCCATGAGCACCGCCGTTGCCCTGTCGCACCAGATGTTCGACGCCGCGCTCTACCTCGGCGTGTGCGACAAGATCGTGCCCGGCCTATTGATGGGCGCGCTGGCCTTCGGCCATCTGCCCGCGATATTCGTCCCCGCCGGCCCGATGACCACCGGCATCAGCAACGATGAAAAGGCCAAGACGCGCCAACTGTACGCCGAAGGCAAAGTAGGCCGCGACGCCCTGCTGGAGACCGAGTCCAAGTCCTACCATGGCCCCGGCACCTGCACGTTCTACGGCACCGCCAACTCCAACCAGATGCTGATGGAGATCATGGGCCTGCATTTGCCGGGCACCGCCTTCATCAACCCGGGCTCACCGCTCAGAGAAGCGCTGACCCGCGCCGCTGCGCGCCAGGCCGTACGCATTTCCGCCGAGGGCGAGGCCTTTACGCCGGTCGCCGAGATCGTCGACGAAAAAGCGATCGTCAATGCCATGGTCGGCCTGATGGCCACCGGCGGATCGACCAACCACACCATGCATCTGGTGGCGGCTGCCCGCGTAGCCGGCATCGACATCAATTGGGACGACTTCGACACCCTGTCGACGGTGGTGCCGCTCTTGGCGCGCGTTTATCCGAACGGCAAGGCCGACGTCAATCAATTCCACGCCGCAGGCGGCTTGGGCTTCGTCATTCGCGAGCTGTTGGATGCCGGGTTGCTGCACGACGACGTTCAGACCGTGGTGGGCAAGGGGCTCTACGCCTACACCCGCGAACCGTGGCTCAACAACGGCCAGTTGGATTGGCGCGACGCCCCGAGCGAACCGCTCGACCGCGAGATCGTGCGCCCGGCAAGCGACCCGTTCTCCAGCAACGGCGGCCTGCGCGTCCTCTCCGGCCAACTCGGCCGCGCAGTCATCAAGGTGTCGGCGGTCAAGCCGGAACACCGTTTGGTTGAAGCGCCTGCCGTGGTGTTCCATAGCCAGGACGACATGCTGGCCGCCTTCAAGCGCGGCGAGCTGGAAAAAGACTTCATCGCCGTCATCCGCTTCCAAGGTCCGCGCGCCAACGGCATGCCGGAGCTGCACAAGCTGACGCCGGCGTTGAGCATCCTGCAAGAGCGCGGCTTCAAGGTGGCGCTGGTGACCGACGGCCGCATGTCCGGCGCGTCCGGCAAAGTGCCGGCGGCCATCCATGTCAGCCCCGAAGCGGCGCAAGGCGGCCCGATCGCCAAGGTGCGCGATGGTGATATCATCCGCGTCGATGCCGACAACGGTCTGTTGCAAGTCCAGGTGGACGCGGAGGAATGGGCGTTGCGCACGGAAAGCGATGCCGACCTGCACGGCAATGAATACGGCGTGGGCCGCGAACTGTTCGCGGTCTTCCGCAACACTGCCACCTCGGCAGAAGAAGGCGCAATCAGCTTTGCCCTTCCACAATGGGAGAAAATGTAATGGATGCAATCACCCTGCTGCGTCAGGGGCCGGTCGTACCGGTCATCGTGGTGGACGATCCCGCCATCGCCGTTGACATGGCGCATGCGCTGGTCGCCGGCGGTATCCGCGTGCTGGAAGTGACTTTGCGTACCAAGGGCGCGTTGGCGGCCATCCGCCGCATGCGCGATGAAGTGCCCGACGCCATCGTCGGCGCGGGCACGCTGCGCACCCGCGCGCAAGTCGAGGCTTGCGTCGATGCCGGCGCCCAGTTCGGCATCAGCCCGGGGCTGACCCCCGAGCTCGCCGCCGCCGCCCGCGCCGCCAATCTGACCTTCTTGCCAGGCATCGCCACGCCGTCGGAAGCGATGCGTGCCGAAGACGAAGGTTTCTCGGTACTCAAGCTATTCCCGGCCGAGGCTGTCGGTGGCGCGAAGTTGCTCAAATCGCTGTCCGGTCCGTTGCCCAACCTGCGCTTCTGCCCCACCGGCGGCATCGATCTGGCCCGCGCGCACGACTACCTGGCGCTGCCCAACGTGCTGGCGGTCGGCGGCTCGTGGCTGACGCCGAGCGATGCGCTCGCCGCGCGCGACTGGGGCCGCATCACCGAACTGGCCCGCGCCGCGAGCCAGATCGCCCCCAGCAAGTAACAGCACACCGTTATCCCTCTTCAAGGACGGCGCTTCAGCCGTCCTTTTTTCATCACTCTTTCGCGCTATCCTATTTGCAATCAGGCCTTATTTTCCTAATCTGAAATGGATAAACCCCATTCTCTGGAGAGGCGCCATGCAGGTGGCAGAGGTATTCGAAAAAGCGTCCGGCAAACTGCCGATGATTCCCAAGGTCGTCCAGCAACTCGTCCACAGCCTGAACAACGCCGATAGCGTCAATAACGAGGAAATCGCCCGCACGGTCGGGCATGACCAAGTACTGACCGCGCGCGTCCTGCGCTTGGCCAATACCGCCCGCTTCGGCGGTTCCCGGCGGGTCGGCTCGTTGGATGACGCATTGATTATTCTGGGGTTCGATACGTTGCGCGTGTTGGTGATCGCCTCGGGCATCACCGGCACGACGGCGAGCATCCCCCAGTTCGATCTGAAGAGCTTCTGGAAAAACAGCTTCGAGATCGCCAATACCGCCAAGACATTGGCGGAGCGAGCGCATCAGCTGCCGCAACTGGCGTTTGCCTGCGGCTTGCTCGCACGCATCGGTGAATTGGTGCTGCACCTGGCGGCGCCGGGCGTGACACCGGAAATCGAGCGCAAGATCGGCGACAGCGCCAATCGCATCGACATCGAACGCGCGCTGCTGGGTGTCGATTCGGCGCAAGTCGGCGCCGAGCTCGCCTGGCGTTGGAGTTTTCCGGAGGAAATCGTCACCGCCATCGGTCAGCAATACCCGCTCGACGGCAAGGAAGGCAAGCCGCCGCTCGCCACGCTGATCGGTCTCTCGCGTCAGATCGTGCGTGATTTCAATCTTGATCTCGATCCCGAGGTCGTCTTTAGCCACCTGCCGCCGCTGGCGCTCACCCAGCTCGGCTTGAGCGGCGAACAGCTGCTTGCCATGGCGGACTCCCTCAAAGACGCCAGCACCACGGTCGACGAGCTGTTCTGATCGGTATCGATCCAAAAACGACAGGGCGCCAACGGCGCCCTGTGATGGTTTAATCGCTGAAGCGATACGGCGGCCGGTCAACCCTCGTCGTCGTCGTCCGCCGGTCGTTGCTCGCCCTCGACCTGCCCCAGATAGCGGCACTCGATTTCCTGCATCAGCTCGTCGATGCGCGCAATGGCCAGGCGCACGCGCGTGCCGGCCGCCATGTCCGGCATGCCGCCGACGCGCAGCCGCAGCGGCACGCCATCCACCCGCACGAGATCGTCCTTCAGATAAACCGCGGTCACTTCGCTGATGCCCTCCTGGCCGAACCAGCGCAAGCACCAGAAATACTCCATGCGGTCCTGGAACCCCAGGTAGGCCGAATAGGCGGCGTCAAAGTCGCGCAGAATGCCGAACAGCATGGCGTCGTTCTGCTCGAAGGGCGCCTTTTCGCCACGGATCATCGCCATCAGCTGGCGCTGATTGACGAAGTCGGCCGCGCGGCGCAGCGGCGAGGTCGACCAGGCATACTGCGCCACCCCCAGGCCGGTGTGCGGCTCCGGCCGCGTGGTCATGCGCACCTTGCCCAGCGTTTGCGCGCGATACAGCCCCGGAATGCCGGCTTCGCCCAGCATGCGCCCCCACTCGCTGTTGGCCAGGATCATCAGCTCCGACACCAGCTTGTCCATCGGCGCGCCGCGTTTGCGCGGGGTGATGCGCACCTTGCCATCGTCGATGGCGAAGTTGTAATCGACAGGCTGCACCCGCAGCGGGTCGTACTTGCCGCGGCGTTTTTCCAGCGCGTTGGCAAAATGCCACAGCCAGGTCAGCTCATGCTTGAACGGGTAATCGACGCCAGGATCGTTCACCAGCGTCTCCTCATTGAAATGCTTCTCCAACTCGGCATGGCGCAGATTGGCGGCGATCGGCACCAGCTCGATGCGGTTTTCGAACGCCACCGGCTCGAAGTCCGGCGTCACTTCGACGTAGAGGCTGAGCGCCGGGCAATTCTGCCCTTCGCTCAACGTAAATGACTGCACCACGTCGTCAGGCAGCATGGTGATCTTGTCGCCAGGGAAATACACGGTCGACAGACGCGAATAGACGGTGTGCTCCAACGCCGACCCCACGGCAATGCCGAGCGTCGGCGCGGCAATGTGAATACCGACGCGCGCGTTGCCGTTGGCCAGCGGCGTCAGCGACAGCGCATCGTCGATTTCGGTGGTGGCGGCATCGTCGATGGAGAAGGCGCGCACATCGGCCAGCGGCAATTCGTCGGCGGCCACCGGCGTCGGCGGCTCACTGAGGTGGAACCCCGTCCCGTTGGGGAAATACTCCATCAAAAAACCGGCAAGCAGATACTCCGGCACCGAGGGGATGCCGCCGACCCTGTCGGCCAGGCGCAGCGGCGGCAAGGCGGTTTGCTTGCAGGCCTGCTCGAACGCTTTGTACTCCAGCGCGTTCTTATCCGGCCGGAACAGCAGCGCCATCAACTGGCGTCCGATCGGTTCGGGCAGCCGGCCGGCCGCCAATTCGTCGGCCCAGGCCGTGATCTGCTCCTGCTCGCGCTTTTTACGCTCCAGTCCCGCCAGGGCGGCTTTCAGCGCCTCTTCCGGCGCGGCCTTGAAACGGCCCTTGCCCTTTTTGTAGAAATACATCGGCGCGCCGGACAACCGCTCCACAATGGCCGCCGCCTCGACGGCGGAGGGGGAGTGCCCCCAATACTCGCGCGCCAAGTCCTCATAAGCGAACTCGTCGCTGCCACAGCATTCCCACAGGAAGTCGAGGTCGATCTCGGCGGACAGGCCGTCGGCCTCGGTCAGAAAGGTATCGAGCGGACTGGAGAACTCCAGAATGATGTTGGCCGCCTTGATCTTGGCGCGCTTGCCATGCTGGGTATCAACCTGAAAGCTGGCATCGCTTTTGGATACAATGCTGCCGACTTTGAAACTGCCACTTTCTTCGTAAAAAACGTTCATCCGCACGCCAGACTGTTGCAATCAGTAAAGCGGGGATTATAGCAGGATGTGGCGCGGGCCCGGCCCGCCAATTCAGCTCTCGGCCATCACCAGCCGCACATTGTGCTGCTCCAAGAGTTTCGACAGCGCCTCGGGCGGACGGGCATCGGTGAACATGACGTGGAACTCGCTGATGTGGCCCATGCGCACCAGCGCATTGCGGCCGAACTTGCTGTGATCGGCGGCCAAATAGCGGTGACGCGCGTTGGCCATCATCGCCTGCGCCACGCGCACCTCGCGGTAATCGAAATCCAGCAGCGACCCGTCGGTCTCGATGCCGGACACGCCGAGAATCGCGTAATCCACCTTGAATTGGTTGATGAAGTCGAGCGTGGCCACCCCGGTGATGCCGCCGTCGGACGCGCGCACCACACCCGAAGTGATCAGCACGTTGAAATCCGGATTGGCGGACATGGTCGAGGCCACGTGGATATTGTTGGTAATGACGCGCAGCCCTTTGTGCGTCGCCGACAGCGCCTGGGCCACCACTTCGATCGTGGTGCCGATGCTCATGAACAGCGAGGCGTGATCGGGAATGCTGGCCGCGATCATATCGGCGATATGCGCCTTTTCACTTTGCAACTTTCCTTTGCGCGCAAAGTAGTCCTCGTTCTCCACGCTGGAGCCGAGCGCCGCGCCGCCGTGATAGCGCCGCAGCAGATTCTCCTCGCACAGCTGATTGATGTCGCGGCGGATGGTCTGGGGCGTAACGGCCAGGATGCGCGCCAACTCCTCGATCGGCATAAAACCGTTCTCTCGGACCAGTTGCAGAATCTTGTCGTGACGGGGTGAGCGGCTCATATTGGATTCGATTTCGAAAATCAGTCGGAATTAATTAACATATTATTGAGCATCACGGCAACCTGAAGCGCGTTTCCGCGCTTGATTGGCCGCAATAAAATCGCAAATCAACACGGGTAGCTTGTTGTCAAACAAAAAACCAAATAAATAGAATGATTGCTTGGCCCCAAAAAACACGACAAGGCCCATGACCCTGCCCCGCTTGTTGCTTTCCTTTGTATCACGCCACCGCCGCGCCTATTGCCTGGCGGCGTTGATGCTGGCCGCCGTCGGCGTGCTCACCGTGTCGATCCCCCGCCAGGTGGGACACATCGTCGACGCGCTGGCCGCCCACCAACTGCCGGCCGACCGCTTGTTCATCGCCTTGGGCGAACTCGCGCTGATGGGCATCGCCATCTACGCGCTGCGCGTCGGCTGGCGTCTGCAACTGTTCACCGCTTCCTACCGCCTGGGCGTCGAGCTGCGCACGCGGCTCTACCGGCAATTGACGCGCCAAGACGCGGGCTTTTTCCAGCAGCAGCGCACCGGGGACCTGATGGCCCGCGCCACCAACGATATCGACTCGGTCGAAATGGCTGCCGGCGAGGCCATGCTGGCCGGCTTCGACGGCCTGCTGACCCTGGTGCTGGTGCTCGGCATGATGACACTGGGCATCGACTGGCGTCTGGCCGCCGCCGCCCTGTTGCCATTTCCGCTGATGGCCTATGCCTTCAACCGGATCTCCAATCAGATCCACCGGGCCTGGGGCAATGCGCTCTACCGCTTCGGCAGTATGAACGACCATGTGCAGGAAACGCTGAGCGGCGTACGCACGCTGCGCGCGCTCGGGCTGGAGGCGCTCAACGACCGCCAGATGACCCGGCTCGCCGCCGCGGCCTCCGCCAGCAGCTTGTCGGCGCAGCGCTGGGAAGCCGCGTTCGAGCCCGCGGTCGGCTTGGCGCTGGTTTGTGCCAACGTCATCACGCTGTCGCTCGGCGGCTATCTGGTCTGGCACGGCCAACTCACCATCGGCGCGCTCACCAGTTTCAGCATGTATCTGGTGCAGCTGATCTGGCCCATGTATGCCGCCGGCTGGGTGCTGTCGCTACTGCAGCGCGGCGATGCCGCCTGGCAGCGGCTGCGACCGGTGCTGGATGCCGAGCCGGCCGTCGCCGACCGGGGCCGGCAAACCGATCTGGGCCCCGGCGCGCTGGCCTTTGCCGGCGTCAGCTTTCACTACCCAGGCCAAGACGAACCGGCGCTTGCCGACATTCAGCTGGAAATTCCACACGGCCAGACCATCGGCATCGTCGGCCCGACCGGCAGCGGCAAATCGACCCTGCTGCGATTGTTGCTGCGGCACTATCCGCTCGCCCATGGCCGCATCACATGGCACGGCGTGTCCCTCGACGACATCCGGCTCGACGCACTGCGCGGCATGATCGGCTGGGTGCCGCAGGAACCGTTCCTCTTCTCCGCTTCGGTGGCCGCCAACATCGCGCTGGTCCGGCCCGAGGCCGGGCGCGACGACGTCGAACGCGTGGCGCGCCTCGCCGCCGTTCACGACGACATCCTGCGCCTGCCGCAGGGCTACGACACGCCGGTGGGCGAGAAGGGCGTCGCTTTGTCGGGCGGACAACGCCAACGGCTGGCGATCGCACGCGCGCTCTTGGCCGACGCGCCGCTGCTGTTGCTCGACGACGCGCTGTCGGCGGTCGACACCCTGACCGAGCACCAGATCCTGCAGCATTTGCGCGACGCGCGTCGCGGTCGTAGCGTGCTCATCGTCAGCCACCGCTTGTCGGCCGTGGCCGACGCCGACCACATCGTGGTGCTCGGCGCCGGCCGCATCGTCGAGCAAGGCTGCCATGACGCGCTTCTGGCCCGTGACGGCTGGTATGCCAGCCAGTGGCGCTATCAACAACTGGAGGCCAGCCTGGATGCCGACTGAACCCTCGTCCCGCCTCGACCGCCGTGCCGCCGTCACGCTGTTGGCCGCCGCCGCCGCGCCCGACCGCCGCCATCTTTGGCTCGGCGGCCTATGGCTGTTGATCGCCGCGCTCTTGGAAGCCACCGCGCCTTTTCTCGGCAAGGTCTTCATCGACAGCTACCTGTTGCCCCGCCACTTGGCCTGGCCCGCCATGGCGGGTCTGCTGGCCATTGCGCTCCTGGCGGGCGCATCCGCCGCCGTCCTGCGCTATCTGCAGCTTGTCCGGCTCGCCGGCGTGGCGATGCGCGCCGTGCAACGGCTGCGCGAGCAAGTCTTTGCCCATGTGATTCGGCTGCCGATGGCCTTTTTCGACCAGGCCATCACCGGTCAGCTGGTCAGCCGGGTGACCAACGACACCGAATCGGTCAAAGCGCTGTACGTGCAGGCGTTGTTCGTCATTCTCAACAACAGCATCGTCGTGATTGGCGCGCTCGCGGCCATGGCCTGGCTCGACTGGCGCCTGATGCTGGTGACGTTGACGCTTTTTCCCGCCACCTTCGTCATCGTCTGGCTGTACCAGCGGCTGAGCGCGCCGTCGGTAGCGCGCAGCCGCGCGCTGCGCAGCGACATCAACGCGCAAATGGCCGAGTCGATCGCCGGCATGCACGTGCTCCAGGCGAGCCGCGCCGAAACCCGTTTCGCGCACCGCTTCGACGACATCAACCAGCGTTATTATCAAGCCCGGCTAGGCGAACTCAACGCCAACGCCTGGCTGTTGCGCCCGGCGCTCGATCTGCTCAATGTGCTGCTGTTGTCGGCGGTCATCTACCGGTTCGGCATGCGCGAATTGGGCGGGCACGAGATCGGCGTGCTCTATGCCTTCATCAGCTACATTGGCCGCGTGGTCGAACCGCTGATTCAGATCACCATGCAATTCGGCCAACTGCAACAGGCGGTGGTGGCCGCCGCGCGCGTCAACCAACTGCTGGCCGAGGCGCCCATGCCGGCAAGTCTCGGCAGCGGGCACGTCACCGCCGGCGAAGTGCGCTTCGAAGGGGTCGGCTTCGCCTATCAGCCCGGCCACCCGGTGCTTTCGGCCATCGACCTGACCGTGCCGGCCGGCGGCTTCATCGGCATCGTCGGCCACACCGGCAGCGGCAAATCGACGCTGCTGTCGCTCCTGTTGCGTTTCTATCAGCCGCAGCAGGGCCGGATCCTCATTGATGGCCAACCGCTGGACGCCATTGGCGCCGAAGCCTTCCGCACCGGCGTCGGTCTCGTGCCGCAAGAGCCGTTCCTGCTGGCCAGCAGCGCCTACGACAACATCGACATGGGCCGCGGCCTTGATCCCGCCCGCATCGAGGAGGCGGCGCGCGCCGCCGGCGTGCATGAATTGATCCAATCGCTGCCCGATGGCTACCGCACCGACATGGGCGAGAGCGGCGGCCGGCTGTCGAGCGGACAAAAACAGCTGATCGCCATTGCCCGCGCCTTGGCCGGCCAACCGCGCATCCTGCTGCTGGACGAAGCCACCTCGCACATCGACAGCGCCACCGAGCAATTGGTGCAACAGGCCTTGACGCGCTTGACCGGCAAAATCACGCTGATCTCCATCGCGCATCGCTTGTCGACGATCCGCGACGCCGACCGCATCATCGTGCTGCGTCACGGCCGCATCGCCGAATCGGGCCAGCACGACGCACTGATGCGGCATGGCGGCATCTATCAGCGCCTCTATCTGTTACAGCAACTGCAATCGGCCGATGTCGGCCAGGGAGAATGAATGCGTATCCTGCTTTCCCTTTGTCTGGCGCTCGCCGCCCTTCCCTGTCTGGCCGACGACAATGCGCCCAGCCTATCGATCAGCAACGCCGTGGCGACGCATCAGACCAACAGCGGCAGCAGCTCGCAATGGCAAGTCGGCGTCGAGGCGCTCTATCCCACCCGTTACGGCGCCGCCTATTGGCAGGACGGCGAGGGCGGCTGGCTCGTGCCGGCGCCGGCCGGCTGGGCCGCGCTGGGCGTGGCCTTCGAACCGATCTGGTCGTTGGGCGGCCATGCGTCGCAGAGTCTGGGGGTGGCCCGCTATGGCTTTGACCTGCCGCGCGACGGCAGTCTGTCGTTCGGCTACGCCGCGCGCATCGGCAACAGCAACCCCGGCCACCTGATGGTGGCCGACCTGGACGCCCCTTTCGCGCAAATTGGGCGACACACGCTCAGCCTGTGGGGTTGGGCAAGCCTGGCCGACCGCCAGCGCCGCCAATCGCTGGATCAAGCCGATAACGGCACCGCCTGGCAACTGGAGCAAGCCAACCTGCTATTGGTGGTATCGCACCCGCTGACGGCGCACTGGTCGCTGCAGGCCGGCGCAGGCAGTCACTGGCAGGCCGATGCCGGCGGCCGGCGCACGGCGGGCTGGCAGACTTTGTTTGGCGTGACGTGGGATGCGAGTAAGTAGGGAGTCGGGAGTCGGGAGTCGGGAGTCGGGAGTCGGGAGTCGGGAGTCGGGAGTCGTACTGTAAGCGCCCCCCACTCCCGCTTTCAAGGTGTTGCCGTTACTCCCGCAGTGGAAAGGCCGTGCAGGCCTAAAAGCGGGAGTGAAAGCAAAACCTTCACGGCGGGAGTAAAAGCACGCCCCCACTCCCTACTTCCCCAACACGCCGCGCCAGCGCGCGATCTGCGCGCGCACTTGGTTCGGCGCGGTGCCGCCGACGTGGTCGCGCTCGGCCAGGCTCCCTTCTGGCGTCAGCACGGTATAAACGTCCTCGGCCACCAGCGCACTGAACGACTGCAGCACCGCCAGCGGCAAGTCGGCCAGATCGACGCCTTGCTGCTCCGCGTGGCGCACCGCGCGCGCCACCACTTCATGGCTATCCCGGAACGGCAGCCCTTTCTTCACCAGATAATCGGCAAGATCGGTGGCGGTGGCGAATCCTTGCAGCACCGCCCCGCGCATCGCCTCCGGTTTGACGGTCACGCCGCGCATCATGTCGGCGTAGATGCGCAACGTGTCGATCAGCGTGTCGACGGTATCGAACAGCGGCTCTTTGTCTTCCTGGTTGTCCTTGTTGTAGGCCAGCGGCTGCGACTTCATCAGCATCAGCAAGCCGACCAGATGGCCGCTGACACGGCCGCTTTTGCCGCGCACGAGCTCGGGCACGTCCGGATTTTTTTTCTGCGGCATGATCGAGCTGCCGGTACAGAAACGATCGGCGATATCGATGAAGCCGACGCGCGGACTCATCCACAGCACCAGCTCTTCCGACAACCGCGACAGATGCGTCATGACAAGACTTGCGGCGGCGCAGAATTCGATGGCGAAATCGCGGTCGGACACCGCGTCGAGCGAGTTGTGGCACACGTCGTCGAAACCGAGCAGCTCGGCGGTGTAGTGCCGGTCGATCGGATAGGTGGTCCCGGCCAGCGCCGCCGCCCCCAAGGGCAGGCGGTTGACGCGCTTGCGCACATCGACCAGACGCTCGGCGTCGCGCGCAAGCATCTCCACATACGCCAGCATGTGATGACCGAAGGTCACCGGCTGCGCCACCTGCAAGTGCGTGAAGCCGGGCATCACCGTGTCGGCGTGGCGTTCTGCCAAGTCGAGCAACGACGATTGCAGCTCGCCCACCAACACGCCCAGAACGTCGATCTGGGCACGCAGCCACAGGCGGATATCGGTCGCCACCTGATCGTTGCGGCTGCGTCCGGTATGCAGACGCTTGCCGGCGTCGCCGATCTTATCGGTCAGACAGCGCTCGATGTTCATGTGCACGTCTTCCAGATCCAGGCTCCACGCGAAACGGCCGGCACGGATGTCGTCCAAAATCTCCGCCATGCCTCGTCGGATCGCCGCCAGATCTTCGTCGGACAACACGCCGGCGCGCGCGAGCATCGCCGCGTGGGCCAACGACCCTTCAATGTCGAACGGGGCCAGCCGGCAATCGAACCCGACCGAGGCGGTGTATTTCTTGACGAGTTCCGACACCGGCTCCGAAAACCGGCCGGACCAGGCATGGGTGTCTTGCATCGGGCTAAGCTCCTTGCGATGAATGTATGAAGATTGAATATAGCGTGATCAGCCGCTGTTGCGCAGACCCGCCGAGATGCCGTTGATGGTCAGATGCAACGTATACAGCGCATCGGCGGCGTCCGGCCGCGCGCGCAGGCGGCGCAGCAATTCGACCTGCAGCAAGTTCAGCGCGTCCAGATACGGCAAACGCGTCGCCAGGCTGCGCGCCAACGTCGGGTTGTTCTCCAACAGCACTTTCTGCCCCGTGATGGCGAACAGCGCGTCCACCGTGCGCTGCCATTCGGCCTCCAGCAGGGAGAACAACTGATCGGCCAACGCGCGGTCTTCGACCAGGTCGGCGTAGCGGCGGGCAATACGCAAATCGGCTTTGGCCAGCACCTGTTCCATATTGGATAGGATCACGCGGAAAAAGCCCGAGCCGCGCGCCATGCTCTGCAGCCGCTGCATGCCATCGCGGCCGTGGCGCTCGACGAACGCCGCCACCGCCGCGCCGAACCCATACCAGCCCGGCAACATCACTCGCGATTGCGACCAGGAGAATACCCAGGGGATCGCCCTGAGGTCGGTGATCGCATCCAAACGCTTGCGCGAGGCCGGACGGCTGCCGATGTTCAGTTGAGCAATGGCGTTGATCGGCGTGCCTTCCAGGAAGTACTGCATAAAGCTCGGCGTTTCCACCAGCTGGCGGTAAGCGGCATAGGCGTCGCGCGACAATTCGTCGAAAGCGGCATGGTCGACGTGATCGCTGCTCGCCTGGCCAAGCGTGGCCTCCAGCGTGGCCGCCACCAATGCCTCGAGATTACGCAGGCCGATGTCCGGGTCGGAGTATTTCGACGCGATCACTTCGCCCTGTTCGGTAATGCGGATGCGGCCCGCCACCGAGCCGGCCGGCTGCGCCACGATGGCCTCGAACGCCGGGCCGCCGCCGCGGCCGACCGAGCCGCCGCGGCCATGGAACAACTGCAGCCGCACGCCCGCGCGCTCGAAGCACTCGACCAGCCGCGATTCCGCCTGATAAAGCTCCCATTGGCTGGTCAGATAACCGCCGTCCTTGTTGCTGTCGGAATAGCCGAGCATCACTTCCTGCAAGTCGCCGCGGCTCTTCAGCAGCGCCCGGTACCAGGGCAGGGTGAACAGCTCGTCCATCACCCGGTCGGCGGCGCGCAAGTCGGCGATGGTTTCGAACAGCGGCACCAGATTCAGCGTCGATACCGGCGCGCCGTCCACCAGGCGGATCAAGCCGCATTCCTTCAACAACAGCGCCAGCGCCAGCATGTCGCCGACCGAGGCGCAGTTGGAAATGATGCTCTGGCCGATGGCCTCGACGCCGAACTCGCGCTGGATGCGGGCGGCCTCGCGGAAAATCGCCAGCTCCTTGCGAGCCGCCTCGCTGTAGTCGGCATACGGCGAAAACAACAGCCGCGGCGACGACAATTCGCGCATGAGCAGCGACACGCGGGTCGGCTCGTCTGCCTGCGCGTAGTCCTCCAGCCCCGCCTGGGCGAACAGCTCGCCCACCACCGACTGGTGCATGCCGGCGAACTGGCGCAGGTCGAGCGGCATCAGGAAGAAGCCGAACACCTCCAGCGTGCGGATCAGGCGGCCAAGCCGGCCCTCCGCCAGGCAGGCGCTGTCATGGCTGCGCAGCGAGTCGGCGATGGCGCGCAAATCGGCCAGGCAGGCCTCGGCGTCGGCATACTCGCCGTGACCGTGCCAGTGGCCGTGCACCTTGACGCCCAGTCGGTGGGCGGTGTTCGCCAACCGGGCCTGCACCGTTGCCAGCGCGCGGCGATAAGGCTCTTCCATGCGGCTGACCTTGTCGTCCGGCGACGCCGACGACAACGCCGCCACCGCGCCGCTCACCGCGACATGGCGCGAGGACAGCGACAGCTCGCGATACAGCGTGGCCAACTCGTGCAAATAATGTTCGAAGGCCGCTTCGGCCTGATGGGTCACGGCGCTGGTGAGCAGCGCGGCGTCCACGTTCGGATTGCCGTCGCGGTCGCCGCCGATCCAACTGGCGATGCGCAAAAACGGCTTGAGCTCGGGCGTTTTGCCCCAGGTTTCGCCGATCAGCTGGCTCAAGTGTTCATACAGCTTGGGCAGCGCGCTGAAGAAGGTCATCGGATGGTAAGCGACGCCGTTCTTGATTTCGTCGAGCACCGTCAGCTTGAAGTGCCGGATTTCCGCGGTTTGCCACAGCGCCAGGATGACGCGCTTGAGCTTGGCATCCAGATCAGCCTTCTCCTCCGGCAATAAGCCGGGCTGATTGAGCCTATGTAGAAAGCGGCGCACCGCGCGATGGCCGTCGAGCACGCTTTGGCGTTGCACCTCGGTCGGATGCGCGGTCAATACCGCCACCACGGCGGCCTCGGACAGCGTCGACGACAACTGCTCGAAACCGACCCCTTCCTGGTGCAACTGCTGCAGCGCGCGCTCCAGACTGCCCTGTTGCGGCGCCGAGCCGGCCAGCCGGTGGGCGCGGCGGCGGCGCGTATGGTGCAGATCCTCGGCAATATTGAAGAGTTGCGCATACAGTCCGCAGGCGCGCACCAGCGCGCTGTCCGCATCCTCCGGCAGACGCGCCGGCAAGTTGCCCTCTTGTTGCATCTGCTGTGGAATCGCGCGCATTTCTTGATACAGCGCCGGCCCGACCTGCTCGCTCAGCACTTCGCCCAGCAGACGCTCAAGCCGCGCCAAGTCATTCTTGAGCGGCAAGTCCTTCTCGAATTGATTCTTGTTATTCACCCTTGTCACCTGGTTCGTTTGTTATTCATGGCGTTTTTCATTCTGCCTCAATTCCACGCGGCTGGGGACGCCATTTTTTGCAGCGCAAAATCCCCCTCCTTGCTGGTAGAATCGCCGGGTCGCCACCCAAAATACATACCGCGCTTCATGGACAAAATCGTCATCGCCAGCCGCGAAAGCCGGCTGGCCATGTGGCAGGCCGAACATATCCGCGCCCGCCTGCAAAACATGCACCCCGGCCTGACCGTCGAGATTCTGGGCATGACCACCCAGGGCGATCAGATCCTCGACAAGACGCTGTCCAAGATCGGCGGCAAGGGGCTGTTCGTCAAGGAGCTGGAAGTCGCGCTGCAAGAGGGCCGCGCCGACTTGGCCGTGCATTCGATCAAAGACGTGCCGATGGTGCTGCCCGAGGGCTTCGCGCTCGCCGCGATCTGCACGCGCGAGGATCCGCGCGACGCTTTTGTCAGCAACCGCTACCGGCATCTGGCCGACCTGCCCGACGGCGCGGTGGTGGGCACCTCCAGCCTGCGGCGCGAGGCCCAGTTGCGCGCCCGCTTCCCGCGGCTCGTCATCCAGCCGCTGCGAGGCAACGTGCAAACCCGCCTGGCCAAGCTCGACAACGGCGACTACGACGCCATCATCCTGGCGGCCGCCGGTCTCAAACGCTTAGGGCTGGCCGAGCGCATCGCCGCCTTGATCGAGGTCGACGACAGCTTGCCGGCCGCGGGCCAGGGGGCGCTGGGCATCGAGATCCGCGCCGACCGCGCCGACCTGTTCGCGCTCCTGGCCGGCTTGAACGATGCGGATACCCATGCCTGCGTCGCCGCCGAGCGCGCGCTGGCGCGCGAAATGGGCGGCAGTTGCCAATTGCCGCTTGGCGCCTTCGCCTCGCTGGAAAATGGCATGCTGCATCTCACCGGCCTCCTGGCCCATCCCGACGGCTCGGTCGTGCTGCGCGCCGAAGCTACCGCGCCGCGCGAATACGCCGAGACGCTCGGTCGCGCCGTGGCGAAAAAGCTGGACGAGCAAGACGCCCGCGCCCTGATCGACGCCATCCTGCGGGAACAAGGATGAGCTTGGCCGGCCGCGCCATCCTGGTCACCCGCCCGGCGGCGCAAGCCGCCGAGCTCTCGCGGCTGTTGCGCGCGGAAGGCGCCGAACCCGTCGGCTTCGCCGTCATCGATATTCAGCCGGATGCCGCGGCGCTGGCGGCGCTCCCGCCGCGCGCCGCCGCCAGCGACTGGCTGATCTTCGTCAGCCCCAGCGCCATCCAGCTTGCCTGGCCGGCGCTCTCGAACCTGCCCGCCCTACCCAGGCTCGCCTGCGTCGGCGCCGCCAGCGCACAAAAACTCGGCAAGCTCGCCCGCCGTGCTGTACTCTACCCCCATGCAGGCAGCGATAGCGCCGCGCTATTGGCCGAACCCGCGTTGCGGGACGTCACCGGGCAAAGCGTGCTGATCGTTCGTGGCGCCGATGGCCGCGCCGAACTGGGCCAAGCGCTGGCTCGGCGCGGTGCCCGCGTCGACTACGCCGATATCTACCGCCGTGCCGACGCCGCGCCCGACTGGCAGACTTTCGACCGCCTCGACGCATCGGGCCGGCTCGACGGTTGCATCGTCACCTCGGGCGACATCGCCGAACGTTTGTTTCGGCTCGCTGGCAGCGGCAGAGCCCGGGCGTTACAATGCCTGCAATATTGTGTGCCACACCCTCGTATCGCCGAGCGACTGGCGGCACAAGGTGTGACACGGATCGTGACAACCCAGGCAGACGACGCAGCCATGGTCGCCGGCCTCAAAGAATGGTTCTCCCGTCATCCATGAGCGAAACCCAGCACCTGGACGCAGAAAAGTCCGAACAACAAATCCTGCCGCCGCAACAGAAAAAGCCCTTGAATTGGGCGCTCTGGCTGGCCGTTGGCGCCCTGGCCCTGTCCGGCTGGCAGCTCTACATGACGCAGCTCGAACTGTCGTCGGTCCGCCATGAGCTGGCCCGTCGCGGCGCTGATCCGGCCATCAAGACGCTGAGCGACGCGCAGCGCGCCGCCGATGGCAAAGTCGCCCTGCTCGAAGCGCGGCTCAACGAAGCGAACAGCCAGTTCGCCACCATCAACAGCATGTATCAGGACATGAGCAAGGTCCGCACCGACTGGCTCTTGTCCGAAGTCAGCCACGCGCTGGCGCTCGCGAGCCAAGAGTTGCAGCTCGCCGGCAACGTGCCTTCCGCCATTTCGGCCCTCCAAGCGGTCGACGCACGCCTGGCCGCCTTCGACCGCCCCGAACTGATCGGCGTCAAAAAGGCGGTGGCACATGATCTGGAAACGCTCAAGGCCTTGCCGTTTCTCGACATCGTCGGCCTGTCGGCCCGCATCGACAGCCTGAGCCTGGGCGTGGATACCCTGCCCCTGGCGGTCGATATGCAGCGGCAGCCGCAAGCGCCGATCGCTTATGACCGCAGCGCCCCGTTCTGGAGCCGTTTGATCCGCGACATCTCGCAAAACCTGGGGGAACTGGTGCGCATCCGCCGCATCGACAAACCCGAGGCGGTGCTGTTGACGCCGGAACAGGCCTTCCAGCTGCGCGAAAACCTCAAGCTGCATCTGCTCGACGCGCGTGTCGCCCTGCTGCAGCGCAATGCCGCGCCGTTCAACGCCGACATGACCGCGCTGCAGGACTACGTCAATCGCTATTTCGACCTTTCCGCGCCGGCCACCAAGCAGTGGCTGGCGGTGTTGGCCGAACTGAAGGCCGCGCCGATCAACAACGCCTTGCCCGATTTGTCCGACAGCTTGAAGGCGGTCAATAGCGCGCAAGCCACCCCGGAGGTCAAGCCGTGAAATTCGTGCTCTGGATCACCGGGCTGTTCGTGCTGGCGGTGCTGGTGGGACTGGCGGCCACCGTCAACGACGGCTACGCCATCTTCTATCTGCCGCCTTGGCGCGTCGAGTTTTCCTTTAACCTGCTGATCGTCGCCACCATCGCGCTGATCGCCGCCACCTACGGCATTCTGCGTCTTCTCAGCGTAGCCGTCGGCCTGCCGGCCGAAGTGCGCCGCTTTCAACGGCAAAAGCAGCTGCGCCAGGCCCGCCACGCGCTGCGCGACGCCGGCGTCGCCTTCTTCGAGGGCCGTTTTCAAAAGGCCGAGCGCGCCGCGCTCAAGTCGCTCGATAACGAGCAAGCGTCGGAAAACAAAGCGCTAGCGCTGTTGATTGCCGCCCGTTCCGCCAGCGCTCAACACGACTACGACAAGCGCGACGAATACCTGGCGGGGCTCGACGCCTTGCCCGAGTCGCTGCAACTTGCCCGCCACATTCAAGAGGCCGACCTTCGCCTCGACGCCAAGGATCCGCTGGGGGCGTTGGCGGCCGTCGAACGCGCGCGCTCGATCTCGCCCAACCTCACCAACGCGTTGCGGCTGGAGTTGAAAATCCGCCTGCAGCTGAAACAGCCGGACGCCGTCTTGGCGTTGACGGAAAAACTGCTCAAGGCCGAAGCGCTCGAACCGGAGCAAGCGCGCCGTTACCGCCAGGCCGCCTACAGCCAGCAGCTCGACACCCTGATCAACGGCGCGGAAATCCTCGACTGGCTGCGCAAAGTACCGGAGACCGAGCGCAAGCTGCCCGGCTTGGTATCGCGCGTGGTCGACCGTCTGGCCGACGCCGGTGAGGCCGACCAAGCCGCGACGCTGCTCGCCGAGGCGCTGGCCGATGAAGACAGCGCCACGCCGGAATTGACGCGCGAGTTGGCCCAACTGGCCGACGCGCTGAGCGAAACCCGGCGTCTTGCGCTGTTGAAGACGGGCGAGGAATGGCTCAAGGGCCGGCCGCGCGACTACATGTTGCTCCTGGCGCTGGGCCGCTTGGCGTTGTGCCAGCAGCTGTGGGGCAAAGCGCAAAGCTACCTGGAAGCCAGCCTGTCGATTCAACCGACCCTGATTGCCCATGCCGAGCTCGTGCGATTGTTCCAGCAGATCGGCAAAGAGGAGGAGGCGGCGCAGCACTACCGCGACAGCCTCGAATTGGCCCTGAGCTTGGGCCTCTGACACGACAGCCGAACCCGCCGTCTGGCGGGTTCGTTCTTTTGTCCTGCCGCGCAACCTTGCGCGCGTCCATCCGCGCTGCGTATTCTCCTGCTTTCTCCTCCGACGACGAAGGGCCCGCGATGACAACGGTCACGTTCGATACGCTGCAATTCGCCAACCGGCTCAAGGCGGCCGGCGTCCCCTGCGCGCACGCGGAAGCCGAAGCCAGCGCCCTGGCGGAAGTGTTCGCCGGACAGGGAGACCGCTTGGCGACCAAGCAGGACGTCGATGCGTTAGGGCATCGCATCGACCTGATCGAAGTTGCCACCAAACAAGATTTTGCACAGCTGGGCGCACGCATCGAGCAGTGTGAAACCGCTACCAAACAAGAGTTCGTACGATTAGAAGCACGTATCGAGCAGAGCGAAACCGCCGCCAAACAAGATTTTGCACGATTGGAAGCACGCATCGAGCAGAGCGAAACCGCCGCCAAACAAGATTTTGCACGATTGGAAGCACGCATCGAGCAGAGCGAAACAGCCGCCAAACAAGAATTCGCGCGGTTAGAAGTGCAAATCGAGCAACGCGCCACCAAAGCCGACCTCACCGCCTTGGAGGCACGCACCAAGGACGAAATGGGGCGGGTAGAAGAGCGCTTGGAAGCCAAGATCGAAAAAAGCGCGCTGCGGTTGCACGGCGAAATCATCGCGCTCAGCCATCAAATCGGCCTCTTGCGCTGGATGATGGGGCTCATCGTGGCCGGGGTCACCTCATTGATCGTCAAGGCATTCATTTTTCCTGGCGTGTAACGCTCACCACCTTGCTAGACTGTAAGCTTACCCTCCGTTGGGAGATTGCCATGACGCGCGCCCGTCGTCTCGCGTGGCTCGTTGCCTTGCCCTTGTCCTATCACGCCGCCGCGTTCTCCTTGACGAGCCCGGACATCGCCGATGGCCAGCCGCTCAGCCTCAAACACGTTTATAACCGCCACAGTTGCCAAGGCGACAACCGCTCGCCGGCACTGGCGTGGCGCGACGCGCCGGCCGGCACGCGCAGTTTCGCGCTGACCGTGTTCGACCCGGATGCGCGCGCGGGACTTGGGTGGTGGCACTGGGCCGTCTACGATCTGCCGGCCGGCAGCCGTGGATTGGCCGCCGGTGCGGGAAGCCCGGGCGGCGCATTACCCGTCGGCACACAACAGGCGCGCACCAGCTTCGGAGAAAACCGCTACGGCGGCGCGTGTCCGCCGGTCGGCGACCCCCCGCATCATTACCAGTTCACCCTATGGGCGCTGGATGTCGCCAAACTCGGACTCGCCGCGGATGCCGATGGCCCCGCGCTGCAGGCTGCACTCAAGTCGCACCTGCTGGGCCAAGCGCGCCTGACGCCCATCTACGGCCGCTAGCGCGGCCGGGCCACCATCGCGCCGGTGGTCACGCCGAAGCTGCCGTCCGTCTCTAGGCGCAATGCCGCTCGCACTTCGGCGGGCGCGCCTTCCTGCAGCGCGCGAATCGCTTGCGCAAGAGTCTGCGGCGTGCGCATGCGCGCAATCCAACTATCGAATGCCAAGCGCGTCGGCCACTGCAGGTGCGCTTCCATCACAAACCCGGCCTCGGTCAGCAAGCGCTGCCATTCGGACGGCGCGCGGTTGCGGATATGCGAACGGTCGCGCAGCAGTTCCATCGCCTGCAGATGCGTATCGACAAGGGGAGAGTCATCCCCTTCGACGTCGATCATCAGCAACGCCCCACCCGGCTTCAACACGCGGCGAATTTCAGCCAAGGCGGCCGGCAAGGCTTCCCAGTGATGCGCGCTATAGCGGCTCGCCACCACATCGAACTGCCCCGTGGCGAACGGCAATTGCTGTGCCAGCCCCTCGACCGTGTCAATGTGTGCGAAACCGCGCGCGGCGGCTTCCTGCCGCACCGTCGCCAACATCGAAGGAGAGGGATCGAAGGCCGTCACCCGGGCGCAACGCTCGGCCAGGGCAAACGCCAAATGACCCGCGCCGCAACCGAGATCCAACGCCTGCGACGCGGCGGGCAACGTCGGCAGAAACTGCCCGCGCACCCAGGCGAGATCCGGCCCTTGGGCGTGAACCTGACTCGACAGATAGGCCTGCGCTTGCGGATCGAACTGCCGCTGAACGGTTTGAACATGCGCTTCCATGGTGATCCTCCTTTGGCAAGGCCTTCAGCTTAGCCAACCCTATGACAGTTACAAGTTAGTCGCCTATCCTATTATCAGCAACAATAGTAAATAGGATAAGGCCATGCCCACCACGGAAACCGACCACCCGCTCGGCGCTTTTCTGCGCGCCATCCGCGAGCGACTCCAGCCAAGCGACGTCGGTCTGCCGCCCGGACAGCGGCGGCGCACCCCCGGGCTGCGCCGCGAAGAGGCCGCGCTGTTATGCGGCATCAGCCCCACCTGGTACACCTGGATCGAGCAGGGGCGGGCGCGGGCATTGTCCGCCCCCACGCTCGTGGCCATTGCCGACGGACTGAGGTTGTCGCGCGCCGAACGCCACTACCTGTTCCAACTCGCCGCACGCGCCGATCCCGCCCCCGCCGAGGCGGAGACCGATGCGCACGCGCTCGCGCCATTGTTGGCCGCCATGCAATGCCCCGCCTACCTGTTGGACCGGCATTGGGATGTGGTGGAGAGCAATGGCGAAGCGCGGCAGCTTTTCGCCGGCTGGCTCGACCAACCCGCGCCGCAGGGACACAACCTGCTTCGCTTTGTCTTTCTCGATACGCGCGCGCCCCAGTGGATCGTCGATTGGCCTGAGCGCGCGCGCCGGTTGACGGCGGAATTCCGCGCCGACAGCGCCGCGTTGCGGCACGATCCGGTGCACTGGATGCTGGTGGAGCAGCTCAATCAAGGCAGCGAGGCATTTCGTCGTCTATGGGCCGCACAGGAAGTGCTGGAGCGCGAGGGCGGGCTGCGCCGCTTCCGCCGGCCAGACGGAAGCGAGCAGCGTTTCAGGCAATACACGCTACAGGTCGCCAAACATCCGCAACTTAAGCTGGTGACGCTGATCGCGGAGAACGAGGAACTAGGGCGCAGGCTGGCGGGGCTCGAACTTGGCGCAATGGGTGACGAAGAAGGCGCGCACGTTGCGCACATTGGCCTGCGCCGTCAGTAAGCGATGCGCCAATTGGTGATAGGCCGCCATATCGGTCAATGCCAGCATCAATACCAAATCCGGTCCGGGCGAGACGCGGTAGCACTGCACCACCGCCGGCTCCGGCGCCACCCAGACTTCGAATGCCGCCAAGGCGTCGGCCGATTGCCGCTCCAGGGTAATCTCCACGATCGCCGTCAAGCCGATGTCTTGGGCCACCGGCGCCGCCAGCGAGACCGTGCGCAGGATCACCCCCGCCTTCTTCAATCGACGAACCCGGCGCAGACACGTCGGCGGCGACGCATGCACCAGCTGGGCCAATTGCTGGTTGCTCAGATCGGCGTCCTGCTGCAATTGTTGCAGGATGCGCCGGTCCAGATCATCGAGATGATTCATATTTTCATATTTGCCATATAAATGAAATTAAATTCCACTATGTAAATGTCGTCATGAATTATTTCATTTATGTGCAAATTATGAAAGCAAGTTTTGCTTCGCTGGCTCTAGCATGGCAGCAACATTTGATACGGAGCTGAATATGTGTGGCATCGTCGGCGCGGTCGCGCAGCGCAACATCCTTCCTATCCTGCTTGAGGGCCTGAAACGGCTGGAATATCGCGGTTACGATTCCTGTGGCGTGGCGCTATATCAAGACGGCGGCCTTAGGCGGGCACGCAGTGTGGCGCGCGTCGCCGACCTGGCGCAAGCGGCCGAGGCCGATGCGCTCGAAGGCTACACCGGCATCGCCCATACCCGCTGGGCCACCCATGGCCGCCCAGAAACGTGCAACGCGCACCCGCACTTTTCCCCGGCCGAAGGCGCGGCGCGCATCGCCGTATCCCACAACGGCATCATCGAGAATCACGATCTGCTGCGGCAAGAATTACAGACGCACGGCTACCACTTCGCCAGCCAGACCGATAGCGAAGTGATCGCGCATCTGATCGACTACCTGTACCAAGGCGATCTGTTTGCCGCCGTGCAACAAGCGGTGGCGCGGCTGTCGGGCAGCTTCGCCATTGCCGTCATCTGCCGTGACGAGCCGCACCGCGTGGTCGGCGCGCGCCAAGGCTCGCCACTGGTGATCGGCCTCGGGGACGGCGAACACTTCCTGGCATCGGATGCCATGGCGCTGGCCGGCATCACATCGCGCTTCGTCTATCTGGAAGACGGCGACGTCGCCGACATTCAGTTGCAACGCCACTGGATCTGCGATGGTGACGGCCGCCCCGCCGAGCGAGCGCCGCGCACCTTGAGCGGCCACGACAATACGGTGGAGCTCGGCCCCTACCGCCACTACATGCAAAAAGAGATTTTCGAGCAGCCGCGCGCCGTGGCCGACACTTTGGCCGATGTGCTGGCCATCATGCCGGAGCTGTTCGGCGACGGCGCCTATCAGGCGTTGCGCCAAACCGGGCGTGTGCTGATTTTGGCTTGCGGCTCCAGCTACTATGCCGGCTTGACCGCCAAATATTGGATTGAAAGCCTGGCGCGCGTACCGGTGGAAGTCGAGATCGCCAGTGAATACCGTTACCGCGATAGCATCCCTCATCCCGATACCCTTGTCGTCGCCATCTCGCAGAGCGGCGAGACCGCCGACACGCTGGCCGCGCTGCGCTTCGCGCGGGAACAGGGGATGACGCGCGCCTTGGCGATCTGCAACGTCGCCACCAGCGCGCTCACGCGGGAGTGCCCGCTACACTTTCTGACCCGTGCCGGCACGGAAATCGGCGTAGCCTCCACCAAGGGTTTCACCACCCAACTGGTGGCGCTTTATCTGCTCGCGCTGACGCTGGCGCAAGGGCGCGGCCGGTTGGACGACGCAGCCGAGCTTGCCCAGCTCAAGGCCTTGCGCCACCTCCCCAAAGCCATGGGCGCCGTGCTGGCGCTGGAACCGCAGATCATCGCCTGGGCGGAACGTTTCGCCGGCAAGGAGCATGCGCTGTTCCTCGGTCGCGGCCTGCACTATCCGGTGGCGCTGGAAGGCGCGCTCAAGCTCAAGGAGATTTCGTACATTCATGCCGAGGCCTACCCGGCCGGCGAGTTGAAGCATGGCCCGTTGGCGCTGGTCAGCGAAGACATGCCGGTGGTCGCCATTGCGCCCAACGACAAATTGCTGGAAAAACTGAAGTCCAATCTGCACGAAGTCGGCGCGCGCGGCGGCCAGCTGTATGTGTTTTGCGATCGCGACAGCGCCATCGAACCGGCCGACAACATCAATGCCATTCATCTGACCGAGCACTACGGCGCGCTGTCGCCGATCCTGCACACGCTGGCAATGCAACTGCTGGCCTACCACACCGCCGTGGCGCGCGGCACCGACATCGATAAACCGCGCAACCTGGCCAAGAGCGTCACGGTGGAATAACCCGGGGCGGCTTACGCCGTCTCGCGCAGGATGATCGACAACGGCCGTTTGCATAACCCAGGCGGCAAGTTATGCAAGTGGCCCTGTTCGATGGCACGATCGAACAGCTCGCTTTTGCTCTGCGCCGAAAATTTTTCTTTCAGCATGCACAGATGCCATTCGACCGTGCGGGTGGCAATGCCGAGCGCCAGAGCGGTCTGGCGCGCGCTACGCCCGCGCAGGAACAGAAACAGCACCTCCTCTTGGCGAGGGCTGAGGCGAGGCCCGCCGCCATGATGGCCGATGGTATAGCTCGTGGGCGTGGTGAGCCAGTGGCTGTCGTGAAGATTGCAGGTGATTTTATTCAAGAGTATCCCCAGCTCCAGCAACTCGTGCGAATCCATCACTTGTCCGTGGAAAATCGTCCCGATGATGTTCTGCGCCGCATCGCGCAGCGGCGTCTTGGAGAAAATGAACGCGCGCCATTGTTTGTCGGCGAAGCAGTGGATATCCAGCATGCGCAGTTGTACGTTGCGGCGCATCACTTCCCGATCCTGGGCCCGGAATAGATGCGCACTCTCGGCCACCTCGCAGGGCAGATCCAAATCGGAGAGACCCACCATGCTCTCTTTGCGCGGCACGCCCACCAGCGTGGCGCAGGTTTGGTTGGCATAAAGAAAGTTGGACTGCTCGTCCTTGCATCCCCAGCATCCAGGCTGGGTGTCGAACAGATGCTGTAGTTGAGGCGACAAAACGAAACTCATGATGTGGCGGCTCCTTGCAGGTCGGCGTGTAACGCCCGGTCGCAGCCCAAATGGCTATCCGGACAGACGAAGAGCAGCCGCAACGGCGCTTCGTCCTGATTGGACAATTGATGAGCGACGCCAGAAGGAATACGCACCAGATCGCCGGACTCCAGCAACGTGCAGTGCGCGGGTTCGCCGGACGTTTGGCTATACAAGCAGCCGTTGCCGCTCAGGATCAGATAGACTTCGTCGCCCTGCCCGTGGCGATGGGCATTGACGCTGCCCCCCGGCGCGATTTCGCCAAGGTAGAACGTCAGGCCGTCGCAAACGGTGAGGGCGGCAATGTGAATGCCGGCCTCCGTATCGAAGGTGCCGGGGGCGGGATCGAACAAATTGATCGGCTTCATGGCGACTCCAGGGGGTCAAGGTGCACACCTGGAGTTGGACAGCCAATCGGCCCGGGGTTTGTGGGTTAAACAACATCCTCTTGGCAGCGGCGGCTGAAGCGCTTGTCAGCAAAAGATGCCGCCCGAGCGACGCGCTCGACCTCGCGCCACCAGCGGCTGACGTGCTCGGCGGCTTGCCGGATCAGTACCGCTTCGCCCATGAGCGGCGTCGACAACGGCACGGCGCGCGCGGCGGCTAAAGCGCTGATTTGCTCGAACGGGGCATCCCACGCATGCAGCGCCAGGTCGAAGGTGCCATTGTGGATCGGCAGCAGTACCTGGCCGCGCAAATCGAGATGCGCCTGCAGCGTTTCTGCCGGCTGCATATGCACTGCCGGCCAATTGACGTCGTAGGCGCCGGTTTCCATCAACGTCAGATCGAACGGGCCGAAGCGGTCGCCGATGGTCTTGAAGCCGCTGAAATAGCCGGAATCGCCGCTGAAGAACACGCGCAGGGTATCCGTCATGATCACCCACGACGCCCAAAGCGTCCGGTTGCCGTCGCGTAGCCCTCGACCGGAGAAATGCTGCGCCGGCGTGGCGGCGAAGCGCACGCCATCGATAGTCGCTTGCTGCCACCAGTCGAGCTCCTGCACCGTGGCCGCGTCGATGCCCCAACGAACCAGCCGTTCGCCCACGCCGAGCGGCGTCAGAAATCGGCCGGTCTTGCCAGCCAGACGGGTCACCGCTGCCCGGTCCAAATGATCGTAATGGTCATGCGACAGAATCACCGCCTTGAGCGGCGGCAAATCGTCCAAAGCGATCGGCGCCGGGTGAAAACGCTTCGGCCCAAGCCAGGAGAATGGCGAAGCGCGCTCGGCGAACACGGGATCGGTGAGCCAGAACGCGCCTTGGAGCTTCATCAGCACCGTCGAATGTCCCAGCCGCCACAACGTGCCGTCCGCGGCGTCATCGAGCTGCGCCCGGGTCAGCTTGGCCAGCGGAATCGGCCCGCCCGGGACGGTATCGGCGGGTTTGTTGAACAGGAATCGCCACATGATGCCGAGCATCTTCCACCAGCCGCCGTCCGGCGGGCCGGAGAGACGGCGAGACTGCGCGGCCCGCGATTCGTCGGATTGGATGCGGGCGGAGGGAGAGGCGGTGTTTGTCATGGCACGGCTCATCGATAAACTTACACTGCACAGTGTAGTTTCTGCTTTGAGAAAAGTAAACTTGTGCGTGTAAAATAAATCATTCACTCAGCCACGACACGCCATGACGCCCACGCAACGCCTGACGGACCGCAAGCGCGCCGCCATCCTCCAAGCCGCCACCGCCGAATTCCGCCAAAACGGCTTCGACGCCACCAGCATGGACAGGATCGCCGCCCGCGCCGAAGTCTCCAAGCGCACGGTATACAACCACTTCGCCAGCAAGGACGCGCTCTTCACCGAAATTCTGTTGCAGCTATGGCACAACAGCCAAAATAGCCAAGAGGCTCAATACCGCAGCGACGCGCCGCTACCGTCTCAGTTGCGCCTGCTGATGCAGGCCAAGATGGCGATGTTGAACGACGCGCCCTTCATGGACCTGGCTCGGGTGGCCATTGCCGAAACCGTGCACGCGCCGGATAGGGCGCGCGAGATGGTGACGCGCATGGGGGAACGGGAGGAAAACATCACCGCCTGGATCCGCGCCGCCCAAGCGGACGGCCGGCTCAAAGCCGGCGACCCCGCCTTTGCCGCCTGTCAGCTGCAGTCGCTGATCAAGGCCTTCGCTTTCTGGCCGCAGATCACCCTGGGCCAGCCGCCGCTGGACGCAGCCATGCAACGGCAAGTGGTCGATTCGGCGGTTGACCTGTTTCTCGCCCACTATGCGGTCGATCCGGCTGCGAGCCGTTCGCCGACGTAGTCGAGAAAACAGGCAATCCGCGGCGCCAGCGCGGTATTGCGATAGTAAACGGCATGAACCGGCTGCCAAACCGTCACCGTCTGATCCGTCAGCACCTCCACCAATTCGCCGCGTTCCCGGTCGGCGCGCGTCAAAAAATCCGATAGACAAACAATGCCTTCCCCGGCCAATGCCAGATGGCGCAGCGTTTCGCCGCTCGATGCGGACAATGCCGCCCGAATAGGGTATTGCTCGCCCCCAGCGTGGCGCAGCGGCCAGAGATTGAGCGATGCGGGCTGAGTAAAGCCCAGCAGCCGGTGCACACTCAGATCGGCGGTGCTGGCCGGCGTACCATGACGCCGCAGATAGGCGGGGCTGGCCAAAACCCGCAGCCGATTGCGCGCCAATGGCCGGGCGTGCAGCGTGGAGTCCGTCAGCGCGCCGATACGGATGGCCACATCGGTTCGCTCCTCCAGCAAATCGATCAGACGGTCGCTGGTATGCAGCTCGAGTTCAATGTCCGGGTAGGCGGCGCAGAAGCCGCCGATCAGCGGCACCAGCACGTGCAGCATGAACGGCGAAGCGGCATTGACGCGCAACCGGCCGGCCGGGCGCTCGCGCCGAATCGCCATCTGCTCTTCCACGTCGTCCACCGATTCCAGGATGCGGCGCGCCTGCATCAGGAAAAAGCGCCCTTCCTCGGTCAACTCCATGCGCCGCGTCGTCCGCTGCAGCAGCGTGGTGCTCAGCTTGCCCTCCAGCCGCGCCAAGGCGCGGCTGACGCCGGAGACGGTTTGACCCAATTGATCGGCGGCGGCGGTCAGCGAGCCGGTATCGACCACGACAGTGAAAGCTTGCAGTTCATCGAGCGTGATGTTCATATTTGTATTTTAATCAAATATCTTCTGCTCACATACGGCTTTTTTGGCAACAATAAAACCGAGACACTGCATCGCTTACCTATCGCAGGAGTCCTCTCATGCCACTCGCTTTATGGGCGCTCACCATCAGCGCCTTCGCCATCGGCACCACCGAATTCGTCATCGTTGGCCTGATTCCGACCTTGGCGGCCGACCTCCATGTCAGTCTGCCGTCCGCCGGCCTGCTCGTCAGCTTATATGCGCTCGGCGTCGCGTTCGGGGCGCCGGTATTGACGGCGCTCACCGGCCGTCTGCCGCGTAAGACACTGCTGTTGGGCCTGATGCTGCTGTTTACCGCCGGCAATCTGCTCGCCTGGCGCGCGCCGGGTTATGACACGCTGGTGCTGGCGCGCGTGCTGACGGGCCTGGCCCACGGCGTGTTCTTCTCCGTCGGCGCCACCATCGCCACCAGCCTGGTGCCGCGCGACAAGGCCGCCAGCGCCATTGCCGCCATGTTCTCGGGCTTGACCGTGGCGTTGGTCACCGGCGTGCCGCTCGGCACCTTCATCGGCCAACATATCGGCTGGCGCGAGACCTTCCTGGCGGTCTCGGCGCTCGGCCTCATCGCCTTCGCCGCCAGCTGGCTTCTGGTGCCCAGCAATATCGCCCAGCCGCAGCCGGCTAAGCTCGGCCAGCAACTGCAAGTCTTGCGTCAGCCCCGCCTGCTGCTGGTTTACGCCATGACCGCGATCGGCTACGGCGGCACCTTCATCGCCTTTACATTCCTGGCCCCCATCTTGCGCCAGATCAGCGGTTTCGGCGCCGACGCCGTCAGCTTGGTGCTACTGGCCTACGGCGTCGCGGTCGCGGCCGGCAACGTCTGGGGCGGCCGCCTTGCCGACCGCCTCGGCCCGATCGGCGCGCTGAAGATCGTCTTTCTCGGACTGGCCGTGGTGCTGTTCGCGCTCACCCTCACCGCGTCCTCGCCAAGTCTTGCACTCGCGACCGTGCTGGCCTTGGGCGTTTTCGCTTTCGGCAACGTGCCCGGCCTGCAGCTCTACGTAGTACAGCAAGCCGAGCGTTATACGCCTCGCGCCATCGATGTCGCCTCCGGCCTCAACATCGCCGCCTTCAACCTCGGCATCGCCGCCGGCGCCTGGATCGGCGGTGGGGTCGTCGACCGCTACGGCCTCATGCATACGCCCTGGATCGGCGGTTTGGTCGTGCTTGGCGCCCTCGCCCTGACCACGCTGGCCGGCCGCCTGGATAAACACCAACGCGACCCTCGATCCTTCCTCTCCACAACCCAACAGGAGTGCTCATCATGACCCTTCCCGCTTTCGGTCTCGGAACCTTCCGCCTGCAAGGACAACAAGTGATCGATGCCGTACGCCACGGCCTCGATCTCGGCTATCGTCACATCGACACCGCACAGATCTACGGCAACGAAGCCGAAGTCGGCCAGGCGATCGCCGATAGCGCTATCGCGCGCGACGCGCTGTTTCTCACCACGAAAATCTGGCTCGACAATCTGTCGGCGGACAAATTGATCATTAGCTTGAAGGACAGCTTACGCAAGCTGAGAACCGACCAGGTCGACCTGACCCTGATCCATTGGCCGGCCCCCGCGAATGGTCCGGCGGTGGCCGATTATCTGCCACTGCTGCTGGAGGCGAAAAAGCAGGGGCTGACGCGACAGATCGGCGTGTCCAACTTCACCATCCGCCATTTGCGCGAGGCGATTGCCGTGGCCGGTAGGGAGGAAATCGCCACCAATCAGGTCGAGTTGCATCCGTTTTTGCAAAACCGCGCGCTCGCCGGTTTCATGCGCGAACAGGGCATCAAGCTGACGGCCTACATGCCGCTTGCCTACGGAAAGGTGATGCAGGACGCAACGTTGCAGGCCATCGCGGCACGCTATCAGGCCAACCCGGCGCAAATCGCACTGGCTTGGCTGCTGCAGCAGGGACACCTCGTCATTCCATCCTCCACCAAGCGCGACCACCTGCTCGCCAACCTGGCGGCGCCATCGTTACACTTGGACGAAGCCGACATGATTGCCATCGCCGGGCTAGACCGTGGCGAACGGCTGGCGTCGCCCGATTTCGCGCCCAGCTGGGATTGACAAGGACGAAGACACTGCAGTGAAAACCATCGCGGCCAGCGTCCTCAGGGGCGCGGGCCGCGTCATGCCGCTACACCCGCAGTTCCTCGACCGCCTGCGGGGATAACGCCGGGTGAACGTTCATCGGCGTCATCAGCGTCAGCGCAGCGCATGCGCGGGCAAACCGGGCCGTATCGGCAAAAGGCATTCCCTGTACCCAGCCATAGGCAAACCCCGCCAGCAGCGCATCGCCCGCACCGGTGACATTCACCACCTTGACCGAAGGCGCATCCATCCATCCGGCCACTTCCTCATTGCTGTAGTAAAAACCAAAGCCACCTAGGCTCAACACCAGCTGTTTTACCCCGACGCGATGGAACCACCGCGCCACTTCCGGCGCCGTTTCGCGGGAGGCAACCGCGATGCCGGACAACTGGCCAGCGACATGCCGGTCCAGCTTGAGTGTATGGATATGCCCGAGCCAAGGAGTAAGGTTCTTGATGAAATGAAGACCGATCGTGTCCATGAGGATCGGACACTGGTCATACTTGGACACCAGCCACGCGAGCGTCTCCTTGCGAATTGCCGGACTGGTGACAATCGCCGCGGCGCCGCTTAATAGCGAGGCGTGCCCCGTCAGCCACTGTGGCGTGATCTGATCCATGATCGCCACATTACCCACGACACAATAGTTTTCACCGTCACAATCGTTCACGATCACGGCGCGGCCCGTGGCATGCCCAGCGCAGATCCGGGTCGCGCTCAAATCAACGCCCGCCTTCCGCGTGGCCGCCGCCAAGCCTTCGCCATCCGCATCGTCACCCAACGCGCTCAGCAAAAAAGTCTTGCAACCTAACAGAGCGAGATTTTCGGCAATATTGCGCAAGCTCCCTCCCGGTTTAAATACAACTTCCTGGCAAATATGAGGTCCTGGCATTTTCATAGAGACCGAGGCGGTGGCTGATATATCTAGGTTTGCATCACCAATTACAACAACATATCCAAAAAAATTACCTGCGGTTGACATACCACCTCCATTTCAAAATATCTCAGCACTATGTTAATTAATAATCAGCACGATAATTTTGAGTATTTACCTCGTCAAGGCCATGCGGTTTTCAATGCATTCAATATTAAAAATATGAATTTCATTAAATACACAGCGTAGGCCAATGCCGTTATTTATTATTTAAGGGTGGTGCCACAATGAAAACAAAGCGATTGTACTTAGCCATATATGGAATAGCCGCGATGGCAACATCGTCTTACGCGGCGGATTTTTTACCCGCGGTCGTGTATCAAGGCGAGAAGCACGATCAAGCCTTCAATGAGCAGGTCTTCATGATGGCGGACCAGTTCAAGAAGGAACACGGCATCGCCTATCTTGAGGCCAGATCCGCCAATGACGCACAGCCATTGCAAGCATTGCGCGCCGTGGCACGCAGAGGGGCCAACTTCATTGTCGCGGTGGCGTATACCTATGCGCCGACCATCGCACAAGCGGCAAAAGAGTTTCCTCAAGCCAAATTCGTGCTGGTTGACGCGGCCGCCAATGGCAGCGCGCCCAACTTAAAAAGCATCATGTTCCGTGAACAGGAAGTCGCGTTTCTAGCAGGAATGGCAGCGGCGCTTAAGAGTAAAACCAACACCATTGGCTATATTGGCGGTACCGCCGTTCCGCCGATAATGGCTTTCGGATGCGGTTATGCGCAAGGCGCTCGCCATATAAACAGCAAGATAAAAATAATTCAAAATATGGTAGCGAATACATCGGCAGGATTCTTAGACCCCGCGCGCGGTGCAGAAATTACGCGCACGCAATTTGATCGTGGCGCGGACGTGGTTTTTGGCGCGGCACACCTGACCACCCTCGGCATTTTGAGGCAAGCGAAGGATTCGAAGAAATTGGCTATCGGCGTGGATAGCAATATGAATGGCCTATTCCCGGGAACGGTCTTGACCTCGGCAATGAAAATGGCCGGTAACATCGTCTATAGCGAATGGACTGCCGCACTGCGTGGCGCGCCGTGGCATGCCGGCATCACCACCGTCGGTCTAGAAGAAAACGTCCTTGGACTCGCCATCGACAAACATAATCGCGCGGTATTCGACCCAGCCCTGGAGCGCCGTATCAATCAGGCGCGCACCGACATCATTTCAGGCAAGATCAAGGTAGTGGACTACCGCGAGAACAATCGCTGTCCGGTGAAATACTAAATGACGCGGCCCGCGTCCTCAAAGGCGCTGGCCACGTCATGCAGAGGGAAAGACGTTACAGATTGGCCCACTCGATCGGCCGGCAATCCGGCAGACCGTGTTCATCCCAAGGCACCACCGCCGGACCGCTCAGCAACGGCCGCATATAATCCATGAACGCCGGCGTCACCCACAAATTGTCGGCATCGACGAACTCCGGCGGCATGCGCCGTTCGCGATCGCCGATATCCGCCAAGGGCACCGGCACCACTTCCCACGACGGCGTGACGGTCGGCCGGCGCGAAAAAGCGGTCATGACCCCCTGGTGGGTGTTGACGATCCATTCCACCGCGGTGCTGCCCGCCTGATGCGCCATGCGCAGATCCACCGCGGAGGCCAAGTGGCGCGCCGCGCGCTGCGGACAGTCAACCTGCGCCACGTGGCTCTTCATATCCAGCTCGCGTTTGATCAGTCCGGCAAGCCAGGTGCCGACGCCGCCCAACTGCTCATGCCCGTAGACTGCATCGTGGTGGGACTCCGCCAGCGGCTTGCCGTCGGGCCCTTCCAGTCCTTCCGCCACGGCGATGGCGCAGTGACCGCGTTCATCCAGGCTCTGGCTGACCTTCTTCAGGAAGAGATCGGCATCGAAAGCCATTTCCGGCACCAGCACCACCTGCGGCGCGTCGCCGACGTATTGCGCGGCGGCGGCGGTGCCCGCCGCCAGCCAGCCGGTGTGCCGCCCCATGGTTTCCATGATGAAAATACGGCGCTGCGCCATGCTGGCCATGTCCACCGCCACCTCGCGCATTTGCGTGGCGAGAAAACGGGCGGCCGACGGAAAGCCCGGGCTGAAATCGGTTCCCATCAAGTCGTTGTCGATGGTCTTGGGGATGCCGATCACCCGCAGCGGATAGCCGGTATGCTGCTCGAACTCGGTCAGGCGCGCGGCGCAGCCGATGCTGCCGTTGCCGCCGTTGATCAATAGGTGATGAATATTGTGGCGCGCCAGCACGTCGCGCACCGCCAGCCACTCTTGCGGCGCCTCTTCCCACGTCGGCAGCATGTGCCGGCTGACGCCGAAACTGGCCCCGGGCAAGGTGGACAAACGGGCGACCTCGGCATCGGTGGCGCGCGTGGTATCGACCAGCTCGCCTTTGACCAGGCCCGCCAGCCCGTCACGCGCGGCGTACAGCGGCAGGTCCAGGCGTCGGGCGGCCTCGATCGCGCCCTGTGCCGAAGCGTTAAGCACGGCGGTCGGGCCGCCGGATTGCAGGTACAGCAGAGGTGTGGCCGTCATGTTGGTCGTTTCCCGCAGCTAGATATCGTCATGGGCGGTTTACCATGAGCCATGGTAAATGTGTATGCACCATTTCAGCACACCGCCGCGCGCCAAGCCACTCATCCATGCAGGCAATCTTTGACGCCGGACAAGAAAACACCCCGCGCACAGGCGGGGCATTTTCTTGCTGCATGGACAAAGAGTCGTAGGGAGCAATCGCCGCGCAACGCGCGGCATTGCGCCAACGCCGCTAACCAAGACGGAACTGCTTCAGGATCGTCAACTGCTCCGCCGATACCCGTTGCAGGTCCTGTACCGTCTGCGCCGTCAGGGCGGCGCTATCGCTCACCCGGCCGGCCATATCGGCGATATTGGCAATTTGCGTGGCAATGCCTTGTGTGGCGCTGCGCTGGTGATCGAGCGCCGACGCGATGCTGGAAACCGAATCCGCCGCGCTGCTGGAGGCCTGGCCGATCGCCTTGATCGACTGGTCGGCTTGATCGGCGCGCTCCACGCCGCCGGCCACCCGTTGCTCCGCTTCGTGCATCTGCTTGACCGCCTGTTGCGAGGCCGCTTCCATCGCGTCGAGGTTTTCGCCGATTTCGCGTGTCGAGGCCGCCGTGCGCTCGGCGAGCTTGCGCACCTCGTCGGCCACCACCGCGAAACCGCGCCCCGCCTCGCCCGCGCGGGCGGCTTCGATGGCGGCGTTGAGCGCCAGCAGGTTGGTTTGGTCCGCCACTTCGCGGATCACCTGCACCACGCCGGTGATGCGCGCGCTTTGCGTGCTCAAGTTGACGATGGCGTCGGAGGTATTGGCCACCACATTGGAAATCTGGCGAATATCCTCGATGGTATGTGAAATCGTCGTCGACCCCGACTGCGCCAGCGCGCTGTTCTCATAGGATTGCGCCTGCACTTGCAACGTCTGGTCGGCGATCAAGCTGGTGCTGTTCGCGACCTCCTCCACCCGTCCGGCCACATCCTTCGAACTGCTGCGCTGTTCGGAGACGGCGTGCAGGATATTGTCCGCCGCCACATTCACCTGGCCTGAATACTCGACCACCGACAGCGCGCTGGCGGTGCAATCACGCAGGTCTTTTTGCAAATGATCCAGTAACTCGTTGAAGGCCGCGGCGGTCTGGCCGATTTCATCCTGGCCGGACAACGGCGCGCGCAAAGTGAAATCCCGCCGCAGGCTCACTTCGCGCATGGTGTGGCGCATCGCGCCCAACGACTGCAACAGCTGTTTTGCCAGCATCGATAGCCCGGCGATGATCACCGCCGTGGCCGCCAACAGCGCCAAGCCCATGAACAGATACACCCGCTGCTGTGCCGCGAGCGCCGCCGAACGCACCGTTTCGGTGTCTTGGGCCACTTGGGAGATGAATTGCTCAAGCTGCGCCTGAAACGGCACGAAGCCGGAATGGTACAGCACCGTCACTTGCTCGTTGGCGCTTTTGGCGTCGTGCGCCGCCAACGCAATCAATGCCTGCGAGTGGGCATCGTAATCCTTCCATTGCGCCGTCAGATGGGTAAAGACCTGCGAACGCTCAGGCGTATCGAGCAAATCCTGCACACGGGCGGACCAGCGATCGATATTCTGCTCGGCGTCGGAGAAGATTTTTTTGGTGTCGCTGCTGGTCGGATCGAGCTCGATGGTCGACAGCGCGCTGCCCTTGATCTCCGTCACGCCTTGGATGACCACCTGCTTGTGATACACCGTGTCCGCCAGCTGGGACAGCATGCCGAGCCCCCACAGCATCACCCAAAGACTGCCGCCCAGCGCCAGCAGGATGATGCCGGCAAACATCTGCATGCGTCGCTTGATTGTCGTCATGGCATCCCCAGCCGGCGCGTCGCGAACGAGCGTTCGGCGCGCAAATTGTGCGTTGTTTTACTTTGTCATAGCTAAGCCCCAAATCAGAGTCAATTCCGATAATGAAGGCCGCGGCAATCCGCAAAGTTCCCACATCCGCCATGGCGATACCCCGGCAGTATGGCCAGTCCAGCCCCCCGTCCTGCGACGCCGACGCTCTGGCGCGGCGGATTGATTTACCGGCCATCGCGCCTGTCGCTGGCGCTCAGCGGCCGTGCGTTCTTCCGCCTTTGGGCCAGGCCGGCCAAACAAGAACAAGTGCATATATTTGTCACGCAAACAACGCACAAGGCATTTTCAAGCGCCGTTTGCCGCTGGCAGACGCCAGCGCCGATCTACTCATTGACGAGGGCAGCATGCCGATGAAACGAACACTTTTGCGCAGCCTGACAGGCGGGGCGCGCCTACTCGCGCTGGCGCTTTGCCTTTCCCCCGCCCTGGCGCAGCCGGCCGCGCCGATGGCGCATGCCAAGGCCGACCAACCCTATCAGGACAATACCGTCTACGGCTTTGGCGCCGGCGACAGCCTTCCCGCCGCGCAAGTCAGCGAAGGCGCGGCCATCACCCATGGCAAGGTATGGATACACGGCTTTCCCATCGCCTACACCGCCACCACCGGCCACTTGACCGCCGCCAATCCGCAGACCGGCCAGCCGGAAGCGACCGTGTTCTACGTCGCCTACACCGCCGATGGCTACCAGCCCGAAAAACGCCCGGTGACGTTCTTCTACAATGGCGGTCCGGGGTCGTCGTCCATCTGGCTGCACCTGGGCTCCTTCGCCCCCAAGCGCATCGTCACCGGCGACCCGGCCACGACCGAGAAGCAGCCGTTCCCGTTCGTCAACAACAAGCAAAGCCTGCTCGACACCAGCGACCTGGTGTTCATCGACGCGGTGGGCACCGGTTTCTCCGAAGCGATCAGCCCCAACACCAACCAGACCTTCTGGGGCGTGGATGCCGACGCGGGCGTGTTCCGCGACTTCATCACCCGTTATGTGCAGGTCAACCGGCGCGCCACCTCGCCCAAGTATCTGTTCGGCGAATCCTATGGCACGCCGCGCACCGACGTGCTGGCCAACTTGCTGGAGATGGGCGGCATTCCGCTGACCGGCGTCATGCTGCAGTCGTCCATCCTCAACTACAACGCGAACGGCGATATGAACAACGGCTCGTTCGGCGGCTTCATCCCGTCGTACGCGGCCACCGGGGCGTTCTTCAAGATGGTCACGCCGCCGCCGGCGACGCTGCCGCCATTCCTCGACCATGCGCGCGCGCTGGTGGCGGGCCAGTTCGAACCGGCGCTCAGGGCCTATCAAACGTCGCAGACGCCGCCGCCGGCCAGCTTGCTGACGCAGCTCTACATGAATACCGGCTATCCGGCGGCACAGTGGCAGACCACGTTCAATCTGGACGAAACCACCTTCCGTTCCAATCTGGTCCCCGGTTACCTGCTCGGCCGCTACGACGCCCGCGTCATTGCCGCCAATGGCAGCCCGCTCGCCGCCGACGGCGATCCGTCCGATACGCTGATTTCGCAGCCGTTCGCCGACCGCATGAACGACTATCTGCCCCACACCCTGAAGTACACCGCGGTGTCGGCCTATAACGTGGTCAACAACGACACCATCAACGACTGGGTATGGACCCACGACGGCCTGCCCATGCCGGACACGATTCCCGATCTGGCCTCGGCGCTGTTCCTGAACCCCAAGCTCAAGGTGCTGTCGCTCAACGGCTACCACGACCTGGCCACGCCGTTTTACGTCACCGAGCAGGATCTGGGACGGCTCGGTACCGTCGCCAACGTCCAGATCACCCACTACCCGGGCGGGCACATGATTTATCTCTACGACCCGTCGCGCAAACCGATGAAGCATGACCTGGTCAAATTTTATGAACGCACGATGTGACGCTCACCCCACGGGAACCACTATGAAACCTTACACACCGTACACCTTGCTGATCGCCCTACTGATCGCCACGTTGGTAGGCATGGCCTGGATGCAAAGCGCGCACGCCGCGCCGATGCCCGCCTCGCGCGCGGGCCTGGCCGAACTGGGCGATCCTTATGTGCCGCCGCGGGTCAAAGCGCGGGCGCGCGCCAAGGGCGTGGCGCCGATGACGACCGGCGCCACGCTGCAGGCGCAAGCATTGGGAAAACTGCAGAAGAAATTCAACGAGGCGGACAGCGACCACAGCGGCCGCGTCAGCAAAGCCCAAGCGCAACGGGCCGGATTCGGCTATATGGTCAACCACTTCGACGCCATCGACACGCACCATCGCGGCAGCGTCTCGTTCGACGAACTCAAGACCTATCTGCGCGCCAGCGGCGCCAAGTTCTAACCCGGCGCTAACGAGCGCACCCTACGTCATCTCGTAGGGTGCGCTCGCCGCCGTCATTGCGGCGGATGTTCCGGCGCGGGCAGCACGCCTTGACTGAGCAGATGCAGCACGATCCAGCCCACCGCCACGAGACCGACCACCGCCACGACGCCGATCAGCCACCGCCAATGACGCGGCAGACGATTGTCCTGGCGCGGTTTGGCGCTCCGCGGCGCACGGCGCTCGACCGGCGCCTCATGAACGACGGCGGGCACGACCATCGGCGCCGCCGTCACGATCGGCTCGGCAGCCGGCGCGGGCGGCGCCTCGCCCAAGGGCAGCGCCTCGGCCGACGTTTCGGTCAACCGGGCGGCGCCGGCCAGGCGCAGGCCCATGCCGTCGAACCAACCGAGCGCGGGCGGCGCGGTCAGCAACACGCGCTGGCGACACACGATGCGCGCCTGCAGCGGCGCGTAGATCGCACACAACAGCGGCGCCACCACCGACAAAGCCGGCACTTGCGCGGCGACCCAGTCGGCAACAATCGGATCGGAGACGATCAACTGCCCGGCGAGCCACCCCAACAACACGCTGCCGGCCGGCACCAGAATCGGGTAATGGCGCAGCTGGCGGCCGATGAACAGACTGCCGTACATCAATAACGGAACGCTCAGCGCTAGCCCGGCCAGCAAATACCCCCATTGTCCCTGCGCCACGGCGGCCAGCGCGATCACATTATCCAGGCTCAGCATCAGGTCGGCGCCGACGATCATCATCACCGCGCCGCCCAGGGCTTGGGCGGCGGCGCGCGCCGACGGTCCGCCCTCCTCCGGCGAGGCCTCGTCGCCCAGCAGCAGCTTGACGGCGATCACCAGCAACAGCAGGCCGCCGGCCATCTTCAACAGCGGCACTTGCAGCAGAAACCCCGCGAGCGCGGTCAAGACAAACCGCAGCCCCACGGCGAGCCCGGTGCCGAGCACCACCGCGCGCCGGCGCAGGCGGTCGGGCAATGCGCGACACGCCAGCGCGATGATCAGCGCGTTGTCTCCGCTAAGCAGCAGGTCGAGCAGAACGATTTGCACAGTCAAGCCGAAATGGCTGGCGACGCTGTCAGGCGGCATGCGCGCGGACTCCTTGCATCAAGCGGACGGCCCTCATCCCAGCGCGCCCTGAATACCGGTATACAACCCCAGGCAGGCGGTGGCGGCGAACAGCAATCCGACCGTCACGGCGCCGGCGCCGCGCAGCCGATGCGCCGCCGGCAGCTCGCGCCACGCAAGCCAAAACAGGAACCCCAGCACCACCGGCAACAGCAGGGCATTGACCACGCCGGTGGCCAGCATCAGTCGCACCAGATTGACGCCCGAGCCGACCAGGAGCCCGCCGACGATCAGCATCAACGCAAACGCGCCATAGAACCAAGGCGCCTCGAACGGATGCAGCGCCAGCGAATGGCGCTTGCCGGTCACTTCGCCCACCGCCCAGGCGGTGGCGAGACAGACGACGATGGTGGCGACCAGCGCGCCGCCCGACAACGCCATGGCGAACAGCACCACCCCAGTCTGCCGGCCCAGCACGGCGGTAAAGGCTTCCGCGATCTGCGGCACGCTGTCGAGCAGCATGCCGCCGCCGCGGCTGCCGAACGCGGCGGCGGCGGCGATGAGCACGGACGCGGTCACCACCTGGCATAGCGCGGCGCCGATCAACGTATCCAGGCGCGCCGCCTTGAGCTGATCCTGCCCCAGGCCTTTGTCGATCAGCGCCGACTGTTGGTAGAACACCGTCCACGGCATGATGCTGGTCCCCAGGTTGGCGGCCAGCAGGTACAGATAATCGCGATTGCCGAACGGCATCTCCGTCAATTGGCGCCGCACTTGCGACCAATCGGGATGGGCATGCCAGGCAACCACCAGGAAGGCGAGCTCAAACGCGCCGATCGCCAGCGCGCCGCGCTCGACCGACTGATAGCTGCCGGTGCACACCATGAACAGAATCAGCGCGCAGACGGCCACAATGGTTTTCCACGGGGCAATGCCGAACAGCTGTCCCGCGCCGGTGAGGCCGCTGATTTCGGTCACCAGCGCGCCGAAACAGCTGATGATCAACGTGGCCATGGCAACCAGCGCCATCCAACGGCCGAAACGCTGGCGCACCAGCTCGCCGTAGCCCTTGCCCGTGCACAGTGCCAAGCGCACGGTCAGTTCCTGCACCACATAGAGCAGCGGAATGATCAGAAACTGCAGCAACAGCAGGCGATACCCCCACTGGGCGCCACTTTGCGCCGCGGTGATCACGCTGCCGGCGTCGGTGTCGGCCAGCATCACCACGAGCCCGGGGCCGAACACCGTCGCCGCGCGCCGCAGGCGCGCCAGGGCCGGGCTTGCGGCCATCAAGGCTTCACTCCCGGCGGGCCGTCCTTGAAGTCGTGCATGAAGGCGCTGTCCGGCGCCAGGATGACCGTGGCGTTGGTGTCCGCCAAGCTTTGCTTGTAGGTCTGCATCGAGCGATAGAATTTGTAGAACTTCGGATCGCGTCCGAACGCCTTGCCCAAAATCGCGTTGGCCTCGGCGTCGGCTTCGCCGTGGATGATGGCGCTTTGCCGCTGCGCCTCGGACAGGATCACGGTTTTTTCGCTGTCGGCCTTGGCCTGGATCTGCTGCGCCCATTCCGCGCCCTGCGCGCGCAGCTCCTTCGCTTCTTGCTGCCGCTCGGACACCATGCGGTCGTAGATCGCCTGGCTGGTCTCCAGCGGCAGATCGGCGCGGTGCAGCCGCACCTCGCGTACGTCGATGCCCAGCGGCCGCGCACGCACGGCCACTTCGCTCGCCACTTGCTCCAAGATGCGCGCGCGGTCGTCCGACAGCAGCGAACGGATCATGGCCTTGCCCAATTCACGCCGCAGCGTGGTGCTCACCAGCTGGGTCAGTTGCGCCCGCGCCTGCTCCTCGGTATGGACGGTTTGATAAAACCGCAGCGGATCGACGATGCGATAACGGGTGTAGGTTTCCACCTCCAGCCGCTTCTCGTCGCCCAGGATCAATTCTTCCGGCGCCGGCGCCAACGTTTGCAGCCGCGCGTCGAAATACTGCACGCTGTCGATCAGCGGCCATTTCAGCTTCAAGCCCGGCTGTTCGTCGACGTCGATCGGCGCGCCCATGCGGATGACCAGCGCCTTCTGTCCCTCGGGCAGCGTATAGACGGCGGATGCCGCCAACCAGATGGCGGCCACGGCGACAAGCAAGCCAACGCCTCGTACATGCTGTCGCATCAGTGGCCCTCCTTCGCGGCTGCCTTGCCTTTTTCCTTGTCCTGCAACTGCAGGTAGGGCACCACGCCGGTGCCATTCTTGCCGCTGGCGTCGATCACCACTTTGCCGGCCTTCTTCAGCACTTCGTCCACACTTTCCAGATAGAGGCGCCACGCGGTCACGTCGCGCGCCTTCAGATAGCTTTGATAGACCGCGTCGAAACGCTGCGCCTCGCCCTGGGCCAGGTTGACCACCTGGCTCTTGTAAGCGTTGGCTTCCTGCAAGATCCGGTCGGCTTCGCCGCGCGCCTTGGGCAGCACGTCGTTGCTATAGGCTTGCGCCTCGTTGCGGGCGCGCTCTTGATCGGCGCGGGCGCGCTGCACGTCGTTGAACGCGTCGATCACCGCCGAGGGCGGATCGACGCGCTGCAATTGCACCTGGGTCACCCAGATACCGGCCTGCTCCTGGTCCAGCCATTGCTGCAGCAGGGCGAGCGTGGCGTCGGCGACCTGCTGGCGGCGGTTGGCCATGGCGGCCTGGATGGGCGTACGGGAAATCACGTCGCGTAGCGCGCTCTCGGCGGCCACGCGCAAGGCGGTTTCAGGATCCTTGACCCGGAACAGAAACTGCCCGGCGTCCTTGATGCGCCAATACACCGTGCAATCGGTCTCGACGATGTTCTCGTCGCCGGTCAGCATTTGCTTCTGACGCGGATCGGCGTTGTCGTTGGGCATCCCCTCGTACCAGTTGGCCAACTGGATCTGGTTGATCTGAGTAACGCTCGGCACGGTCACCGACTCGACCGGCCAGGGCCAGTGGTAATGCAGACCGGGCGTGGTGGTCTCCACCCAGCGGCCGAAACGGATCACCACGCCTTGTTGATCGGGCTCGACGCGGTAGATGCCGCTGAGCACCCAGCCGGCGAACACCAGCATGAGCACCAGCCGCAGCCCTTGGCCGCCCAGGCCTAAGAGTTGCGACCAATAAACGCAGCGTGCGCGCAGCGCATGCCACGGAGACGTCCGCGGTTGTGTGTTTTGTTGTTCTGACATGGCTTCATCACGCCGGCAAGAGAATGCGGAAGGACAATATCATAACGAATACCCGGTTGCCGTCTGTAACAAAGTGACAAAAAGATGAGAAAAATCATATTTTCGCCACCCGCCATGCCGACGCGCTCAATTCACGCTCGTCTTAACCTTGGCTTCAGATAAGAAATCTATAGTGAGTTCAAAGGCTTACGATACAAACAATTTTTCTAAAGTTTTCTGCGGTTTTGCCGATAAACGTCGTTGAGCGGGCTTATACGCTCTGTTTGACAGCAGCCGATTGCACTCACTCAAGGAGATTTCCATGTCCATTAGCCCCATCACGCCGCAGGTGAACAGCACCTCCGTGCTGCAGCAAACCGTCCAGACCGCACAGGCCGGCCAGACCGAGAAGGCCGGCGAAACGACGCAAGCCGCCAGCCAAAGCACCGCCGCGGCCACCACCAATCAACCGGTGGTCGACAAGGTCACCATCAGCAGCGCCGGACAATCGGCGCTGAAGGAAGCGACCGAAACCGCGGCGCAAACCGCGGCCGAAGCGCGCCACGGCGACCGCCAAGCGCAGAAACTGCAAGCCAAACACGCCGCCCAGGCCAGCGCCAAGGCGGGTTGATGGCACTTGACGCAAAAAGGCCGCCCCGGCAGGGAGCGGCTTTTTTTTATGACGATCACTCGGCATCGAACCCGTAGGCCCGCTCGACCCGGCATATGCGCGTGCGATAGGCCGCGTACCATTTTTCGCGTCCTTGCCGCTGCGCGAGCAGATGCTCGGCGTCGGCCTTCCAGCGCTGAATATCCTCCAGCCGCGCCCAATACGACACCGTGATGCCACAGCCCTGCGCATCGCGCACGCTCTCCACGCCGAGAAATCCCGGCGACGCCTCGGCGAGCGCGCTCATGCGCTGCGACATCGCCTCGTAGCCCTCGTCACCCGACTGGCGCAGGCTGGTGAAAATCACCGCGTAATAAGGCGGCGCCGGCGGATTGGCAAATAAAGCGTCCATCATGTCGTCTCCGGTTGCGCGCGATCCGGTTGCGCGCGATGCAGAAACACAGTCAACGTGTCCTTGGGCGGCGTCACGCCGGCTGCAGCCAAAATGCGCCCGACCATGCCGCGGTGGTTGCTGCTGTGGGTCGCCAGATGCGCCAGCATCTCGCCGCGCGTCATCGCGCCCGGCTTGCCGTCGGTAAAGACGAAGTCCAGCCGTTCATCCAACGCCGCCGGCGCGAGGCCGGCCAGATAATCGGCAAACCAGTGTTCGCTGGCGCGCTGCGCCTGCAAGAGATCGTCGAGCCGCGGCGTGTCCGGCGTGTTGAGCGCGCGATAATCGTGGCTGTGCCCCAGCAAGTTGGCCTGAAAAATTTGCTCCACCAGCCAGACGTGATTGAGAAGACGCACCGCCGTGACGAAATCGGCGGGCGCGAGCCGCGCCTCGTTCGCCGCCAGCGCGGCGAATAGATTGTCGTTGGCCCAGGCTTTATAGCGCCATAAGGTCTGCAGCAGCGTCAGCATCGTCGATCTCCTTGGGAAAGCGCTCAGTGTATTAAATCTGCAGAGCGCATTAATCCATGTTAACGGAAATCGATTCATGAAATAAAATCAGCAATATGGTCACCACCCAAACCGCCGAATTGCTTGCCGTGCTGCAACTGCGACAGAGCGGCAGCTTTACCCGCGCCGCCGACACGCTGGGACTCACGCCGTCGGCGCTGTCCAAGACCGTCGACCGGCTGGAAAAACGGCTCGGCACACGGTTATTCGAACGCAGCACCCGGCGCGTCGTCGCCACGGCGGACGGCGAACGCTTCATCGCCCACGCGCGGCGCATCATCGACGACTTGGCCGAGGCCGAGGCCGATCTGCGCGCCGGACGCAACGCGCCGCACGGCACCTTGCGCATCACCGTGGGCACGGCGTTCGGCAATCAGCTGCTCTTGCCCGTTCTGCCGGATTTCTTGGCGCAATATCCCGAAGTGCGGTTGGACGTGTCGGTGACCGACCGGCTGGTCGACGTCGCCGGCGCGGGTTACGACCTGGCGCTGCGGCTCGGACCGCTCGGCGCGGCCGACCGGCTAGTGGCGCGGCCGCTCGCCATCATGCCGCGCAAGGTCTGCGCCGCCCCCGCCTATTTGCGCCGGCACGGCACGCCCGCCCACCCGGCCGACCTGGCGCGCCATCAATGCCTGTCCGTGGCCGAGAGCGAAAACGCCGATCAATGGCCGTTCATGATCGACGGCCAGCCGCAATGGATCGGCGTCAGCGCGCGCGTGGCCGTCGACAGCGCCGAGTCGCTGCTGAGCCTGGCATTGGCCGGCGGCGGCATCGTCCGCCAATCCGCTTTTCTACTGCAGCCGGCGCTCGACGACGGCCGCTTGATCGAGATCCTGCAGCCCTGGCGCGCCAACGACACCCTGCCGCTCACCGCGCTCTTCCCCGCCGGCCGCCAGCATCAGGCCAAACTCGCCGCCATGCTGGACTTTCTGGCGGCGCGCTTTGGCGGTGAGCGCGCGGCCGTGCGCCCCACGGATCACAAGAGGTAGAGCTTCAGGCCCAGCGTCACGCCCGAGCGGTACAAGCCGCCGAACTCGCTGCCCGCGCCGCCCTCGCCCAGCGTCAGCATGGCGAAGCCCGACAGCCGCGCTTGCAGCCGTTTCTCGCCGTACAGCACCCACCCGGTGCTGCGGTCGTCCAGGTTACGGCGCCATTCCAGCCGCCAATAACGCGCCAGCGCCTGCGGATTGCTCTGTACGCTCGCCCACAGGTAATGGCGGTTGAGCAGCGAGGGCGGCGCGGCCTGCAGCAACGGCGAGATATCGCCCGTCGTGCTGAGGCCGGCGCCGTTGAACAGGTACTCCGCCGACAGAATATGCCCGCCCTCGGCGGTATAGCTCGCGCCGGTCAGCCAGCGCCCCACGTCATCGGCGCCGCCGCGTTGCAGCGACGCCTCGCCGTAGAATAGCCAGGCGTCGTTCAGGCTCCACTGGGCGAATCCGCCCCAAAACGGCCCTTGATGCTGCGCGCTCGCCTGGCTGGCGATCAGACTGTAGAGCCCGTCGTCGGTCTGACGGTCCGCCTTGAAAAGCCAGGTATCGCGCTGACGCGGCGCGGCGACGGTGCGGGTATCGCCGACGTAAACCGAACTCCAGCGCCAGCCGCCGTCGCTGACCGTCCAGCGCGCCAGGTCGATGCCGGGCGTATCCGCCAGCGGGTCGGTCCGGCCGCTGTCGAAATAGAACGGATTGCTGGGCGAACGGAACTGGGCCGGCCCCCAACTCAGCAGCTCCCGCCCCACCACCCATTGATCGCTGCCGCTGGCCCAGCTGGCGAAACCTTGGTTGAGGCGGAGCCGATCGGTGTTCTGACAGTCCGCGCCCGCGGGCGGGCAAGCGCGCTGCCCGGTGAATCGCGGCGCCAGCATGAGGCGCAGCCCGTCATGGCGCGCGGACAGATCCAGCCGGCCTTCGGCGTTATCCTGCCAGCGCGGCAGCGGCAACGGCTGGGTCAGCCGGTAAACGCCGGCATACAGCCAGGATTCCAGCACGGCATCGTGCGTCCAGCCGTCATCGTCGTCGGCGCGCGCCGTAGCCGTCAGCGCCAGCCACAGCGTCAGCGTCCCGGCAAGGCGCTTAAAGGTTGTCCGGCTGGAATTCGGCATCGGCAAACGCCTTGACGCGCAGCTTGCTGTATTTCAGCGTGGTGCGGGCGTCGGTCAAGGCATCGTCGATCTGCATGGCGCTGACGAAGGCGATGCGCTGGTCGCCCGCCTGGACGGTGTTGTCGTACTGGAAGGTCGCCGATTTGAGCAGCTTGCCCGACAGGCTGAAAAACTGGGCGCGCACGCCCACCAAGCGCGCAGCCGACACCCAATAGACGATCTTGTCGTAGGTGCTCTGCTTGTTGGCGCTCTTCAGGTCCAGCACGTAGCAAGGCTCGCCGTCGACCGCCTCTTCGCGCAGCAAGGTGGCGCGATAGTCTTTGGCGTAATTGGTGGCGGCGATATCGCCGATCGCCGCCTCGCCGGTCAGCCGCAACCGCGGTGAGATCGCCACCGGCTTTTTCAGGCCGGGTTTCATCAGCCACATATTGCGGTCCACTTGCAGCATTTTCGAACCGCGGTTGCTTTGCGGCTCGATCACCTCGGCCAGGCTCGCAACGCGCGTGGCGCTGACCGCCACCCGCATCGGCGGCTCGCCGTCGCTGCCGCTGCCGGTGTTGACGAGCCGCACCTCCCAGGCCAAGCCGGGCAGATCGCCGCCGCGCGCCAGATCGGAACGCCGCAACAGCGTCTGCGCGTCCGGCGCCGCCAACACGCTCCCCGCGCCCGCCAGCAACAGGCCGGCCAACAGCATCGTCACCCCTCTCACGCCCTCACCGCCTTTCCCATGAATGCTCAGCTATGCGCCAGCGACACCGTGATCATCTGCCGCGCCGCCTTGCGCGCCGGCAGCCATGCCGCCGCCACACTCAGCGTGCCCAACAGCAGCATGGCGAGCACCGTCCGCAGCGGGTCGAAATCGATGAACAGCGGCACATGCACGCTGTTGCCCGGCGGCACGTACTGGATGCCGGCGGCGTTGACCGCTTGGCTCGCCAGCCAAAACAGCAAGAGCCCGAGCAGGCAGCCCAGCCACACCGCCAGGCAGGCCTCGATGACGAACAGCCGCACCACCCGGCCGCGCCGGTAGCCCATTGCCCGCAGCGTACCGATCTCGCGCGTGCGCTCCAGCACGCTCATGCTCATCGAATTGGCGATGGAGAGCACCACGATTGCCAGCACGATGGCCAACAACAGCGTGAAGATCAGGTCGTAAATGTTCTTGACCTGCTTGTAGTACAACGACATGTCTTGCCAGGTGCGCACTTCCAGATCCAAGCCGGCGGCCTTGAAATCCGCCGCCAACCGATCGCGCATGGCCGCGGTGCGGCGCGCGTCCGGGGGCGGCGTGGTCAGCATGGCCAGCAAGCCGCGGTCAAGCCGGCCACCGGCCGTTGCCGGCGTATTGACCAACACCGTCAGCCACTCAGCTTGTTGGCCGATATCCTTCAGCATGCGGCTCAACGCCAGCGGCACCAGCAGGAACTTGTCGTTGGTAGCGGTATTGCCGGTATTGATCACGTCGTTCACCTCGACATCGGCGGCGTTGGCCTGGCCATGAATGGTGCTGACCAGCAGCGACGCATCGCTGCCGCGCTGCAGGCCCAGCACCCCGGCCAGCGCCTCGCCCACCGCCACGCCGTCGGGCTTGTCGACCGACAAATTGCGGTACACGCCGGAGAGCGGCCCCAGCACCAGGCGCAGATCGCGCGGGTCGATGCCTTCGGCGATGAAGATGGTGCCGTTGCGGCCATTGGCGATCATGCCGTCGAGCGCCATGCGCGGCAGCACATGCCCCTGCGGCAGACGCTTTTTCACGATGGCGTCGACCCGCGCAATCTCCGCCGGACTCAGCAGATACCGCCCCGGGTCCAACTTGCCCGCGGTGCGCCAGCCGCGCTTTTCGACCGTCAGATGGCCGATCATTTCGCCGTGGATCGACAGGTTGGCCAAGCCGACGTAGATGGTCTGGGTATAACCGGCGAACAGCGCCAGCGCGGCGATGCCGAAGGCGATCGACAACAGCGTCACCAGGCTGCGGCGGCGATTGCGCAACAAGTTGCGCCAAGCCAGCACGATGGGGTTCATGACGGCAGCCCCGCGCCGACGGTGTCCTGATGAATCTGGCCATCGCGCAATTCCAGATGGCGGCTGACGCGCGCCAGCAGGCGCGGATCGTGGGTGGAGAGCACAAAGGTCACGCGGGTTTTCTGATTGAGCGTGTGCATCAGATCGATCACCTCGCAACTGGTCTGCGAGTCGAGATTGGCGGTCGGCTCGTCGGCGATGATCAGCGATGGCTCGGTCACCATCGCCCGCGCGATGGCCACGCGCTGACGCTGGCCGCCGCTGAGTTTTTCCGGCGGATGGTCGACGAAGCCGTCCAGCCCCACCTTGCGCAACCATTGCTCTGCGCGGCCGCGCGCCTCGGCCTTGCCCACGCCCTGGTTGTAGAGCGGCAGCATCACGTTCTCCAGCGCCGTGAGCACGGGGATCAGATTGAAGTTTTGAAACACGAAGCCAATTTCACTGCTGCGGTAGTCGGATAGCGCGTTGTCGTCCAAGCGGTCGACCGGGCGGCCGCGAAACAGCACCCGGCCGTAGCTGGGCGCGTCGATCAGCCCGAGCAGGTTGAGTAGCGTCGACTTGCCGGAGCCGGACGGACCCCAGATCGCCAAAAAATCGCCGGGCAGCACCGACAGCGTCACGTGCCGCAATGCCTCGATGCGGGTTTCACCCAGCTGGAAAAAACGCCCCGCATCATGCAACGCCACGATGGGCTCGGCGCGCGCCGGGGAGACGGCTGCGTTCATGCGCCCCTCTTTATGCAAAGTAAATTCATTTCGATATTTAAAATGAATTTATCATTGCCAGGCGCCGCGCATCTGCTGGCCTTTTAGCGAGGGTGTGGGGAGTCGGGAGTCGGGAGTCGGGAGTCGGGAGTCGAATGTAGCGTGCGTTCGCGAAGCAACGCACGTCCTCGCGCCGTTTTAACTTTCAGAATTTACGGACAAGCTGCCCAATTGCCGTTTCCCGGCGGGCAAACTAATCTGGTGGGGCTTTGGGCGGATCATTGCCAAAGGCGCGGGCCCGGGGTGTTCAGACCACCGCCGAGCCCGCTAACCGCAACTCACTATACAGGAGTAAGTCATGGCTATTCACGATGTTAATGCACTTCCTTCCACCCCGACAAACCGCCGTCTGCGTCAGCAGCAGTTACTGACGCTGATTTCGGTCTTATGCGAACCGCGGCAAGCCCACCCCAACCCCGACGTGCGCCGGCTGATTTTCGATAGCCGCTTGAGTTG
>NZ_JAFAND010000067.1 GCF_019232825.1 Paludibacterium sp. | reverse complement strand
CCGTACCACGGACGTGACCGGCGCGGTATCGCTGGCCGAAGGCGTGGAAATGGTGATGCCGGGCGACAACGTGTCGATCACGGTTGAACTGATCGCTCCGATCGCCATGGAAGAAGGTCTGCGCTTCGCGATTCGCGAAGGCGGCCGTACCGTCGGCGCCGGCGTTGTAGCTAAGATCCTCAAGTAATCGGGAAGCAATCATGCAGAGCCAAAAAATCCGTATCCGCCTGAAAGCTTTCGATTACAACCTGATCGACCGTTCGGCTGAAGAAATCGTTGAAACCGCGAAACGTACCGGCGCCGTTGTCAAGGGCCCGGTTCCGCTGCCGACCAAAATCGAGCGTTTCAACGTTCTGCGTTCGCCGCACGTCAACAAGACGTCGCGCGACCAGCTGGAAATTCGCACCCACCTGCGCCTGATGGACATCATCGACCCGACCGACAAGACGGTTGACGCGCTGATGAAGCTCGATCTGCCGGCCGGCGTGGATGTGGAAATCAAGCTGCAGTAATCGAAAATGCAGCAGGCAAGCATGCTAAGTGCTTGCAATGCTTGAATTTTTGGTGATATACTAGCGGACTCGTCATTTTGGCGAGTCCGCTATTGTTTTTGTAAGCCGGTCAATCGTAATCGGCCCTGCAAAAGGAAATAAACATGAGTTTAGGTCTTGTCGGTCGCAAAGTCGGCATGACCCGCATTTTTGCCGAGGATGGCGCGTCCATTCCGGTAACTGTGCTGGACATGTCCGCAAATCGCGTCACGCAAATCAAAACCCCCGAAGTGGATGGCTATCGTGCCATTCAAGTCACTTTCGGCGAACGTCGCGCTAATCGCGTGAACAAGGCAGCCGCTGGACACTTTGCCAAGGCAGGCGTTGAAGCCGGTCGCGGTATGAGTGAATTCACGCTGACCGCCGAACAGCTGGCAGGCTTCAAGGCTGGTGATTCCGTTACCGTCGCCGTTTTCTCCGAAGGCCAGCTGGTCGATGTGACCGGTACCTCGAAGGGTAAGGGTTTCTCCGGTGCCATCAAGCGCCACAACTTCTCGTCCAACCGTGCCTCCCACGGTAACTCGCGTTCGCACAACTCGGCGGGTTCCATTGGTCAAGCGCAGGATCCGGGCCGCGTGCTGCCGGGTAAGCGCATGGCGGGTCAATACGGTAACGTTCAGAGCACCATGCAGTGCCTGGAAATCGTCCGTATCGACGCGGAGCGTCAGCTGCTGCTGGTCAAGGGTGCTGTGCCCGGAGCCAAGAACGGCGACGTGATCGTACGTCCTAGCGTGAAGGCGGGTGCATGATGGAATTGAAAGTAATCAATACCCAAGGCCAGGCTCAAGACAGCCTGCAAGCTTCCGAGTCCCTGTTCGGTCGTGAGTACAACGAAGCCCTGGTGCATCAGGTCGTTACCGCCTTCCTGGCTAACGCCCGCAGCGCGAACCGCGCGCAGATGACCCGTGCTGAAGTGAAGCACTCCACCAAGAAGCCGTGGCGCCAAAAAGGCACCGGCCGCGCTCGCTCCGGTATGTCCTCGTCGCCGCTGTGGCGCGGGGGTGGTCGTGCGTTCCCGAACAAGCCGGATGAAAACTTCAGCCAGAAGGTTAACCGCAAGATGTTCCGTGCCGGCATGGCCGCTATTTTGAGCCAGCTCGTGCGCGACGAACGTCTGATCGTGGTTGACAGCCTGACTGTTGAATCGCCGAAGACCAAGGAATTCGTCGGCAAGGTGAAGTCGATGGGCTTGGAACAAGCCCTGTTCATCACCAAGGAACTCGACGAAAACCTCTATCTCTCGTCTCGCAACCTGCCGAACGTGCTGGTGATCGAGGCTCAACAAGCTGATCCGTACAGCCTGCTGCGCTTCAAGAAGATCGTGGTCACCCGTGACGCCGTGAAGCAACTTGAGGAGCAATGGGCATGAATCAAGAACGTCTGATGCAAGTCATTCTTGCTCCGGTTGTTTCTGAAAAGAGCACCATGGTGTCCGAGAAAAACCAGCAAGTGGTCTTCCGCGTTGCTGGCGACGCGACCAAGCCTGAAATCAAGGCTGCCGTTGAACTCTTGTTCAACGTCAAGGTTGAGGGTGTGTCCACCGTGAATGTCAAGGGCAAAGTCAAGCGCTTTGGCCGCATGACCGGTCGTCGCAAGGACTGGAAAAAAGCTTACGTAAGCCTCGTGCAAGGTCAGGAACTCGATCTGACCGGCGCGGCAGCTGCTGAGTAAGGAGATAGAGCATGCCTATCCAAAAAGTAAAACCGACTTCGGCAGGTCGCCGCGCAGTAGTCAAGGTCGTTCACCCTGACTTGCACAAAGGTGCGCCGCTGGCTTCGTTGGTCGAGAAGAAATCGTCGACCGGTGGCCGTAACAACAACGGTCATATCACCACCCGTCACAAGGGCGGTGGCCACAAGCAACATTATCGTATCGTCGACTTCCGTCGCGACAAGGATGGTGTGCCGGCAAAGGTGGAGCGTCTCGAATACGATCCGAACCGTACCGCGCATATCGCCCTGCTGTGCTATGCCGATGGCGAACGCCGTTACATCATCGCGCCGCGTGGTGTGAAGGTCGGTGCCGAGCTGGTATCGGGTGCTGAAGCCCCGATCAAGGCCGGCAACGCGCTGCCGATTCGCAATATCCCGGTGGGCACGACGATCCACTGCGTGGAACTGCAACCTGGCCGCGGCGCGCAAATGGCGCGTTCCGCCGGATCTAGCGCAATGCTGCTCGCTCGCGAAGGCGTTTACGCCCAGCTGCGTCTGCGTTCCGGCGAAATCCGCAAGGTTCACGTTGACTGCCGCGCAACGGTAGGCGAAGTGGGTAACGAAGAGCATAACCTGCGCAAGATCGGCAAGGCCGGCGCGAACCGCTGGCGCGGTATCCGCCCGACCGTGCGTGGCGTGGTTATGAACCCGGTTGATCACCCGCATGGTGGTGGTGAAGGTAAGACCGGCGAAGGCCGTGTGCCGGTTAGCCCGTGGGGCACGCCGACCAAGGGCTATCGTACCCGTCGCAACAAGCGTACCGACAATATGATCGTACGCCGTCGCTATTCCACTAAAGGGTAATTGACACATGGCACGTTCGCAAAAAAAGGGCCCGTTTGTTGATCTGCACCTTCTGAAGAAGGTGGACGCGGCGCGTGCGACCAAAGACAAACGTCCGATCAAGACTTGGTCGCGTCGTTCGACCATCCTGCCGGATTTCATTGGTCTGACCATCGCCGTACACAACGGTCGTACCCACGTCCCGGTCTATGTTTCTGAAAACATGGTCGGCCACAAATTGGGCGAATTCTCGCTGACTCGTACCTTCAAAGGCCACGCGGCCGATAAGAAGGCGAAGAAGAAGTAAGGTGAAGCGATGAGAGTATCTGCATATCTGAAAAGCGTTCGCCTGTCGGCACAAAAGGGCCGCCTGGTCGCTGACCTCGTCCGCGGTAAGTCCGTGGAGGAAGCCCTGAATATTTTGGCCTTCTGCCCCAAGAAGGGCGCCGATCTGGTCAAGAAACTGCTGGAGTCGGCAATCGCCAACGCTGAGCACAACGAAGGTGCTGATATCGACACCCTGAAGGTGGAGACCATCTACGTTGACAAGGGCCCGAGCCTGAAGCGTTTCACGGCACGTGCTAAAGGTCGTGGCAACAAGATCGAAAAGCAGACTTGCCACATCATGTTGACCGTGGGCAATTAAGGGGTAAGAAATGGGTCAGAAGATTCATCCGACGGGATTCCGTCTTGCCGTTACCAAAAACTGGTCTTCGAAGTGGTTTGCCAGCAGTGCCAATTTCCCGGGCATGCTCAAGCAGGACATCGAAGTCCGTGAGTTCCTGAAGAAGCGCCTGGCGCACGCTTCGGTTGGTCGTGTGACCATCGAGCGTCCGGCGAAGTCCGCCCGCATCACCATTCACAGCGCCCGTCCGGGTGTCGTGATCGGCAAGAAGGGTGAAGACATCGAGGTTCTGAAGGCTGAGCTGCAAAAGCGTCTGGGCGTGCCGGTTCATGTGAACATCGAAGAAGTTCGCAAGCCGGAACTGGATGCGCAAATCATCGCCGACGGCATCGCTTCGCAGTTGGAAAAGCGTGTGATGTTCCGCCGCGCCATGAAGCGCTCCATGCAAAACGCCATGCGCATGGGCGCCCTGGGCATCAAGATTATGAGCTCGGGCCGTCTGAACGGTATCGATATCGCGCGTAGCGAATGGTACCGCGAAGGCCGCGTTCCGCTGCACACCCTGCGTGCCGATGTTGACTACGCTACCTCTGAGGCCAAGACCACTTACGGCATCATCGGTATCAAGGTGTGGATCTACAAGGGCGAGCTGAAGCCGGGCCAAGTACAGGCCGCTGCTCCGGCTCAACCGGAAAAGAAAGTGAGAAAGGGCCCGCGCAATGCTGCAGCCAACTAGACTCAAGTACCGTAAACAGCAAAAAGGCCGCAACACCGGTATCGCCACGCGTGGCAATAAGGTGAGCTTTGGCGACTTCGGTCTGAAGGCGCTGGGTCGTGGACGTCTGACCGCACGTCAGATTGAAGCTGCCCGTCGTGCCATGACCCGCCACATCAAGCGGGGCGGCCGCATTTGGATCCGTATTTTCCCGGACAAGCCGATCACCTCCAAGCCTGCCGAAGTGCGTATGGGTAACGGTAAGGGTAGTCCGGAGTACTACGTGGCCGAAATTCAGCCTGGCAAGATGCTGTACGAAATGGATGGTGTTTCCGAGGAACTCGCTCGCGAAGCTTTCCGTCTGGCCGCAGCCAAGTTGCCGATCCCGACTGTGTTTGTAATTAGACAGGTAGGTCAGTAATGAAAGCGTCCGAACTGAGAGCGAAAAGCGTGGACGAGCTGAAGGCCGAACTGCTGAGCCTTCTGAAGGCCCAGTTTGCGCTGCGCATGCAGCACGCCACCCAACAGCTCGCCAAGAACAGTGAACTGAAGAAAGTGCGCCGCGATGTCGCTCGTGTACGCACCATTCTGAAAGAGAAGGCTGCTTAACATGAGCGAAACCAAAGTGGTACGCACGCTGACCGGCAAAGTGGTTAGCGACAAGATGGACAAGACCGTAACCGTTCTGGTCGAGCGCAAGGTAAAGCACCCGATCTACGGCAAGATCGTCCGTCGTTCCAATAAGTTCCATGCGCATGACGAAAACAACGAGTACAAGGCCGGTGACATTGTCGTTATCAGTGAATCGCGCCCGCTCTCGAAGACCAAGTCGTGGGTGGTAACTGCACTGGTCGAGAAGTCTCGTCAAGTGTAAAGCTTGCAGAGGGGCTTGCTCCTCTGTATAATGGCCGTTTTCCTGCCACCGTTTTGGCAGGACTCTGCCCTTACGGGGTCCAAAACTGGCCGTTTGATACGCCGCAGAGTCATCTGCGGCGTTTCGTCTGTGGTCGCGAATGGGTTCGCCCTAACGCGTAACCATAGGTGAAAGTGACGGGATAAGTTGGATAGAAAGGTAATCATACAATGATCCAAATGCAGACCATTCTTGAGGTCGCAGACAACACCGGTGCGCGTTCGGTTATGTGCATCAAGGTGCTGGGCGGCTCCAAGCGTCGCTATGCAGCAGTTGGCGATATCATCAAGGTGAGCATCAAGGATGCCGCTCCGCGCGGTCGCGTCAAGAAAGGCGACGTCTACAACGCTGTTGTAGTTCGTACCGCCAAGGGCGTGCGCCGTCAGGATGGCTCGTTGATCAAATTCGACGGCAATGCGGCTGTGTTGCTCAACAACAAGCTTGAGCCGATCGGCACTCGCATCTTCGGGCCGGTAACGCGTGAACTGCGTACCGAACGCTTCATGAAGATCGTTTCGCTGGCTCCTGAAGTGCTGTAAGGAGAACACATGCGCAAAATTCGCAAGGGTGATGAAGTCGTAGTAATCACCGGCAAAGACAAAGGCAAGCGTGGTGCCGTATTGCGCGTTCTGGACGAGAAGCTCGTCGTAGAAGGCGTGAACGTTGCCAAGAAGCATCAAAAGCCGAACCCGATCCGCGGGATCGCCGGCGGCATCGTCGAAAAGACCATGCCGATCGCCGTGTCCAACGTGGCTATTTTCAATCCGGCTAGCCAAAAGGCTGACCGCGTGGGCTTCAAGGTACTTGAAGACGGCCGTAAGGTGCGCGTGTTCAAGTCCTCTGGCGAAGTCATCGGGGCGTAAGGAGTCAACATGGCACGTCTCTACGATTTCTACAAAGACACTGTGGTGCCGGACTTGATGAAACAGTTCGGTTACAAGTCGGTAATGGAAGTTCCGCGCATCGAGAAGATCACCCTGAACATGGGTGTTGGCGAAGCCGTTGCTGACAAAAAGGTGATGGAACATGCTGTGGGCGATATGGAAAAACTGTCCGGCCAGAAGCCGGTCGTGACCACCGCCCGCAAGTCCATCGCAGGCTTCAAGATTCGCGATCATTATCCGATCGGCTGCAAGGTGACCCTGCGCAGCGAACGGATGTACGAATTCTTCGATCGCCTGGTTACCATCGCGCTGCCGCGCGTACGTGACTTCCGTGGTGTTTCCGCCAAGTCTTTCGACGGCCGCGGCAACTACAACATGGGCGTGCGCGAGCAAATCATCTTCCCGGAAATCGAGTACGACAAGATTGATGCTTTGCGCGGTATGAACATCACCATTACCACTACGGCGAAAACTGACGAAGAAGCCCGCGCGCTGCTGGCTGCTTTCAAGTTCCCGTTCAAGGGTTAAGCACATGGCGACACAAGCACTGATCAACCGTGAAGAGAAGCGCGCTAAGCTGGCTGCGAAGTTTGCCGCCAAGCGCGAAGCGCTCCTCGCCATCATCAACAACCAGAGCCTCTCGGAAGAAGAGCGTTTTGCGGCCCGTCTGAAGCTTCAGCAACTGCCGCGCAACGCCAGCCCGGTGCGTCAGCGTCGTCGCTGCGCCATCACCGGTCGTCCGCGTGGTGTGTTCCGTAAATTTGGTCTCGCTCGTAACAAACTGCGTGAAATCGCCCTCAAAGGCGAAATCCCGGGCGTTACGAAGGCCAGCTGGTAATAGGAGACACATAAATGAGCATGCATGATCCTATTTCCGATATGTTGACCCGCATCCGCAACGCTCAGCGCGCCGCTAAGGTCGCTGTGGCGATGCCGTCTTCGAAGCTGAAGGTGGCTTTGGCGCAGGTGCTGAAAGAAGAAGGCTATATCGAGGACTTCGCCATCGCTGGCGAAACCAAGAAGCCGGTTCTTGATATCCAGCTCAAGTACTACGCTGGCCGTCCGGTGATCGAGCGCATCGAGCGCGTGTCCCGTCCTGGCCTGCGCGTGTACAAGGGCACCACTGAAATTCCGAAGGTCATGAATGGCCTGGGCGTAGCCATCCTGTCCACCTCCCGGGGTGTGATGACCGATCGCAAGGCACGTGCTGCCGGCATCGGTGGTGAGCTGCTCTGCATCGTGGCGTAAGGGGAGGGTGTAATGTCTCGCGTAGCTAAGAATCCTGTAGCGATCCCGGCCGGCGTTGAAGTCAAGTTCAACGCAACCGAGGTGAGCGTTAAGGGCTCCCTTGGCACCCTCAGCACCGCGCTGAGCGATGAGGTGGATGTCAAGCTGGACAATGGTCAGCTGACGTTCGCAGCCAAGAATGACAGCAAGTTCGCACGTGCCATGTCGGGCACGCTGCGTGCGCTTCTCAACAACATGGTCCAAGGTGTGAGCAAGGGCTTCGAAAAGAAGCTGACCCTGGTTGGCGTGGGTTACCGCGCACAAGCCCAGGGCGACGTGCTCAACCTTTCTCTGGGTTTCTCCCACCCGGTGGCGCATAAGATGCCCGCCGGCGTGAAGGTGGAAACGCCGAGCCAGACCGAGATCATCATCAAGGGCGCCGACAAGCAGCAAGTCGGCCAAGTAGCCGCCGAAGTCCGCGCGTACCGCGCGCCGGAACCTTACAAGGGCAAGGGTGTTCGCTACGCTGATGAGGTCGTGGTTCTGAAAGAGACCAAGAAGAAGTAATTGAGGCCCTGATATGGACAAGAAACAAACTCGACTCCGCCGTGCACGCAAAACCCGTGCGCGGATTGCGGAGCTCAAGATGGTGCGGCTCACCGTACACCGCACCAACTGCCACATTTACGCGCAGATCATTGACGAAACGGGCGGCAAGGTACTTGCCAGCGCTTCCACTCTGGAAGCCGAAGTACGCGCCGACCTCGCCAATGGTGGCAACGTGAACGCAGCGGCCCTGATCGGCAAGCGTATTGCTGAAAAGGCCAAGGCCGCCGGCATCCAAACCGTGTCGTTCGACCGCTCGGGTTTCAAATACCACGGTCGTATCAAGGCACTGGCTGACGCTGCCCGCGAACACGGTCTGGTATTCTAATTCGGAGTGAAGAATGGCTAAGCACGAAATGGAAGATCGTGGCGACGGTCTGGTCGAAAAAATGATCAGCGTCAACCGCGTCACCAAAGTGGTGAAGGGCGGTCGCATCATGGCTTTCTCCGCTCTCACCGTGGTAGGTGATGGCGACGGCGGTATCGGTATGGGCAAAGGTCGCTCGAAGGAAGTGCCGGTTGCCGTGCAGAAGGCAATGGAACAAGCTCGCCGCAACCTGGTTAAGATTCCGCTGAAGAACGGCACGCTGCATCACGCCGTACACGGTCAGCACGGTGCCACCACCGTCCTGATGCAGCCCGCTAAGGATGGTACCGGTGTGAAGGCCGGCGGTCCGATGCGCGCAATCTTTGAAGCCATGGGCGTTCGCAATGTATCCGCCAAGATCCAGGGTTCGACCAACCCGTACAACGTGGTTCGCGCCACGCTGGACGGCTTGAACAAGATCTGCGTTCCGTCGCAGATCGCGGCCAAGCGTGGTCTGACCGTGGAAGAAATTCTGGGGGTAGATCATGAGTAACACCAAGACTGTCAAGGTGACTCTGGTGAAGAGCCTGATCGGCCGCATCGAGTCGCATCGGGCGTGTGCTCGCGGTCTGGGTCTGAAGAAGATCCGTCAGACCGTCGAAGTGATCGATACGCCTGAGAACCGTGGCATGATCAACAAGATCAGCTACCTGCTGAAATGCGAGGGCTAACCATGGAACTGAATACCATTAAGCCTGGTGCCGGCGCCAAGCATGCCAAGCGTCGCGTAGGCCGTGGCATCGGCAGCGGCCTGGGCAAGACGGGTGGCCGTGGTCACAAGGGTCAAAAGAGCCGTGCGGGCGGTTTCCACAAGGTAGGCTTCGAAGGCGGTCAAATGCCGCTGCAACGTCGCTTGCCGAAGCGTGGCTTCAAGTCCCTGACGGCTGGCAAAGTAGCGGAAATCCGTTTGTCCGAACTGAATCTGCTGCCGGTTGACGAAATCGATCTGCTCGCCCTCAAGCAAGCTGGTCTGGTACACGCCGTGGCGACCTCCGCCAAGGTGGTGCTGTCCGGTAAGATTGAGCGTGCTGTCACGCTGCGTGGCCTGGCCGCTACGGCCGGCGCTCGCGCCGCCATTGAGGCAGCCGGCGGCAGTATTGTTGAATAAGGCACACGTACGTGGCGAATACTTCGATAGTGGCAAAAGCCAATAAGTTTGGTGATCTGAAGAGCCGGATCTGGTTCCTGATCGGGGCGTTGATCGTTTTCCGAATTGGTGCGCACATTCCGGTTCCCGGGATCAATCCAGCCGAGCTAGCGAAGTTGTTCCGCTCGTCGCAGACAGGGCTCCTCGACATGTTCAACATGTTCTCGGGGGGCGCCCTGTCCCGATTTACGGTATTTGCCCTTGGCATCATGCCGTATATCTCGGCCTCCATCATTCTGCAGCTTGCGGCTGAGGTTCTGCCCAGTCTCAAGGAGCTGAAGAAGGAGGGCGAAGCGGGGCGTCGCAAGGTAACCCAGTACACACGTTACGCGACTGTAGTGTTGGCCTCGTTCCAGAGTTTCGGCATTGCGGTTATGCTTTATAAGCAGCCCAATCTGGTGGTAAGCGCCCAATGGGAATTTTACCTGACCACCGTGGTTACCCTGGTAACCGGCACCATGTTCCTGATGTGGCTTGGTGAGCAGATTACCGAACGAGGTATCGGCAACGGTATCTCTTTGATCATCTGCGCCGGTATCGCTTCCGGTGTGCCCGCGGCGATCGGTAAGACCCTGACCCTGACTAGTCAGGGTTCGCTGCCGCTTTTGTTTGCCGTCTTGCTGTTTGCCGGCGTTCTCATGGTGACTTACCTGGTCGTGTTCGTTGAACGCGGTCAGCGCAAGGTGCTGGTGAACTACGCCAAGCGGCAGGTCGGTAATCGCGTCATGCAGGGCCAGAGCACGCATTTGCCGCTCAAGCTCAACATGGCAGGGGTGATTCCGCCGATTTTCGCTTCTAGCATCATCCTGTTTCCGGCCACCGCACTCGGCTGGTTTGGTAATACGGATGGTCTGGGCTGGATGAAGAGTGTTGCCGATAAGCTGCACCCTGGGCAACCGATCTACGTCCTCCTGTACTCAGCGGCCATTATCTTCTTCTGCTATTTCTATACGGCGTTGATGTTTAATCCGAAAGATACGGCAGATAACCTGAAGAAGAGTGGTGCGTTCATCCCGGGCTATCGTCCTGGTGAGCAGACCTCTCGTTACATCGAGAAGATCACGCTGCGTCTGACGCTTATCGGTGCGATCTATATCACGTTGGTTTGCTTGTTGCCGGAATTCCTGGTGCTGAAATGGAACGCTCCGTTCTATTTCGGTGGTACCTCGCTGTTGATTATTGTCGTGGTCACCATGGATTTTATGGCACAGGTTCAATCCTACGTTTTGTCTCACCAGTATGAGAGTTTGCTGAAGAAGGCTAACTTCAAAGGCAACGCGCTCTCCCGCTGATAACGAGTTGACACTGGGTTCTATGGCTAAGGAAGACACCATCCAGATGCAAGGCGAGGTCCTTGAAAATTTGCCTAACGCAATGTTCAGGGTCCAGCTGGAAAATGGACACATAGTGCTCGGACATATTTCCGGGAAGATGCGGATGCATTACATCCGCATTCTTCCGGGGGATAAGGTGACGGTGGAATTGACGCCGTACGATCTGTCCAAAGCACGGATTGTGTTCCGTGCGAAATGACGCACTCGCTCTTTTAGATTGAAAGGAACTGAAATGCGAGTACAGCCTTCGGTAAAGAAAATTTGCCGTAACTGCAAAATTATCCGCCGCAATCGCATCGTACGTGTGATCTGCACGGATCCCCGTCACAAGCAAAAACAGGGCTAATATTTGTTAGTCCTGGGATTGCGTGTTACAATCGCAACCTTTTCAAGGTCTTAAGGCTTAAGGAAAGAGAATGGCCCGTATTGCAGGGGTAAATATCCCCAATCATGCACATGCCGTTATCGGCCTGCAGGCAATCTACGGCATCGGTCAAACCCGTGCGCAGCAAATTTGTGCTGCCTCCGGCGTTGCAACCTCGACGAAAGTCAAGGATCTGACCGAGTCGGAAATGGAAGCTCTGCGTGTTGAAGTCGCGAAGTTCGTCACCGAAGGTGACCTGCGTCGCGAAGTCACGATGAGCATCAAGCGTCTGATGGACATGGGCTGCTATCGCGGCATGCGTCATCGTCGCGGTTTGCCGTGCCGTGGCCAACGCACTCGTACCAATGCCCGTACCCGCAAGGGTCCGCGCAAGGCGATTGCCGGCAAGAAGTAACTTAAGGAACACAGATAATGGCTAAAGCAAACACAGCTGTCCGTGTACGTAAAAAAGTGCGCAAGAGTGTGAGCGAAGGTATCGTGCATGTGCACGCTTCGTTCAACAACACCATCATCACTATCACCGACCGTCAGGGCAATGCACTGTCTTGGGCTACCGCTGGCGGCGCTGGTTTTAAGGGCTCGCGCAAGAGTACACCCTTTGCTGCTCAGGTAGCGGCGGAGCACGCTGGTAAAGTTGCCCAAGAATATGGTGTGAAGAACCTCGAAGTACGGATCAAGGGCCCGGGACCGGGTCGTGAATCCGCTGTTCGTGCTCTCAACGCGCTTGGTTTCAAAATTACCAGCATCTCCGACGTGACGCCGGTGCCGCACAACGGCTGCCGTCCGCCCAAGAAACGTCGTATTTAATTCGGAGAGTGTGAGACATGGCACGTTATATCGGCCCGAAATGTAAGCTCGCGCGCCGCGAAGGCACCGACCTCTTTTTGAAGAGCGCGCGTCGTGCACTGGATTCCAAGTGCAAGCTGGACAGCATCCCCGGCCAACATGGCGCCCGCAAAGGCCGCCTGTCGGATTACGGCGTACAGCTGCGTGAAAAACAAAAGATTCGCCGCATGTACGGCGTCCTTGAGCGTCAGTTCCGCAACTACTTTGCGGAAGCTGTTCGTCGCAAGGGCTCCACGGGCGAAAACCTGCTGAAATTGCTCGAGTCCCGTCTCGACAACGTTGTGTATCGCATGGGCTTTGGCTCGACCCGCGCGGAGTCGCGTCAGCTGGTCAGCCACAAGGCCATCGTGGTAAACGGTCAGGTTGTGAATATTCCGTCTTTCCAAGTCAAGACTGGTGACGTGGTTGCCGTGCGTGAAAAGGCCAAGAAGCAGGCTCGCGTTGCCGAAGCGCTGTCCCTGGCTGAACAAAGCGGCTTCCCTTCCTGGGTTTCCGTTGATTCGAAAAAGATGGAAGGCGTTTACAAGAGCGCTCCGGAACGTTCCGAACTGTCTAGCGATATCAACGAACAGCTCGTTGTGGAATTTTACTCCAAGTAATCGCTAGCTCTTAGGGAATGACTATGCAAAACAGCGCTTCGGAATTTCTGAAACCTCGAATCATCGACGTCCAACCGATTTCGGCAACGCATGCGCGTGTATCGATGGAGCCGTTCGAGCGTGGCTATGCCCATACGTTGGGCAACTCGCTACGTCGTATTCTGCTGTCGTCGATGCCGGGTTATGCTCCGACCGAAGTGACCATTGCTGGCGTTCTGCATGAGTACTCGGCGCTCGACGGCGTTCGTGAGGATGTCGTCGACATCCTGCTGAACCTCAAGGGCGTCGTACTTAAGCTGCATGGTCGCGACAGCGTCGTACTGACCCTTCGTAAAGAAGGTGAAGGCGCTGTTTTGGCTGGCGATATCGAATTGCCCCATGACGTCGAAGTGATCAACCCGGATCACGTGATTTGTCACCTCGCCGCGGGCGGCAAGATCGAGCTCGAAGTGAAGGTCGAAAAGGGTCGCGGCTATCAGCCCGTCTCGGCTCGTTCCAGTCACGATGACAACCGCTCCATCGGTACGATCCAAATGGACGCTTCCTTCTCGCCGGTTCGCCGCGTGAGCTATTCGGTGGAAAGCGCCCGTGTGGAACAGCGTACCGACCTCGACCGCCTGGTGCTCGATATCGAGACCAATGGCGTGTTGGAACCGGAGCAGGCAGTGCGTAGCGCTGCGCGCATCCTGATTGATCAGCTGTCGATCTTCGCGGATCTCCAGGGCACTGCGGTTGAAGAAGTCGTCGAAAAGGCGCCGCCGATCGATCCGATCCTGCTGCGTCCGGTCGACGATCTTGAACTCACGGTTCGTTCTGCAAATTGCCTGAAGGCAGAGAACATTTACTACATCGGTGACTTGATCCAACGTACCGAGACTGAACTGCTCAAGACGCCAAATCTGGGCCGCAAGTCTCTGAACGAGATCAAGGAAGTTCTCGCCTCCAAGGGCCTGACTCTGGGCATGAAGCTGGAGAACTGGCCGCCGGCTGGGTTGGAAAAGCCGTAAGGCTTTGCGGAACACCGCAAGGTTTGAGACTAAAGGACATTAACAATGCGTCATCGTTACAGTAATCGTAAACTGAACCGCACGACCAGCCATCGTCTGGCGATGCTGCGCAACATGGCTAACTCGCTGTTGCGTCACGAAGCTATCGTGACCACCCTGCCGAAGGCCAAGGAACTGCGCCGTGTGGCTGAGCCGCTGATCACTCTGGGCAAAGCGCCTTCGCTGGCTAACCGCCGCTTGGCTTTTGACCGCACGCGTGATCGTGACATCGTCGTCAAGTTGTTCGACGTGCTCGGCCCGCGCTTCGCTGCCCGCAATGGCGGTTATGTGCGTATCCTGAAATGCGGCTTCCGCAAGGGCGACAATGCGCCGCTGGCTCTGGTAGAGCTGGTGGACCGTCCTGAAGGTGTGGTTGCTGCTGACGAATCCGCCGAATAATTTTCGACGGCATTCGAAAAAGCCAGCTCTTTCGAGCTGGCTTTTTTTATTTCACATTTGGCCGAAGACTGAAGACTTTAGAAAGCGTATCGGCTCTCCAGTATTTCCAACGCATCGCCCACATGTACCACGCCTTCGTTCAACGCGCGCAGGTTGACGCCGAAACAAATTCCCTCCGGGAATTGCCGGGTGCGGATCAGTGTTTTTAGCGGTTCGGTCCGAGGATCTTTTTCGCCGGTTTCCGGATCGACCGTGGTCAATACGCAGCGGGAACAGGGCTTGGTGACCTCGAAGTCGACCGTGCCGATGCGAATGCGGCGCCAGTCGTCTTCTTCGTATGCCGCCATGCCGCCAACGATCAAATTAGGGCGGAAATGGCGCGTGGTCACCGGCGCCTGCAGGTCATGGTTGAGCGCGTCCAGTGACGCTTGGTTCACCAGCAGGTAGGGGTAACCGTCGGCGAACGACAGGGTCTCGTCGACGTCGCCCTTTTGTTTCCGGTTTGACGTTTGGCCTAGCCATAGTAGACGGCACGGCTGCCCGGCAACCTGACTGAACCAGGCATCCAGCCGGGGGTCGCCCTGTTGGGCGACGAAATAGTCATCCCAAACCTGACAGTCGACCGGCTGATTGAACTGCGTGGTCAGCGCTGCGATCGGCGCCATGCCGGGTGCTTTGAATAACGCTGCGCCGGGCATGAGTTCGATTTCGACCCGCACGAGCTGCGGGTGGGTTCTTGCGGTGAGGAACTGGCCTTGTGCATTGACGACCAGCCATTCACGGTCATGCAAGAAACCCTGCGTGCTGGCGTAGGCTTGCGAATAGGCGATACCGCGCCCTGACTTGAGCGGGTGGACGAAGATGCCGTTCAGTTGCATACCAACCCTTGCGCTTGCGCGCCCTATCAAAGATTAAATGTCCGGAGGAAATCCCACAGCGACGACTCTTGACAGAATGCCACATTAAAGCGCAGCCAGGGCGAGGTTTCGCCGCCTGGGCGGAACAAATTACCGGGCGCCAGCAAGAATCCCGCCGCCTTGGCTTGGCGCGCCAGCGCTAGGCTATCGTACGGCAGGGCCGGGCGAGCCAGTTGAAATAGGCCGCCTGGCGGACGGGTGAATAGCTTCCAGCCGATCGCGCCGAATTGATCGGCGCAACGGAACTGTGCTTGCGACAGCCGATTTCGCAGCCGTTCGAGCTGCCGCCGCTGGCGCGGGTCTTGCAGCATGGCCAATGCCAGCCGCTCGTTGAGCGTCGGGGAGGTCATGCCGGTCATCATTTTGAACCGCGTCATCTGTTCCAGGAGCGGACCCCGCGCGGCCAGGAAGCCCACTCTCAGCGCCGGCGACAGCGACTTGGAAAAGCTGCCGATGTAAATCACGCGCGTCAAACCGTCCATGGCCGCCAAGGTCGTTTGCGTCGTATTGACGAGCGACGCCGAGACGTTGTCCTCCACGATATAAAACCGGTGCTGCTCGGCCAAGCTCAAGACCTGATGTGCCGTCTGCGTGGTATAACTCGCACCGGTGGGGTTCTGCAGCCATGGATTGGTGATGAATGCCTTGGGGCGATGCTGGCGCAACAGCTCGGCCATCACCGCCGTATTCGGGCCTTCCGGGGTCCAGGGGACGCCGATGACGCGAATGCCGTGAAAGGCCAAATTGGACAGGATGTTGCAATAGCCCGGGTCGTCGACGAAAACGGTCTCGCCGGGGCTCGCCAGGCAGGCGGACGCGATCGTGAGCGCGCTGCTTGCGCCTTGTGTCAGCACAATTTCCTGCTCGTTGAGTGCAATGCCTTGCTCGGCAAGCGCTTGCGCCAGCCAGACGCGCAGATCGCGCAAACCCAGCGGATCGCCATACTCCACGCTGGGAGCGCTGTCGCGTGCGATCGCGCGCAGGGCCCGTTGTTGCGCCTCCCTGTCATACCAGTCCGGCGGCAGCCAGCCGCACCCCGCGGGCAATCCTTGCTCTGATGGGCTGTAGACGTTGTGTAACAGCCAATGCTCGTCGACGGGCAAGTCGATGAGGGAGGGGGGCGACTCGACGGCGCGCGACGCGCGTTGTCTGACGAAAAATCCCGAACCGCGCCGCGACTCGATCAGGCCGCGTGCCACCAGCCGATCGTAAGCATCGACCACGGTAAAGGGGCTGACGCCCACCAGCGCGGCTTGCTGGCGGATGGATGGCAGGCGCGTGCCTGGTGCGCAAATCCCCTGCTCAATCGCCTCGGCGACCGACTGTTCGATCTGCTCCACGCGGGTCAATGCGGCCCTCAATAGCGGTTTCATGCCGCTACGCTACCAGGATCCATGCAAAATGACTAATTTAAATCTACCCCTATTGAAAGCCTGTTCAATGTGTTAAAAATGTCATGCAAAGATTGACAAGTAGTTATCTATTTGACGCATTCTCTGTCTATAGTGGGGAGGAACAAATAGAGCCATGAACGAGCACGGTAGAAACCGTGAGACGTGGTCAGTGAAAATCAGCAGCCAATAACCGGCGGCGCCGGATGGCGGAAATAAATATAAGAGTTCGGGGAGCAACAATCATGCGGTCATTGAAGGTCAAACTTATTGTCTTTGTTGCCGTGCTGATGACGATACTTAGCGCGGTGATCGCGGGGCTGGTTTACAGCCAGATGCGCAGCAGCATTGTCAGTGGCGTGGATAACGAATTAGCCGGCACGGCCAATGGTTATGCCACGTTCGTCCAAAGTTGGTACAGCGATAAATTGCAGACGGTCGTCGCCGCCAATCCGGTGGCCAATAGTGCCGATCCGGTGCCGACGCTGGCGCGGATGAACGAAGCGGCAGGCTTTGCCACAACCTACGTAGGTTTCGCCGACCATCACATTGTTTATTCTGACGGTCATCCGCAAAAGGCCGGCTATGATCCGGCCAAGCGTCCTTGGTATCAACAGGCGGTCGCTATGGGCAAACCCGGCGTGTCGGCGCCCTACGTCGATTTCGATACCGGCAAGCTTTGCCTGACCTTCGTTTCCCCGGTGATGGAGGGCGGCAGCCTCAAAGCCGTCGTGGGCGGCGACGTCTTCATCGACGCGCTGGTCAAGGCGGTGCTGTCGATCAAGCTGCGCGGAGATGGTTACGCCTTCCTGGTCGATAAGAGCGGCAACGTCATTGCCCACCATAACCAGCAGCTGACGCTCAAGCCGCTGGCCTCGATCGCGCCGGATCTGACCGCCGATAAGCTCAATGCGCTGGCCGGCAGTGGCGACACCCTGCAGACCCAGTTGGAAGGTAACGACAGTTATGTAAAAGTGGTGCCGATCGCCGGGACCGACTGGTTGTTGGGCATGACGATGGGCGCCTCGGTGGTGTCCGAGCCGCTGACCAAGCTGTTGCTCACCATCGTGGGTATCGCCGTGGTCGCGCTGATCGTGCTGGTGCCGATCGCCAGCGCCGTGTTGGCGGGGATGCTGGGCGGATTGAAGCGCCTGAGCCAGGCCATGCGCGAAATTTCACAGGGCGAGGGTGACCTGACGCGTCGCATCGATGTCAGCGGACATGATGAAATTGCCGAGACCGCGCGCGCCTTCAATACCTTCATCGGTCATTTGCAAGAGATGTTCCGGGCGGTCAAGCAGGAAGCCGACCGTGTGATCGAGGGCGTGGAAGAAGCCGGCACCACTGTGCGCCGCGTGGCCGACGATTCGCGTGAAATTTCTGATGTATCGAGCTCGAATGCCGCTACGCTGGAACAGATCACCGTCAGCATTTCGCATATCGCCGATGCCGCGCAGGAAGCGGATACGCTGGTCAACCAGACGGGTTCGGTATCGAGCGACAGCGCGGCCGACATGGAGAAGATTTCGCGCGAAATGGGACGCACCGTGGACGCCGTCAAGGGATTGTCTTCGATGCTGGAGACCCTGGATAACCGTTCGCAACAAATTACCGGCATCACCAACGTGATCAAGGACATCGCCGACCAGACCAACCTCTTGGCGCTCAACGCCGCCATCGAGGCGGCTCGCGCCGGGGAAATGGGCCGCGGCTTCGCCGTGGTGGCCGACGAAGTGAGAAAGCTTGCCGAGCGCACCGCGCAGGCAACGTTGGAAATCACCGGCATGGTCAATACGATCCGCGAGGAGACCAGCCTAGCGGTGACCAACATGCAGCGTACCGTCAGCTCGGTGGATGGCGGCGTCGAATTGACGCAGAACGCCGTGCAGCGGATCGAGGCAATCCGCTCCGCCATGGAAAGCGTCGTGGCCAAGATGAACGAGATTTCCTTGTCCACCAGCGAGCAGCACAACGCCACCACGGTGATCGCGCAAAGTACCGAGCGTATCAACGGCCGCATCATCGACAGCGACAATTCGCTGCAGGGCGTGCACCAGACGTTGTCGGTGCTGAACGACGCGGCATCGAAAATGCGCGAAATGTTTGGCCGCTTCCGCGTCTAGCGCGATCGCGGCACGCATCGAGGCCGTCATGCCTAGGGCATGGCGGCTTTTTCTTTCTAACGCCAGACGGCGCGAAATGCCGTATCCCCTTGCTGCAGCCGGCCCGCGCTGAAGCGGCCATCACTGGACAACCCTTTGGCGTAGCCCATGCGCAGGTTGGCCGGCAAGACCTGCTCGACCAGCATGCCGAGTTCCGGCGTCCAACGGAAGGCATGGGTGACGCCGTGCGCGTCTTGCGCGATGCCGATCACGCTCGTGCCGCCATTGGCCACGCCGAGCGGCAGCGTGGTTGTGCCGCCGAGGGTATTGACGATTTCCTGCATCCTGCCGTTGGCGCGATGCCAGATAAAACCCTTGAGCACGTCGGCGTTGGGGTCGCTCCAATCCTCGATCTGATCCGCGCTGCACCCAACCACCACATCGCCGTTTGCCGAGACGGCTGTCGCTTGCGCATCCGCCGAGCCCGGCAGCGAGCCGAGATCGACCATGCCGCGCGCCGCGCTCCAGACGAATGCCCGCGAACGGTGCGCGGCATTATGCGCGCCGCCCACCACATAGCCGCCATCTTGCGACATATCGGTGGCAAACGATTCTTCTCCTCCCAGCGTGCCTAATTCCTGCGGCGGTCCATCCCGATGCCAGCGTACGGCACGTAACTGACCCTGCCGATTTCGGCTATAGCCGGCGATGTGTTCGCCATCGCCGGAAAGGCTGGTTGCCGCCGATTCATTCGCGCCCGGCAAAGTACCCAGGTCGCGTGGCGTCATGCCGTCGTTCCAGCGCGTTGCGTGCATGAGAAACGGTTCGCCGGCGGCGAGGCCGTCACTGGCGCCAACCACGATCCGGCCGTTGTCGGATACCGCTAAGGCGGTGGCTGCGCGCCCGCCCCCGGGCAGATGGGGCAGCGCGCGCATGCCTTGGCGCCGGACCCAGCGGAAGGCGGATTGGCGCGCCGTTGCCTGTATTTGGCTGACGTCTTCAACCGTGAGGCTGAACCCGACCACGACCTCGCCGTTGTCGGAGATGTCCTGGGCTTGCGTGGTTTGCTCGGCGGCGCCGGCAGGCAGATGCCCCAGATTCTCGATGCGAGGCGCGGCGTGGGCCGGCGCGGCCAGCAATGATGCGGCCAGGGCGGCACGGGCAAACACCGAAGAAGTGGGGCGTGATACAGGCATGACATAACTCCTGGAGGGATGGACGGAAATAAAGCGTGCGGTGACGTCAACGCCAATCGGCGCGGAAGGCGCCGTTATCGTGCGCCAGCCGGCCAACGCTAAAGCGTCCGTCGCTGGACAGTCCTCGTGCGTATTGCATGCGCAGCGCTTGCGGCAACGTGGACTCGACGCGCATGCCCTCCGTCGGCGTCCAGCGGAAGGCGTGGGTGTCGCCCCGGGCATCCTGGGCGACACCGACCACGACGCTGCCGCCGTCGGCTACGCCCAGCGGTTGCGTCCAGGTGCCGCCGAGGTTGTTGACGATCTCCCGCATTGAGCCCGTGGCGCGAAGCCAGATGAATCCTTTGAGCTCGGCCATGTTCGACGCGCCCCATTCCTGGATGGCCTCGGCGCAGTAACCGACGACCGCATCGCCGCTGGCCGATACGGCAAGCGCCATGGCATGGTCCTTGTCCGCCAAGGCGCCAAGGTCGCGCATGCCGTGCGCGCGCACCCACAAGAAGGCGCGTGTTCGGCCCGACGCATCGCGGGCGCCGCCAACCGCGGTATCGCCATCGCGCGAAACGTCAGTGGCGATCGCGGCGAGGCCGCCCAGCGTGCCCAGATCCATGGCGGGCATGCCATCGCGCCAAAGCAGTGCTCGCCGCTGTCCGCGGTGGTCCTTGCCGTATCCGACGATCACGACGCCATGGCTGGAGACGCCGGTGGCGGCGGTGTCGTCTCCCCCGGCTAAGGCGCCTAGATCGTGCGCCGCGCCGCGCGCGTTCCAACGCACGGCATGGGAGCGAAAGCCGCGGCCGCTGTGATCTTGTCCATCGCTGAAACCGACGATGACGCTGCCGTCGGCCGATACCGCCTGCGCACCGGTCGTCCCTCCGCCAGGAAGGGCCGGCAGCGATTGCAGGCCGTCATGCGCGGTCCAGCGGAATGCGGTTTGCCGCATGCCCGATTCGGCCAACTGGAAACGGTAACCGGCAACTACCGTGCCAGTATCGGAAACGTCTTGTGCTTGTGTCAGCGAGGCTTCTCCTCCTGTTCGCGGCAAGTCCAGCCGCTCGACGCGCGGTGCCGCCTGGGCGGCGGGAAGCACGGCGAACGCAAGAAACAGGGCGCAGCCAGTGAATGCAGGAAAAGAGGTTGATGTAAACATGACCTTCTCCTTGAACGTGTTGGTGGCATGGCGGTGGGGTGCGGTCCGGCCCGACCCCGGTGCACTTGACTGCGCGAGGGGCGCGATCGTTCGTGGATGCGCGCTGTACTGGCATTAAGGCCAGTACGGCGTGTAGGAAAATGTCGTCAACTGTATATGTAATTGTACTGGCCAGATGGTTTAGATTGCAGTCATAGATCCCGCAGGGACAGAGGAGAAATGCATGATAGAACCGAAGATGGATGCCTATTGGATGCCATTCACCGCCAATCGCCAGTTCAAGCGCGCCCCGCGCCTGCTGGTGGCCGCCGACGGCATGTATTACACCGACGCCGATGGCCGCCGGGTGCTGGATGGCGCGGCCGGGCTGTGGTGCGTCAACGCGGGCCACAACCGCAAACCGATCGTCGAGGCCATCCAGCGCCAGGCCGCCTCGCTCGATTACGCTCCGCCGTTCCAGATGGGACACCCGCTGGCGTTTGAGGCGGCGGAACAATTGGTGGCGATGGCGCCGCAAGGGTTGACCCAGGCCTTCTTCGTGAATTCCGGTTCGGAAGCGGTGGAAACCGCGCTCAAGATGGCGCTGGCCTACCACCGCGTGCGAGGCGATGCCGGTCGCGTCAAACTGATCGGCCGCGAGCGCGGTTATCATGGCGTCAACTTCGGTGGCGTGGCGGTAGGCGGCATGGCCGGCAATCGCAAACATTTTCCGGTCACCCTGCCGATGGTCGATCATCTGCGTCACCCGCTGGATATCGGCAAGAATGCCTTCAGTCATGGCGAGCCGGCGCACGGCGCCGAGCTGGCGGATGAGCTGGAGAGCCGCATTCTGACTTTGCACGATCCCTCTACCGTCGCGGCGGTCATCGTCGAGCCCATGCAAGGGTCCACCGGGGTCATTCTGCCTCCCAAGGGCTACCTGCAGCGCTTGCGCCAAATCTGCGACCGGCACGGCATCTTGCTGATCTTCGATGAAGTCATCACCGGTTTCGGCCGTTTGGGCGCCGATTGGGCCAGCAACAAGTTCGGTGTGTTGCCGGACCTCTTGACCTGCGCCAAGGGGCTGACCAACGGCGCGGTGCCGATGGGGGCGGTGCTGAGCAAGCCGGCGATCTATCAGGCCTTCATGGACGCCGCGCCGGAGCACGCCATCGAATTTCCGCACGGCTATACCTATTCCGCACATCCGCTGGCATGCGCCGCGGCGATCGCCACGCTGGGCGTCTACCGCGACGACGGGTTATTTGGGCGCGCCGCCGAGATGGCGCCGCATTTCGAGGCCGGGGCGCACAGCCTGCGGGACAAGCCGAACGTCAAGGACATCCGCAATCTTGGCCTGGTGGCCGGCATCGAACTTGCGCCAAGGGCCGGCGAGCCCGGAAAGCGCGGCATGGAGGTCTTCCTCAAATGCTGGGAGATGGGGGTCATGGTGCGGGTGACCGGCGATACCCTGGCCGTTTCGCCACCGTTGATCATCGAGGCCGAACAGATCGACCGGCTGTTTGCCGTCCTCGGCCAGGCCATTGAGCAAACACATTGACGGAATCACTATGCAAACCTTGACGCATTACATCGCCGGCGAGCGCCACGCCGGCACCGGGCAGCGGTTTGGCGACGTCTACAATCCCGCCACCGGCGCCGTCACGGCGCGGGTGCCTTTGGCTTGCGACGCGGATGTCGACGCCGCGGTGGCCGCCGCGCGGCGCGCCTTCTCCGCCTGGGCCGACACGCCGCCGCTGAAACGCGCTCGCATCCTGTTCCGCTTCAAGGAACTCCTGGGGCAACGGCAAGGCCAGCTGGCCGAGTTGATTTCGGCCGAACACGGCAAACTCGTGCCCGATGCCGTCGGCGAGGTGACCCGCGGGCTGGAGGTGGTGGAGTTCGCCTGCGGCATTCCGCACCTGCTCAAGGGGGAGTACAGCCCGCAGGTCGGCAGCGACATCGACAGCTTCAGCCTGCGGCAGCCGTTGGGCGTGGTGGCCGGCATCACGCCGTTCAATTTTCCGGCCATGGTGCCGATGTGGATGTTCCCGGTGGCCATCGCCTGCGGCAATACCTTCGTGCTCAAGCCTTCCGAGCGCGATCCCTCCGCCGCGCTGTTTTTGGCTGATTTGCTCAAGGAGGCCGGCTTGCCCGACGGCGTGTTCAATGTCGTGCATGGCGACAAGCAGGCGGTCGATGCGCTGCTGCGCCACCCGGACGTGATGGCATTGAGCTTTGTCGGCTCGACGCCGATCGCGCGTTATATCTATGAGACGGGCGCGGCGCACGGCAAGCGCGTGCAGGCGCTCGGCGGCGCCAAAAATCATCTGGTGGTGATGCCCGATGCCGATCTGGATCAGGCGGTCGAGGCATTGATCGGCGCGGCCTACGGCTCTGCCGGCGAGCGCTGCATGGCGATCTCGGTGGCGGTGGCGGTCGGCAACGTGGCCGACGCGCTGGTCGCCAAATTGGCCGCGCGCGCACGTGGGCTGAAGATCGGCAGTGGGAGCCAGCCAGACGCCGAAATGGGGCCGCTGGTGACGAGGCAACACCTGGAACGCGTGCAGGGGTATATCGCCGGCGGCGTCGAGGCCGGCGCCGAGCTCGTGGTCGACGGGCGCGCCTATCGCCCCCCGCAAGACGGTGACGGCTTTTTCCTGGGCGCGAGCCTGTTCGACCATGTGACGCCGCAGATGGCCATTTACCGCGAGGAGATCTTCGGCCCGGTGTTGTGCGTCGTGCGCGTGGATGACTTTGAACAGGCGCTGGCGCTGATCAACCGTCATGAGTTCGCCAATGGGGTGAGTTTGTTTACCCGGTCCGGTGGCGTGGCGCGCGCTTTCTCGCAGCGCATTCAAGTCGGGATGGTGGGGGTCAATGTGCCGCTGCCGGTGCCGATGGCCTTTCATAGTTTCGGCGGATGGAAAGCATCGCTGTTCGGCGATCACGCCATGCATGGCCCGGAAGGGGTGCGTTTCTATACCCGAGTGAAGACCGTCACCAGCCGCTGGCCGGACACGTTGAGCGCTGAGTTCGTCATGCCGACCATGCAGTGACGTTGCGTTTACGCCATAAAGCTACTTTTGCGCCCGGCATATGCCGGGCGTTTGCGTTTTCTCATGGAATTGATCGGAAATTATAAGTAAAAGATGCAATAAAGGTAATAACTTGCATAAAAACAGTGCCGCGCCTAACGGCAAACTAGGGGGTCAAGGGGATGGAGATTCAGACCAAGCACATTAGCCTGCGTTGGCGATTGATGGCGTTGATGGCCTTTGCCGCATTGATCCTGTGCGTGCAAGGCGGGCTCGGCATCTACGGCCAGCGCACGACCATGCTGCAGGACCGCCAGGATAAGACGCGCAATCTGGTTGAAGCCGAAGTCAGCACGGTGGCCCGTTTTGAGGCCTTGGCGGCGGCAGGCAAGCTGACCACGGCACAGGCGCAGGCGATGGCGCGCGAAGCGCTCTCCGCCGTCCGCTACGACCGCAAAGAGTACATTTTCGCTTTCGATGCCTCGATGCACTATGTGGTGCAGGGCGTCAAACCCGCGATGCTCGGCAAGGACGCGCACACGCTCAACGATGCCGCGGGCAAGAATCTGGGGGACTTATTCGACCAGACCGTCTCGCAGGGCGGCGGGCAAGGTTTTGCTTCCTATATCTGGGAGAAGCCGGGTTTCGATACGCCTCAGCCCAAGATTTCCTATCTGAAAACCACGCCCGTATGGCACTGGATCGTCGGCACCGGTATTTATCTCGACGACGTCGATGCCGCCTTTTACGCCCAGATGCGTTGGCTGCTGCTGGAAGTGCTGGTGTCGATGGTGGTGCTGTTGACGCTGGGCACGCTGGTGACGCGGCGCATTCTGACACAATTGGGCGCCGAACCCGCCGTCACCACCCGCGTCGTGCAACGCATCGCCGATGGCCACTTGGACGAGGTCGTGCCGTTGCGCCCAGGTGACCGCGCGAGCTTGCTCGCGGCGGTGGACGACATGAAAACCCATCTGCGCCAACTGGTGCACGACATCATCGGCGGCGCCGATCAATTGGGACAGAGCAGCGCCCAGGTGACCGCGAGCGCCGAGCACGTGGCGATCGGCTCGCGCGAGCAAAGCCAGGCGGCCAGTGCCATGGCCAAGTCGGTCGAATCCATGACGCAAAGCATCCGGGCGATCGCCGAGCATGCGCAAGAAGCACGGCGCTTGTCTGAGGTGTCCGGTGAGTTGTCGCGCGAAGGCAGCACCGTGCTGGGGCAGGCCGAGGGCGAAATGACACGCATCGGCGACACGGTCAATACCGCGGCCACGGCCATCGGCGAGCTGGCGGCGCGTAGCGCCAACATTACATCGATCGTGCAGGTGATTCGCGACGTGGCCGACCAAACCAATCTGCTGGCGCTCAACGCCGCCATCGAGGCGGCGCGTGCCGGCGAAGCCGGTCGCGGCTTTGCCGTGGTGGCGGATGAGGTGCGCAAATTGTCGGAACGCACCGCCATGGCCACACGGGAAATCACCACCATGGTGGAAGAGATCCAGCAGGGTTCCGATGCTTCGCGCACGACGATGACGCAGGCGGTCGAGCGCGTGCAAAGCGGACTGGCGCTGATGCATCAGGGAGGCGATGCCGTCACGCGCATCCGCGACAGCGCCGAAGCCGTGTTGACGGCTGTGCATGACATTACCGAGGCGCTACGCCAGCAGGGCGAGGTCAGCACCGAGATTGCGCGGCACGTGGAGCAGATCGCGCACAGCAGCGACGCCAATGCCGCGTCTACGCTGCAAACCTCGCGCGCGATCGAGGACATCCACCAGCGCGCCGAGCAATTGCGCGGCTTGGTGGCGCGATTCAAGGTTTGATTGGAGGGAGTGGGGAGTAGGGAGTCGGTGACACCGGGTTCGGGGAGCGTTCGCTCCCCGCCTCCAGGTTAGGGTGTTAATCGGCGGTCAACACCAAGCATCCCGCCACCTCGCGCAGGCGCGCGGCGTTTTTCAGGTATAACCACGACGACTGGGCATCGACCGGCATCGA
>NZ_JAFAND010000037.1 GCF_019232825.1 Paludibacterium sp. | reverse complement strand
CCGCCGTTTCGCTTGCGCGAACCACCACTGCGGGAGTAACGGCAACACCTTGAAAGCGGGAGCGGGGACGGGCGTTTACTCCCGCCGTTAAGGTTTTGCTTTGACTCCCGCCGTTGCTTTTTAACTTCCTTCCACCCCGACGTGCGCCGGCTGATTTTCGATAGCCGCTTGAGTTGGGCATCGATGCCGGTCGATGCCCAGTCGTCGTGGTTATACCTGAAAAACGCCGCGCGCCTGCGCGAGGTGGCGGGATGCTTGGTGTTGACCGCCGATTAACCCCCTAACCTGGAGACGGGGAGCGCACGCTCCCCGAACCCGGTGTCACCGACTCCCTACTCCCCCCACCGCTTACTCCCCGATTCCGACCGCTCATCGGCTCCGGTTGCCGCTTGCCGACTCTTCACTACAGATAGGCGTGCCGCGTCGCTAGAGTGGCAAGTGGAATCATCCAGGGAGCTACATCATGAACCACGCCATTACTTTCGTTATTGCGACCCTGTGCATCCTTGCCATCTGCTACCGTTTCTACGGGGTGTTCTTCACGCGCAAGGTGCTCGGCTGCCATGACAGTCAACATACGCCGTCCCACGAGTTGGAAGACGGCAAGAACTACGTGCCGACCCGCAAGTGGGTCAATTTCGGTCAACACTTCGCGGCCATCGCCGCCGCCGGCCCGCTGGTCGGCCCGGTGCTCGCCGCCCAATTCGGTTATCTGCCCAGTTTCCTATGGCTGTTGATCGGCGCGGTCATCGGCGGCGCGGTGCACGACACCGTGGTGCTGTTCGCCTCGATGAAGCACCAGGGCAAGTCGCTGTCCGAGGTCGCCAAGGCCGAGCTCGGCCCGGTGGCCGGCTGGTGTACCGGCCTGGCCATGCTGTTCATCATCACCATTACCATGGCCGGCTTGTCGATGGTGGTGGTGCACGCGCTGGAACGTAACCCGTGGGGCACGTTCGCCGTGTTCATGACCATTCCGATCGCCATCTGCCTCGGTCTGTACGAGAAGTTCGTCGGCCCGAGCAAGCTCGCCACCTATCTCGGCATCGGCGCCATCCTGGCCAGCGTGCTGATCGGCCCGCATATCCAAGGCACCCTGCTCGGCGACTGGCTGACGCTGCACACCCAAACCGTGTCGCTGGCGCTGCCGATCTACGCTTTCTTCGCCACCGCCTTGCCGGTATGGATGCTGCTGACCCCGCGCGGCTATCTGTCGAGCTTCATGAAGATCGGCGTGTTCGGCGCGCTGGTCGTCGGCGTGGTGTTCATCAATCCGACCATCCAATTCCCGGCCTTGACCCAGTTCATCCATGGCGGCGGCCCGGTGATCAGCGGTCCGGTATGGCCGTTCATCTCGATTACCATCGCCTGCGGCGCCATCTCCGGCTTCCACGCCTTCATCGGTTCGGGCACCACGCCGAAGCTGGTGGATAATTGGAAGGACCTGCTGCCGGTCGGTTTCGGCGCCATGCTGGCCGAGTGCGTAGTCGGTGTGATGGCGCTCATCGCCGCCACTTCGTTGCACCCGGCCGACTATTTCGCCATCAACGCCACCCCGGCCGCCTTTAGCCACCTCGGCATGAACGTGGTCGACTTGCCGCGGCTGAGCAAGGAAATCGGCCTCGACCTGTACGGCCGCACCGGCGGCGCCGTGACGCTGGCGGTGGGCATGTCGTCCATCTTCACCCGCATCAGCTGGTTCACCAGCCTGGCGTCGTACTTCTTCCAGTTCGTGGTGATGTTCGAAGCGGTATTCATCCTGACCGCGGTCGACTCCGGCACCCGCGTGGCCCGCTATCTGATCCAAGACTTCGGCGGCGACTTCTACGCCCCGCTGAAGAACATCGACTGGCTGCCCGGCGCCATCGGCGCCAGCGTCCTGGCCTGCGCGCTGTGGGGTTATCTGCTGATGTCGGGCGACATCAACTCGGTGTGGGCGCTGTTCGGCGTCTCCAACCAGCTGATGGCCTCGATCGGCCTGATCATCGGCGCCACCATCATCCTGCGCCTGTCGCACAACCGTGGTTACATGCTGACTTGCCTGGTGCCGCTGGCCTACCTGTACGTGACCGTCAACTACGCCGGCTACTGGATGGTGGCGCACGTCTACCTGAACCCGGCCGCCAAGGGCTACAGCGTGTTCAATGCCGCCATCTCGATCATCATGCTGGTTCTGGGCTTGGTCATCCTGATCGCCGCGCTGGGCAAGTGGCGCCAACTGCTGGCCCGCGCGCCGCAGACGCGCCCGCTGCAAACCGCGCCGCGCGCAGCTTGAATCAAGCGTCTAAGCGCGACAACAGCCCGCCAGCGATCGGCGGGCTGTTTTTTGGCCCTCGCATTACTACGCATCGTTGCATGTAACGAAATCACCCCCTATACTGTTTCATGTAACGAGTAAGGAGTCAGAGGATGGCAGCAACACATGTCAACACGCGGGTGCAAAAGCACCGCGAAGTACTACGCAAGGCAGGGCTGCGGCCTGTTCAAATTTGGGTGCCGGACACCCGACGGCCCGACTTTGCCGAAGAATGCCGCCGACAGTCTCAATTAGTCGCTGAAGCAGATATGGCTGACACCGATATGCAGCACTTCATGGATGCTGCACTGGCTGACATCGACGGCTGGACGGAATGATGCGTGGCGAGCTAGTCACCGTCTCCATGCAAGGCGATTTCGGCAAGCCACGGCCGGCGTTAGTCATTCAGGCCGACCCTTTCATCGACCATGCAACGGTCACCGTGTTGCCGATAACCAGCACATTGGTTGCTGCACCGCTGTTGCGTGTGACGATACAGCCGAACAGCGACAACGGCCTGCACAAACCCTCGCAGGTGATGATCGACAAAATCATGACTGTGAAACGCGATAAGCTGGGCCCAACATTTGGGCGCCTGGATGCCCCTATATTGACCGAGATCGAACGTTGCCTGGCGGTCTTCCTCGGTATTGCCAAATAGCCTTTGGCGTCATGTCCATTGGCAAAAGGCCCGCCACATTCGACAGGCCTTTTGCAGTTCACAGCCTAGACAGCGGCAGCGGCAATCTGAATCACCTTGCCGTCCGGCACCAACTGGCGCGCCAGGCCGCCGCACGAGGTTTCGCGGTATTTGGCGTTCATGTCCTTGCCGGTTTCGTACATCGCGGCCACCACCTTGTCGAGCGACACCTTGGGCTTGCTCGCGCGGTGCAGCGCCATGCGCGTGGCATTGATCGCCTTGACCGCCGCGATGGCGTTGCGCTCGATGCAGGGAATTTGCACCTGGCCGCCGACCGGGTCGCAGGTCAGGCCAAGGTTGTGTTCCATGGCGATTTCCGCCGCCATGCATACCTGCTCGGGGCTGCCGCCCATCAGCTCGGTCAAGCCGGCGGCCGCCATCGAGCAGGCCACGCCGATCTCGCCTTGGCAACCGACCTCGGCGCCGGAAATCGACGCGTTGAGTTTGAACAGGCAACCGATGGCGCCCGAAGACAGGAAGAAGCGCAGTACGCCCTCCTCGTCCAGCGGTTTGATGAAATGGTCGTAGTAAGCCAGCACCGCCGGCACCACGCCACAGGCGCCGTTGGTCGGCGCCGTCACCACGCGGCCGCCGGCGGCGTTTTCCTCCGCCATGGCCATCGCGTACATATTGACCCAATCGAGCACGCTCATCGGATCGTTGGCCAGATTGAGGCTGCTGCCCAGCATGCGGTGCAAGGCGCTGGCGCGACGGGGGATGTGCATCGGCCCCGGCAGGTTGCCCTCGGTGCGCATGCCGCGCTCCATGCTGTCCCGCATCACTTGCCACACTTGGCGGAAATGCGCGCGCACCGCGTCGTCGCTGCGCGTGGCCAGTTCGTTTTGCATCACCAGCGCCGCCACAGACAGTCCGCTGGCGTTGCACATGTCGACCAGCTCCTGCGCGTTGACGAAGTGGTACGGCACCTCGACGCTGCTGCACAGGCTTTGATTAAAGTGCTCGGCTTCGACGATGAAGCCGCCGCCGATCGAGTAATAGGTCTTGGTGAGCAGCGGCGTGTCGCCGGCAAAGGCGTGGATCTGCAGGCCGTTTTCATGCAGCGGCAGATTGTCGGCGATGAAATCCAGCGCGAAGGCCACCGAATGGCGTTCCGGCCCCAGCGCGAGCCGGCCGCTCTGAGCCACGTCGGCGGTGACGCGCGCGATGCTGTCGATATCGACGTTCTCCGGCAGGCTGCCGGTCAGGCCCATGATGATGGCGCTGTCGGTGCAGTGCCCCGGGCCCGTCAATGCCAGCGAGCCGTAGCATTCGACCCGCAGCCGCGTCGTATCGTTGAAATGGCCGGCGGCGCGCAATGCGGCCAGAAATTCGTAGCCGGCCTTCATGGGGCCGACGGTATGGGAGCTAGAGGGACCGACGCCGATCTTATAGATATCTACCATGCTGAACATGATGGTTTCCCTGTGAACGAGAGGCGCTCGCGCGCGCCAGCGAGTGGCGAGAAATCTTCACGCGAAGCTTGCGCGCCATTCTAGCGACCCCGTTCCAAAACGAATGCAAAATTCAGGACGTCATTTGACGGTCATCAAACGGCGGGATTCAGATAGCGAAAACGAAAAACACATATAAATTCGCCACTTAGTAAGCATGAGGCTATGCGGAAAACGCATGGAAACGCCCATCTGTTGCATTAACGCCGCCCTTTAAGTTCGAAATCGAATAAAAACGAAACACAAACCCCGTATTTCTGGCAAAATCGCCGGAAATTAGCCGGCGCGCCCTGTCGCAGCGCACAAAAATCTGTCGCAAATCCGCACATCGATGCGACCGGCCAATTCGAATTCAAACGGCGGCACAGCCATGTAGGGCGGATAAAAGCGTTGGTTGCGTTTCACATAAAAAACACTTTTTAATCAGCCATCTACACAAAAACGCCGTGCACCTCACCTAACGGAACTGCTGTCACGCTCCCGGCAAAAAATGCCACCCGCGTTGCAGATAGTTGACCCACATCAAACACAATGTTCGTTTGCGAATCTATATTTGGTTCGTAAGACAACATTTGTTTCGATTTCGAAATTGGAGGCGGTAATGGAAGCCATGACTCGCAACGCGATTGACGCCGACCCTTGGCGCGGTTTTGCCAGTGGTAACTGGCAGACGTCGGTCGATGTACGCAACTTCATTCAGCTGAACTACACCCCGTTTGAGGGTAAGGCAGACTTTCTGGCCCCAGCCACCGAGCGGACCAAGCAACTGTGGGACAAGCTGGGCGAGCTGCTGAAGGAAGAACGCGCGCGTGGCGTGCTCGACGTTTCCGCCGACCGCGCCTCCAGCATCATCGCGCACGACGCCGGTTATATCGATGAAAAGAATGAACTGATCGTCGGCCTGCAAACCGACGCCCCGCTCAAGCGCGCCATCATGCCGAACGGCGGCCTGCGCATGGTCGAAAACGGTCTGGAAGCGTTCGGTTTCCACATCGATCCGGTCGTCAAGGATATCTGGACCCATTACCGCAAGAGCCACAACCAAGGCGTATTCGACGTATACAGCCCGGACATCCTGGCTGCGCGTAAGTCCGGCGTCATCACCGGCCTGCCGGATGCCTACGGCCGTGGCCGTATCATCGGCGACTATCGCCGTGTGGCGCTCTACGGTGTCGACTTCCTCAAGAGCGACCGTCTGCGTCAGTACAAAGAACTCAACGACGTCGTCTTCAATGACGACGTGATCCGTCAGCGCGAAGAGCTGTCGGAACAATTCCGCGCCCTGGAAGAACTGAAGGAAATGGGCGCCAAGTACGGTTGTGACCTGGCCCGCCCGGCCGCCAACGCCCGCGAAGCCATCCAATGGGTGTACTTCGGTTACCTGGCCGCGGTGAAGGAACAAAACGGCGCCGCCATGTCGTTCGGCCGCACCTCCAGCTTCCTCGACGTTTACATCCAACGCGACATCGACGCCGGCGTGCTGAGCGAAGGCGAAGCGCAAGAGATGATCGACGACCTGGTGATCAAGCTGCGCATCGTGCGCTTCCTGCGCACCCCGGAATACGATCAACTGTTCTCCGGCGACCCGACCTGGGTGACCGAGAGCATCGGCGGCATGGGCGAAGACGGCCGCACGCTGGTGACCAAGTCGAGCTTCCGTTTCCTGAACACCCTGTACAACCTGGGCCCGGCACCGGAACCGAACCTGACCGTATTGTGGTCGACCGAGCTGCCGCAAGGCTTCAAGGACTTCTGCGCCAAGGTTTCGATCGACACCAGCTCGATCCAGTATGAAAACGACGACCTGATGCGCCCGCACTGGGGTGACGACTACGGCATCGCCTGCTGTGTCTCCGCCATGCGCATCGGCAAGCAAATGCAGTTCTTCGGCGCTCGCGCCAACTTGGCCAAGGCCATGCTGTACGCGATCAACGGCGGCGTGGACGAAAAGTCCGGCGCGACCGTGGCGCGCGGCTTCGAGCCGATCAAGGGCGACGTGCTCAACTACGACGAAGTGATGGCCCGTCTGGACAAGATGATGGATTGGCTGGCCGCCACCTACGTCAAGGCGTTGAACTGCATCCACTACATGCACGACAAGTACGCCTACGAACGCATCGAAATGGCGTTGCACGACCGCGACATCCTGCGCACCATGGCTTGCGGCATCGCCGGCCTGTCGGTAGCCGCCGACTCGCTGTCCGCCATCAAGTACGCCAAGGTACACGTGATCCGCAATGAAGAAGGCCTGGCCGTCGATTACAAGATCGAAGGCGAATATCCGGCCTACGGTAACAACGACGACCGCGCAGACAGCATCGCGGTGTGGCTGACCGAAACCTTCATGAACAAGATCAAGGCGCAGCCGTACTTCTATCGCAACGCGATGCCGACGCAATCGGTGCTGACCATCACCTCCAACGTGGTCTACGGCAAGAAGACCGGCAACACCCCGTGCGGCCGTCGCGCCGGCGAACCGTTCGCCCCGGGTGCCAACCCGATGAACGGCCGCGACGTGAAGGGCTTCGTCGCCGCGGGCGCCTCGGTGGCCAAGCTGCCGTACGACGCCGCGCTGGACGGCATCAGCTGGACCGCCTCGGCCACGCCGGACGCGCTGGGTCATACCGCGGAAGAACGTATCGCCAACCTGGCCAACTGCCTGGACGGCTTCGCCGCCGCCAATGGCTTCCACGTCAACGTCAACGTGTTCAACCGCGAAACGCTGGTCGACGCCATGGAACATCCGGAGCTGTACCCGCAGCTGACCATCCGTGTGTCGGGCTACGCGGTGAACTTCGTCAAGTTGTCGCGCGAACAGCAATTGGATGTGATCAACCGCACATTCCACGCTAAGATGTAATTATCAAGCAAGTGACCGGCCGGGGCGTTGCGCCCCGGCTTTTTTGACCTCGGAACCTGCCCCATGAACACGTCTTCCGCCACGCAGCCTCTCGGCTATTTGCATTCGACCGAAAGCGGTGCGGGTGTCGATGGACCGGGCATGCGTTTCGTCTTTTTTATGTCCGGTTGCCAATTCCGCTGCCTATACTGCCACAACCCCGATACCTGGAAGCTGCACAATGGGCGCCAAGTGACCGTGGAGCAGGCCGTGGCCGATGTGGCCCGGTACGCCAAATTCCTTAAGTTCGCCGGCGGTGTCACCGTCTCCGGCGGCGAGCCATTGATGCAGGCCGAGTTCGTCGGCGCGCTATTTGCGGCCATCAAGCAACAGTACGGCCTGCACACCGCGTTGGACACCCAAGGGTTCCTGCACGAAAACATCGATGACGCCTGGCTCGACAACGTCGACCTGGTGCTGCTGGACATCAAGCACAGCGACCCCGAGCGCTACCTGGCGCTGACCGGCCAACCGTTGCAGCCGACGCTGGATTTCGCCCGCCGCCTGCAGCGGCTGGGCAAGAAAATGTGGATCCGCTACGTACTGGTGCCGGGTCTGACCGACGGCGACGCCGATATCGAACGGCTGGCCGATTTCGTCGCCGACCTCGGCCCGACGGTCGAGCGGGTGGAAGTGCTGCCCTTCCATCAGCTGGGCGCGGACAAATGGACACAGCTCGGCATGGACTACGCGCTTGCCGATACCCCGGTGCCGACCGCCGAACAGGTGGCGCGCGCCCATGCGATTTTTGCGGCGCGGGGACTGAAAGTCACCTGAACCGAACATTGCTTCCCATCTGACTTCAACGCTTCAAGGTACGTAACATGACGACGGCTACTCCTCTGATTCTGGTCATCAACTGCGGCAGCTCATCGCTGAAGTTCTCCCTGCAACCGGTCAACGCCATCGACCCGATCCTGTCCGGCCTGGCCGAATGCCTGGGTCTGGAAGACTCGCGCATCATCATCAAAGACAGCGAAGGCAACAAAACCACGCAAACCCTGAATGGCGGCCGCCACGCCGAAGCCATGGAAGTGCTGACGCGCGACCTGGCCGAGCGCGGCCTGTTGGACAAGGTTGCCGCCGTCGGCCACCGCATCGTGCATGGCGGCGAACGCTTCACCGCCTCGGCCGTGGTCACCGACGAAGTGATGGCCGGCATCGAGGAATGCTGTGAACTGGCGCCGCTGCACAACCCGGGTCACCTGGTCGGCATCCGCGCGGCGCAAAAGGCCTTCCCGGCGCTCAAGCAAATCGTGGTGTTCGACACCGCCTTCCACCAGACCATGAAGCCGGCCGTGTATCGCTACGCCGTGCCGAAGCGCTTCTACACCGACTACCACGTGCGCCGCTACGGCATGCACGGCACCAGCTGCCGCTACGTCACCGGCGAAGCCATCCGCGTGCTGGACCTGGACCCGGCCGAACACGGCATCGTCATTTGCCACCTGGGTAACGGCGCCTCGGCCACCGCGGTCAAGAACGGCCAGTGCGTCGACACCACGATGGGCATGACGCCGCTGGAAGGGCTGATCATGGGCACGCGCTCGGGCGACATCGACCCGGCCGCCGTCACCTACATCGCCCGCCGCGAAAAGCTGGACCTCGACGGCATCGACCACCTGCTGAACAAGCAAAGCGGCCTGTTGGGCATCTCCGGTGTGTCGAGCGACTGCCGCGCGCTGGAAGAAGCCGCCGGCAACGGTCACGAAGACGCCAAGCTCGCGCTCGACATGTTCGCCCACCGCCTGGCGCGCCTGGTAGGCGGTCTCGCCACCTCGCTCGACCGTCTGGATGCCATCGTCTTCACCGGCGGCATCGGCGAAAACTCCGCCCTGCTGCGCGGCAAGACGCTGGAACACCTGCGCATCTTCGGCTTCAAGCTCGACGCCGCCGCCAACGCCGCCGCAGTACGCGGCAAGGCCGGCGTGATCACCGCGCCGAATAGCCCCATCGCCGTGGTGATCAACACCAACGAAGAGTGCATGATCGCGCGCGACACCGCCGAACTCGCCGGCATCAGCGCCTAAGCGCCGCTACGCGGCAAACGAAAAGCCGAGGCGCGCCTCGGCTTTTTTTATGAAATCGCGTACCGCCAGTTACTAGAAATCGAGCTGTTCCAGGCTAATGCCCAGCGCAGCGGCAATCTTTACCCGGCTCACTTTGCGCAATCTGCCGCCAGCCTCTTGCTGCGCAAAAGCCGACTGTGAAATACCGAGGCGGGCGGCGACTTCGGTTTGCGTCAATCCAAGATGCTCTCGCCACGCGCGCACCGGCGTCCACGCGTTGTTGACGACCAAACCCACAACCTCATTTGGAATCAGACTTTCCGCCTTGCCGGTCAGCTGCAGGTATTCCTCATAGGGCAATACAACATATTCGATACTGCCGTCCAGACGGTTAATGGTTTGGATGTTAGTAGGTGCGTTCATCGCGTTTCTTTACCTCCTGAATCTCTATGATTCTGAGCCGACCGTCCCAATCGAATAGCACTCGGTAATGACCAACTCTCAACCGGTAGCCAAAAGGATGCCCAGTTAGAGCCTTGATATTTCGGCATTCCGGCATATTGGCAAGGTCCGATACGGCTTCAAAGACATCTCGTTGAGCCGGCTTATCAAGCTTGCGCAGTTGCCTTGCTGCCTTGGGAGTCCAGTGGATTGAATTCATATCACTATAAGGCAAATATAAGCAAAAACTCCAGAAAAACTTATATTAACAGCGAATTTCTCAGGGGTTTATCGGAAAAATTCGATAAGAAGTAGGCTAACGAACAAGCGAACTGGCAGCGTATCATCCTGCCCCGCAAGCATCCAGGTTTCATGGCTGGGCGGCCATCAGGATCGAAATTTCGTGCTATGCGAACATGGTGAAATACCCTGACCGTGCAGGTTAGACGCTGGTGGCAACCAGTCTTAGGCTGGAGGTTCCTAAATCTAATACTGAGCCCCAACGGCCAGGTTCATCCTGGCCGTGACGTTGTGTCGCCGGGGGCTGCGAGGTGTTTCCGTAATGAAGCCGGGGCATGCCCCGGCTTTTTAACCACAAATTCATGAAAAGAACAAAAATGAAGCACCTAACACAGGCCGAGCGAAAGCTCATTCTCTATCAGCTTGCCGAATCGACAGAACGCGCTTGCGCGGCAATCGATGATGCAGTGGCGTACGTCTATGCGTCAGAGCTGCGTATCGTTGCTCTGACACAAACGGAATCGTTAAGCGGCATAACCACAGACCAGAAGCGTATGCACCGGTCTGTCGTGCTAGATGCAGCAGACTAACCAATCCCCCCAACCTTCATGCCTCACCCCCCGCGCAAGCTCTCCAGCGTGCGGCGCTGCTGACCATCGGCGGTGAAGTTATCCGGCGACAGCCAGGCCTCCAAGGCGGCGCGGGCCTCTGGCCATTCGCGGTCGAGCAGGCTGAACCAGGCGGTGTCGCGGTTGAGCCCCCAATTGACCCGCGCCTGGCGGAACACGCCCTCGAAGGTGAAGCCGAGCCGAACGGCGGCGCGCATCGAGGCGGCGTTGAGCTGGTTGCACTTCCATTCGTAGCGGCGGTAGCCCCACTCGAACGCCTGGCGCATCATCAGGTACATCGCCTCGGTGGCGACCGGGGTGCGTTTCATCCGCGGCGAGAAATGCAGCCAGCCGACCTCGATCGCGCCGTCTTGCGGGTTGATGCGCAAATAGGAGGCGGTGCCGACCACCTCGTTGCTGGCCTGCTCGACGATGGCAAAGCGCAGCGGGTCGCGCGAATCGGCGAAGGCGGCGAGCCAGGCGTCCCATGCGGCATCGTCTTGCGGCGGCGGCGCCAGGTAGGCCCAGCCGTCTCGGTCGGGCTCGAGCGCGGCGCGCAGTCCGGCGCCATGGCGTGCCAGATCGAACGCCTCCACGCGGCACAGCCGCCCCGCCAGCGCCACACGCTCGGGCATCCTGGCGCCGGCCCAGCTCACCTCTTCGCCCAGCGGACGCCCCAAATGATCGTATTTCATGCTCAGCCCTCGCAACCGCAGACGATCTGCTGCCCCGCGGCGGCCGTGGTGGCATAGCCGTCGCGCTTCCACCAATCGATGCCGCCCATGAGCTCCTTGACCTGGAAACCCAACTCGGCCAGCTTGAGCGCGGTACGGGTCGACCCGTTGCAGCCGATGCCGTCGCAGAACGCCACCAACAGTTGGTCCTTGGGCAGATGAGCGGTGCTGGCCGCCGTGATCGTCCGGTGCGGCAGGTTGATGGCGCCGGGGATGGTTTCGCGCGCATATGCATCGGAGGAGCGTCCGTCGACCAAAATCAACGCTTCGCCACGCTGCAACGACTCGTACACATCCCAGCTATCGGTTTCCCACGCCAGCTTTGCCTGATAGAACGCGACTTGATCCATCGTTGCTCCCATGTCATTGGTTGGTTTCAGGATTCATGATATAAACCTTGAAGGCTTGGTGAAAGAGCCACGATTCTCAACAAACAGGGAACCACTTTGCAAAGCGCATGGATCGGCGACGCGCTGGCGGCGGCACTGGCGCGCGACAGCAAGGAAGGCCTGGCGCGCCAGTTGACGCGCCAGCTCAGACAATGGATCGGCGAAGGCCGGCTTGCGGCGGAAACCCGGCTGCCGGCCAGCCGCGACTTGGCGCGCCAGCTGGCCATCGGCCGCAACACCGTGATCGACGCCTACGAGCAACTGCTGGCCGAGGGCTACCTGGAGACGCGCCACGGCTCGGGCACCTATGTCTGCGCGCTGTTCAAGCGTCAAACGCCGGCGGCGCCGGAACCGATGGCGGCGCTCGGCTTATCCGGCCGCGGGGGCGAACTCTCGGCACTGACGCGGCGTGACGACGACTACAACGGCGCCTTTGTCCCCTGCATCCCGGAGATCCGCGATTTTCCGCACCGGCAATGGCAGCAGCTGCTGGCTCGGCACCAGCGCCAGGCCCGGCTGCTCGACTTCAACTACCAGGCCGGCGGCGGCTTGCCGGCGCTGCGCCAGGCGCTGGCCGACTATCTGCGCATGGCGCGCGCGGTGCGTTGCCATCCGGACCAGATTCTCATCACCCAGGGCACCCAGCATTCGCTGACGCTGTGCGCACTATTATTGGCCGATCCGGGCGACGCGGCGTGGATGGAGGAGCCGGGCTATCTCGGCGCGCGCGTGGCGATGCAGATGGCGGGCTTGCGCACGGTGCCGGCGCCGATTGACGAACAGGGGCTGAACCCGGCGCAAGTGGCCGACCCGACGCCTCCGCGGCTGATCTACGCGACGCCGTCATACCAATACCCGCTCGGCGTGACCATGCCGCTGGCGCGGCGGCTCGCGCTGATCGAATACGCGCGCCAAGCCAACGCCTGGATCATCGAGGACGATTACGACAGCGAATTCCGCTATAACTCGCAACCGCTGCCCGCGCTGCAAGGACTATCGGAAGACGCGCGGGTGATTTACTTGGGCACGCTGAGCAAAGTGATGTATCCGGGTTTACGCACCGGCTACATCGTGGTGCCCGAGGGGTTGGTGGATGACTTTCGCGCCGCCAATGCCCGCCTCCATCCGGAGGGGCATTATCCGCTGCAATCGGCGTTGGCCGAATTCATCGGCAACGGCCAATTCGCGCGCCACATCCGCCGCATGCGCGATCTGTATCAGGAACGGCAACACTGCCTGCGGGCGGCGCTGGTCCACACCGAGGCAAGCGAATGGACGTGGTCGTCCGGTCACGCCGGCATGCATGTGCTGGCGACGCTGCCGCCACGGCTAGACGAGACGCGGCTAAGCCAGCAGGCGGCAAAAGAAGGCATCTGGCTCTCGACGCTCGGCAAACATTACCAAGCCCCCCCGGACCGCCAGGGGCTGGTGATCGGCTATGCCGGCGTAGCCGAGGCCGACATCGTGCGCGGCGTGCGGGTCATGGACCGCCTGGCGCGCGCGCAACACTAGTCAGTAGAGTGCACTCGCCGAAGGCAGTGCACCGCCCGTCTTATGACGACACGCCCTAGTCCTCGCTCTGGGCGAACCGTTTCAGATTCTCGCCCGCCATGCGGTAGCGCACCCACTCGTCCTGCGGCACGGCGCCGATGGCGCGGTAGAAGCGGATCGCCGGCTCGTTCCAGTCAAGCACGCTCCATTCGAAGCGCCCGCAGCCTTGCGACACCGCCAGCTGCGCCAGATAGCGCAGCACTTGCTTGCCCGCACCATGGCCGCGATGCGCCGGCGAGATGTATAGGTCCTCCAGATACAACCCCTTACGCCCCAGCCACGTGGAATAGCTGTAGAAGTACACGGCAAAACCGATGTGAATGCCGTCGGCATCGACGATCAATGCCCGGGCCGGCCCGTCATGGGCAAAGAGATTGCGCGCGATGTCGGCTTCGCTGGCGATCACCTCATGCTCGGCCTTTTCGTAAATGGCCAGCTCACGGATAAATCCAAGAATCAGCGCGGCGTCGTCGACGGTGGCGGGTCGGATGGTCACGGACATGATGCCTCCTTTCATTGGCAAAGGATTACAACATCATATTACATGTAAAACTTCAGGATCGTGGTTGTCCATCCCACGGTCGCGGATCGCGCAACCATTTCATCATTAATTGCCATGAGCGCTCATAGCCATTGTGCGGCAACTTGCAGCCGCTGCAGTCCTTGCGCGCCGTGCCGTGCTGATCGTGATAGATCCGGTACGGCCCAGGGCACTGCAGCAACACCAGCGGACAATAGCAGAACAAACAATTGAATTCATTTTTCACGCCCTGATGGCAAGGCAAGTATTCGCATTGCACATGCGTGAATCCCATGTAATGGGTGGTGCTGTGGGGGGAAACGGGGTGGGCCATGGTTCGTGCCGTTCACGGAGTCGAATGGCGGATTCTAGCCCCGCCGGTCGCTGGCCGGCGGGACGATTTGGCCAAGGTTTGATCTGGGTCGCCCGAGCGGGGAAGCCGATAGGATGCGCATGGCATTTGCGGCTATAAATCAAATTGAACTGACCTTAGCCGAAATACCATGTCCTGCGCGATAGACTGTCTCGAGCCTGGGCGTCTGCAAGCCGATCTTTGGCAAGCGACGTATTCGCTGGTCGGCGCCGACTATGTGCGCGCGGTGGCCGTCTGGCTCGCTGAGCATTTGGCCACGCAACAAGTTCTGATCACACGCGCCATCGATAGCCCGGCCACCCGTGCTCGCATCGTCTCGTCAGTGCCGGAAGACGCCTGCGCCAACAACAGCATCGTCCTGGCAGGCCGCCCCTGCGAGGTGGTATACCAAAAGCACCGGCCGATGGCGCAGGCGTCGGACTTGCCCTCGGCCTTTCCGTTGCTGCGCGATCTATGCTGCGACAGCTTCTACGGTTATCCGCTGCTGAACGCCCAAGGCCAATGCACCGGCCACGTGGCGCTGTTCTTTCGCGACAGCACCGCCTTGCCCGCCTGGTTCGATGCCTGGTTCGCGCCGGTGGCGGCGCGCCTTGACGCCGAACTGTGCCGATTGGAAGAACAATCGCGACTCGATGCCGCAGAGCACCAGCTTGCGTTGTATAACCGCGTGCTTCGGCTGACCACGCAACATGCGCCGCTGAAACAGGTGCTCGATACGTTGCTGGCCGGCATCGAATCCATCTGGCCGGGCGCGCTGTGCTCGATCATGGCGCCGGATGGCAACGGCAGCCGGCTGCGCCTGCTATCGGCGCCCAGCCTGCCGAGCGAGTATTTGTCCGCCATCGACGACGTGGCCATCGGCCCCGACATCGGCGCCTGCGGCGCGGCGGCCTTCAGCCGGCAGCGGGTGATCATCACCGATACGCTGACACACCCCTCTTGGGTGGCGCTGCGTGAGCTGACAGCCCGCTTTGGGCTCTCCAGCTGCTGGTCGCAACCGATTCTGAACGGCGAACAGGTGCTGGGCGTGTTCGCCATCTATCACCACGCGCCTTGCGTGCCCGGCGCGGACGACTTCGCCATGATCGACCGGGTCTCGGATCTGGCCTGTCAGGTGTTGTTGCACCATGAGGCCATGGAGGCGCTAAGACTGAAGAGCGAACATTACCAGTTGCTGCTGCGTCATGGCGCGGACGGCACCGTGGTGCTCGACCGCGCCGGCCGCTTCCTGGAAATCAGCGAAGGATTTCTCAAACAGATCGGTGCGACGGACGTCGATGCCGTCATGCGCACGCACATCGGCGATTGGGTCGCCAACCTGGAGCAGTCCGACATCGTCAAAATTCTGCACGGCCATCGTGGCCAGCCGTTGATTTTTCAAACCGCCATGCGACACGTGGACGGCTCGCTGTGGGATGCGGAAATCACCTCCACCGAGGTGGAGATCGATGGCCAAGCGCTGATCTGGGCTTCGGCGCGCGACATTACCGAGCGCAAGCAGCTGGAAGCCGCGCTTTTGCGCGAAGCCCGGCTAGACAGTCTGACCGGCATCGCCAACCGCGGCAATTTCCTGCAAGCGCTTGCCAAGGAGCTGACGCGCGCACGGCGCTATCCGGCCCCCTTGGCAGTACTGATGCTGGATCTGGACCATTTCAAGGGCATCAACGACCGCTACGGCCATTCCACCGGCGACGACGTGCTGCGCACGCTGTGCCGCGAATCGGCGCCGCTGTTGCGTAAGGAGGATCTGATGGGCCGGCTCGGCGGCGAGGAATTCGCCGTCATGTTGCCGCAAACGACGCTGGCGGAGGCAGGGGAAGTCGCGCAGCGGCTGTTGCTGCGCATTCTGGATATGGCGGTGCCGGTGGCGGACCACCATCATGCCATCCACTTTTCCTGCTCGATCGGCGTCGCTGCGCTCACCCCGAACGACAAGGATGGCGAAGCATTGCTGATGCGGGCCGATAAGGCGTTGTACCAGGCGAAAGCCGCGGGCCGCGGCTGCGTCAGAGCGGGCTAGCGCGGCGCGGTAATTATGCCATAGTGATAGTAAGTCACTATGTAGGAGGTAAATTTTTTTCATTTCCGCTTTGCCAAGGCGGAATCTACGGTAAGGATGCCGGGCTCCGTCCGGCCGTTTTACTTCTTTAAGGAGCGCTATAGCATGCAACTCAAAGGATCCAAAACCGAGAAGCATCTGAAAGACGCTTTCGCCGGTGAATCGCAAGCCAACCGCCGCTATCTGTACTTCGCCAACAAAGCCGACGTGGAGGGCTACGCCGACGTGGCTGCTCTGTTCCGCTCGACGGCCGAGGGCGAAACCGGCCATGCCCATGGCCACTTGGAATATCTGGAAAAATGTGGCGACCCGGCCACAGGGTTGCCGTTTGGCAGCACTCAGGACAATCTGGCAAGCGCGGTCGCCGGAGAAACCCACGAATACACCGATATGTATCCCGGCATGGCCAAGGATGCCCGTGCCGAAGGCTTCGACGAAATCGCCGACTGGTTTGAAACGTTGGCCAAGGCCGAACGTTCCCACGCCAATCGCTACGCCAAGGCGTTGGCCGAACTGTAACGGAGTGCCGGCCCGCACGTGCGGGCCGGCTGTTCTTTTTTTCGTGCAGGAGTCGAGTTATGGCCGACCACCGAGAAGGCAACCTCGAAGCCCCAACCCGTCATCCCATCGACTGGCGAAACCCGGAATTTTACGATGAGAGCGCGCTGAACCAGGAAATGGCGCGCGTGTTCGAAATCTGTCACGGCTGCCGGCGTTGCGTCAGCCTTTGCCAGTCCTTCCCTACCCTGTTCGATCTGGTCGACGCCTCCCCCACGCTGGAGGTGGATGGTGTCGACAAGGCGGATTACGCCAAGGTGGTCGAGCACTGTTATCTGTGCGATCTGTGCTACATGACCAAGTGTCCGTATGTGCCGCCGCACGCGTGGAACCTCGATTTTCCACATCTGATGCTGCGCGCCAAAGCCGTGCGTCACCGCCAAGGCAAGAGCAAGCTGCGCGACCGGATCTTGACCAGCACCGATGCCGTCGGCCGCTTTTGCGGCATTCCGATCGTCGCCCCCGCAATCAACGCCGTGAATCAGGTTCGGCCGATGCGCACCCTGCTACAGCACGCCGCCGGTATCCACCGCGACGCCTGGCTGCCGGCATTCACCAGCAACCCCATGCGGCGGCGCCTGCCGCATCTACCGGCCGATACGCCCGCCTCGCCCGCCGGGAGCACCACCGGCAAGGTGGCATTGTTCGCCACCTGCTACATGAATCGCAACGAGCCCGGCCCAGGCGAGGATCTGCTGGCGGTGTTCGCGCATAACGGCATCGCCGTCACCTTGACCGAGAAAGAACGCTGCTGTGGCATGCCCAAGCTGGAGCTGGGCGACTTCGACACGGTGCGCGCCAACAAGGAGGTAAACATTCCGATCCTGGCCAAGCTGGTCGACGCCGGTTGGGACCTGACCGCGCTGGTTCCTTCCTGTGTGCTGATGTTCAAGCAGGAGCTGCCACTGCTGTTTCCGGACGACCCGGATGTGCAAAAAGTGAAAAACGCCTTTTATGATCCGTTCGAATATCTGATGCTGCGGCATCGCGAGGGCATGCTCAACACGGATTTCCGCCAGCCATTGGGCAAGGTGGTCTTGCACGCGGCCTGTCATCAGCGTGTGCAGAACATCGGTCCCAAAACGCGCGAGTGCCTGTCGCTGATCCCCGGCACGCAAGTGGAGAGCGTCGAACGCTGCTCTGGCCACGACGGCACTTACGCGGTCAAGGCCGAATACCACGCCTTTGCCGCCAAAATCGCCAAACCGGTGGTCAATGCCGTCACCCAGGCCGCGCCGGACCATTTCGGCTCGGATTGCGCCATGGCCGGGCATCATATTGCCCACGTGCATGGCGGTGTAGACGCCGAGCATCCGATCACCCTGCTGCGTCAGGCATATGGCATTTAGGAGGACGCATGCTGACCCATGAACAACTGTTTTCCCTTGAGCAATACGCGCGCATCCGACCGGAATTCCGCGCCCGGGTGATTGCACACAAAAAGGAGCGACGCCTGCCCTTGGGCGAACACGCCGCGCTGTATTTCGAGGATACGCTGACCATGCAGTACCAGATCCAGGAAATGCTGCGCCTGGAGCGGATGTTCGAACCCGAGCTGATCCAACAGGAACTGGATGTGTACAACCCGCTGATTCCGGATGGCAGCAACTGGAAAGCCACGTTCATGCTGGAATATCCGGACGCGGAGGCGCGCAAGGCGGCGCTGGCGCGACTCACGGGCATCGAGACCCATGTCTGGCTGCAAGTCGGCGATCACCCCAAGATCCGGCCGGTCGCCAATGAGGACCTCGACCGCACCACCGGCGACAAAACCTCGGCGGTGCATTTCCTACGGTTTGAACTGACCCCGGCAATGGTGGCGGCCGCAAAAAGCGGCGCCACGCTTTGCGCCGGCATCGATCACCCGCATTACCAAGCCAAGACCGAGGCGGCGCCGGCGGTGCGCGTCTCATTGGCCGGCGATCTGCGCTAACGCGGATCTTGCCGGCCAAGCAGCGCCATGCCATCTTATGACGTCGTCACAACGTCAGAGAAAACATGAAGACTGTCACCGATATTGTGCTGTTTCAACGGCACCAAGGCGAAGAAACCGCGTTTGTCGCAGCGGATGACCGGCGCATTGAAGGCGAATGCCGACAGCAGGTGGTCAATCATTACACCGACCCCAGCGGACAATTTCACGCCGGACTCTGGCGCGGCGGCATCGGCCGTTGGCGCGTCAAATACACGGAACACGAGTTTTGCACCTTGCTGGAAGGCCATGTCCGACTTAGCGATCGGCACGGTCAGACCGTCGACCTGCGTCCGGGCGATCATTTCGTCATTCCGGCCGGCTTTGAAGGCGAATGGCAGGTGCTCGCACCGGCCTGCAAGACTTACGCACTATTCGAAAAGACCAAAGAATAATCTTCCAGGAAACGTGAGTTGTATGGCATAGAATAGGCTTTCGGCCCATAATGACCTTACCTGGAATGATCCGGTGCGGGGATGGGGAGTCAAGCCATGCGGTCTGCGGTGCGGTGCCTGTTGGGCGGTTTGCTGGCCATCGGCGCGGCCGCGGCGCCTGGCGCGGACAACACGATCCATGTTGCGTTCGGCGAGTCGCTTGAGCCGTATGTGATGGTCGACAGCAACAGCGGCATCGAGGTTGATATTATTCGCGCCGCGTTCGCCGCGCGTGGTCTCGCGATGGCACCGCAGTACGTGTCACAGCCCAGGCTCGCAACCGCGCTTGAGCATGCCGACATCGAGGCCGTGGCCACCCTCGGCCGCCAGTCCGGTGTTCGCGCCTATTATTCGAACACTTATATCGCCTACGAAGATGTGGCCATCACGTTGAAAAGCCGGCAAATCCGGCTAACTCAGATTTCAGATCTGAACCAATACAGCGTGCTGGCATTTCCGCGCGCCACGCTCTACCTGGGCACGGAATTTCGCACCATGGCGAGCAACAACCCACGTTATGCCGAGACGGCGGATCAGCTGAATCAAAACCGCCTACTCTATCGCGACGGCATCGATGTCGTCGTTGCCGACCGGCGCATCTTTCAATGGATGGACCGCAAGCAGGAGCTGCAATTTCATGAGCAAGCCCAGCCCGTGGACATCTATCACTTGTTTCCGCCGACAACCTATCAACTGGTCTGCCGTTCGCTCAGCCTGTGCGAAACCTTCAACCAAGGGCTGAAAATCATCCAGAGCAACGGCCAATACGACAAAATTCTGGCAACTTACCGCTGAACGCATCCGGCGGCGCGGCGCGCACGGCGCGCGAGCCCCGGCTGCCTGGCCATCCACGACTCCATATCGGCGAAACCGCGCTCCAGCGTTTGCCAGGCATCGGTGAGCGGCGACGCGGCGCGTGCCGCCCGCTCTAGATTCTGGGCCGCGTCGGCCAGGCCATTGGCGCCGAGCGTACGCGCCGAACCCTTGATGCGATGCGCGTACCACACTGCCTGTTCACTGTCGCCGGCATCGACCGCCTGACGTAGCGCCTGACGATCGGCGGCGCCGATCGCCGCGAACTGGGCCACCAGTTGCCATGCTTTGCTCCGGCTGCCTTGGCAGAGCCCGAATAGCACCGACCAATCGAACATCGGGCCAGGCTTGGTCCGAGCTGCCCGCGCGGAAATGTCGGGCATGTCCAGCCACAGGCGCAGCGTCGTGGCCAGCACGGCCATATCGACCGGTTTGGTCAGGACGTGCGACATGCCGGCATCCCGTGCCAAGGACGCCACGTCGGCGGCCTGATTGGCGGTGCAGGCAATCACCGGAACGGGCGGCAAACCGCGCTCGGCTTCTTCCTGGCGGATGGCCCGCGCCAGCTGATAGCCGTCCATCACCGGCATATGGCAATCGGTCAACACCAAGGAAAACGGTTGCGCTCGCCATAGCGCCAATCCCTGCTCGCCATGCTCCGCCACTTGAAAGGCCACCCCGAGCCGTTCGAGCTGCATGGCCATCAACTGGCGGTTGCAAGGATGGTCCTCCACCAATAATACCGGTGCCATCCCGGCAAACGGCAGGGGCGATACAGCATCGGCCGGCGTGCCGGGCTGAGCACTGGGAGAAATCGCACAATCCAGCCGCACGGTCAGCCAGGCCCGGGTACCGCCTTGCGGCTGGTTACTCAGCCCGATCTTGCCGTCCATCAAGCCGGCCAACCGCTGGCAAATCGCCAAGCCCAATCCCGCCCCGGTCTGTTGCCGGTTACCGCGGCCAACGTCGCGGCTGAACGGCTGAAACAACGTGGATTGCTGAACATTTGACAGACCGCAACCGCTGTCGATGCAACTGAAGCGCAACAGCTGCTTGCCGCCCCCCTCCGACTCAACCTCGACGGTCAAGCGCAAACCGCCGCGCTCGGTATGCCGGAGGGCATTCTGAACAAAATTCACCAGAATCTGCCGCAGCCGCCGTGAATCCAACACATGCGCCTCCGCCACCTCCGGCGCGATCACCAGCTCGCAACATAGGCCGCGTGACGCGGCAGCGGGCAGGAAGAGCTGATGCACCTGAGCGAGCAGCGGACGCAAAGCGGTCACCACAGGCGCCAGTGTCACATTGCCAGCCTCGAGATCGGAGAAATCGATGATGTCGTCCATCAGCCGCAGCAGCGACGAGGCGGCATCATGCATGCTGACGAGCATGGCCGACTGCTGCTGTGTCAGCCGCGTGGCGCGCAACAAATCCAGCCAGCCGAGCAAACCGTTGAACGGGGTGCGGATCTCATGGCTGATCATCGCCAAGAATGCGCCCTTCGCGTGCGCGGAGGCTTCGGCCACGCGCCTGGCCTCCCGCAGCGCCAACTCTTGCCGCTTCAACGTGGTGACGTTGAGGCGGAGCGAAACGATGCCGACCTCCGGCACCTGGTAGTCGATGGCCAGATACCACTGATCACCCCAGCGCAAGATAAAGGATTCGCCCTGGCGATGGCGCCGTATCCGCTCCTCGATCCAGGCCGTATCGTCGTAGCCGTCCTCGGGCACTTGAGCGGCATGACGCAGCGCCAATTGCTTCATCGATCGATAACTACGGCCGATCAGTTGCTCCGGCCGCAAGGTGGTGGAAAACAATCGCGCGTAGTGTTGATTGCACAGCGCCAAGCGATCATTTTGATCGTACAGAGCAAACCCTTCCGGCAAGCACTCGATCACGCTTCGCAATTGCAACTGTGCGGCCTTGGCCAGGGCATGCGCACCCCGCCAGCGCATGGCATGCCAACAGCGGATCTCGCCGAGCACCACCAGCGCCCCACACAGGACCCACGGCAGCGTATTCCCATTCTGGCCGCCTTGGCTTGCCTGCCACATGGCCAGCCCCCCCGCCAGAGGGACGATGCGCCATAACCAGTGGATGAGAAGATGCAGCCCATCGGCATGCAGCAATGGGCTGATGGACACGCGACACGACAACAGAGGACGAACCAAGCGATTAAACATAATAGCCACAACTCTAGCAGCGGGAGGAAATTGGAAGACTGGCTCGCCCAGGCCACGGTTCACGTTCCCTGTACCTCTGATCAGCCGTTCCGATGGACACGCCGCCATGGACGCCGACCACGCTTTTTTCACGTCTTTTCTGTGTTGCGCGCCGACAGTCCATCGCCCTCTCGGCCAGCGTTAAGAACGCTTCACGACGCCAGGACATAGTCCTACGCAAGGACAGGCCTGAGTACACTGACAAGACAGCTAAATCTGTCACATATGCCGACAAATGCTGTGGTGTCTGTTAGACATATGCCTCCTCGTTCAGACCAATGTTCACCAAGAAACTACCGCTTTTCCTAGATAGAGGTTCGCTTTATCCGCCACCCAGTAACGCCATGGCTGAGACGACTAGACCGGTAACCAAATGTTTTACATAGATCAACATACCCCCATTGGGTATTTGACGATTATTCTGAGTTCAGCCACGATAGAAGCACTTCAAGCCGTCGCCTTGCCGAGACCATGTATCGACTGCTGCGCCTCACCTTTTTGCTGATCGTCTTCGCCCTGCTGCCGCTGCAGGCGTGGGCGGCCGGCGCGATGCCCCCCAGCGGGGCCGCCGCCGGTCAGGCCGTGTCCGCCAGCATGGCGGCGGCGCATTGCCAGCCGGCGCAGCATGCACAGCATTCGCCTCGAGACACGGCCGCCGGCCATCACCATACCGTTTGTTGCCAGGCACCGCTGTTTGGCTTAAGCGGCTCGGCGGCACACCTCGTGCCGATGACCCCGCCGCAAGCCTCTTGGCACGACGCGCACTACACCTCATTCGATCCCGAAGCGCTGTCGCCGCCGCCTCGCGCCTGATTTCTCCGCCCACGAGGGTCTCTAGTCGTCATGCCGTACATGACGAGACACCCATCACCCCAGCCGCGCGCCGCGGCGGGGAACTTGCCATGGATGAAATCACAATGCGAAACAAGCTCAATACCACTCTGCTGGCCGCCGGTTTGGCGCTCGGCCTGTTATCCACCACGCCGGTTCTCGCCGCGCAACAGGAAATCGTCATGGCTAAAAATACCGGCTGCGTCTGCTGCGAACGCTGGGCCGCGGCCATGAAGCAGGCCGGCTTCAACGTGAAAACCCAGGAGCAGCCCGACATCACGCCCATCAAGGACAAGGCCGGCGTGCCGCAGGCGCTGCGCTCCTGCCACACCGCCATGGCGGGGGGATATGTCTTCGAGGGGCACGTACCGCCGGACCTGGTGGCCAAAGTCCTGAAAACGCATCCCCACATCGCCGGCTTGGCGGTACCGGGCATGCCGCTAAAGGCGCCCGGCATGGATGCGCAAGGTGTCACCACCCCCTATCAAGTCATCGCTTTCACCAAGGACGGGCACACCTCGGTTTATGCTCAGCGCTAAACCGGCGACCCGCAACGGAAAAAGGAATCGAGATCATGAAACACCGTAAATTGGTCGTACTCATTGCCTTGGCGGTCTCCGCCACCGCGGCCCTGGCCGCCACGCCGGATAACTCGGCACCAGCCGGCATGCCGGCCATGATGCAAACCATGCGCGCCGCGGTTGAGCGCATCGCGGCCACGCCCGATGCCGCTCAGCGGCAGAAACTGGCGGACCAGCTGATTCAAACCATGCCGGGACAATGCCAGGGGATGATGGGCGCTGGCCATGGCATGATGATGTCCGCACCCGCTGCCAAGTAGGAACCTCTAACAGAACACATTCCGTGGTTGGGTAGCGTGCGTTCGCGAAGCAACGCACGGCCTGAGAACTCACGCAAGACGTGCATTGCCTGCGGCGACTGCACGCTACAAAACGCGGGCGGATGTCTGGTCGGTGCTTTTGTTAGAGATTCTAAGTCCATGCCGTAAAACAAAGCGGGGCGCTTATGCGCCCCGCTGAGGGTGTTGACAAACCCATGCTCGCGAAGCGAGCGCCCCCTCTCAGGGAGAGGGCAGGGGGAGTGGGAATCGATGGGCAGGCTGCGAAATCAGTCAGTTGCCACTAAGGCCCGGCTTTGCCGGGTCCTCCGTAACCGCTGCAAAC
>NZ_JAFAND010000071.1 GCF_019232825.1 Paludibacterium sp. | reverse complement strand
AACCGTCAGCCGAGGCGGCCTTGCCGACCACAATGGTGGTGCAGGCGAAAGTGGACACGCACGACAGACCCAATACAGCCAAAGCCATCTTCTTCAACATCATGTTGTAAAACCCCCTGTGCAAACAAACGTCCAAAGGATAATCCGGCGCCGTTTACAATTATTAAAAAATTAGAACATACTTAATTTATGTCAGGAAACGGTTTTGAAACACTGGTCAGATGGTGGGACGCGCCATAGAATCGAAGCCGCAGGCGTATTGCCAAAGCAATTTCATTGCTAAAACAATGAGACGGCACAAAAAAATGGCGCCCGTGTGGGCGCCAATACAAGAATGAGGAACATCTCTGGGTAGGGTAATCCATAGGAAATCACCCCTGCCGGACTCGGCACAAAACCAGGGAGCGAAACGGCGGTTTAGTGCGCCTCATCCAGGCCAGTCAGACGTCCCCATAATGCCGCAAAGCAGCAGGGTAGAGCACCTGTACTTTTAGACAGGCATGGGCCGAAAGGCCCGCCTCCCCACGTGCAAATCACTTCGAATTGTTGACCATGTACTCGATCGCGGCGCGGAATTCGGCGTCGCTGCCGCTATACCCTCCCTTGGGCGGCATCGCGTTCAGCCCCTTGGTGGCAATTTTCTGCACTTCATCCAAACCGGGCTTCAAACGGACCGCCCAGGCGGCCTTGTCGCCGAACTTGGGCGCGCCGGAAACGCCCGCCTGGTGGCAGGCGACGCAAACCGATTCATAGATTTTTTTGCCGACCACGTTCGGGTCCAACGCGGCGGCGGCGGCGGCCGGCGCGCTCGCCGACGTGGCGCTGGCGCCGCTGGCATCCGCCTGGGGCGCGGCAAACTTGGCGCCGCCGGCATTGGCCATATAGGCCACGGCGCGTGCCACCTCACTATCAGTCAGCGTGGCATTGCCGCCACGAGCCGGCATGGCGTTAAAACCGGAGAGCGCATGCTGCACCAGGGTGGCGAAACCCTTGGCGATGCGCGGCCCCCAGGCGGCGGCGTCGCCAAACTTGGGCGAGCCCAACAGGCCGTTGCCGTGACAGGTGATGCAAACAGCCTGGAAGACCTGCTCGCCGGTTCGGCTTCCCGGCGGCGCATCGGCCGCTACCGAATCCCCTACCGGTTTCAGACGAGCGGCGACCGACTCATTGGTCATGACCTCGGCATCGACATTGAAGCCGCTGGTGGCCAGCTTGGCGAGCAAAGTAATCGCCACGACAAGAAATACGACGATGCCGATCAATACTTTGACGATCTGCCCCGGGCCCATTCCGTTTTCATTGCTCATTCGCGCCTCGCCTGGAAAAATAATGACATTTAATATTTTGCCGATTATACGAGAAGCATTTCCGCAAGGCAAAACCCCTACTGGACTTGTGGATGCGCTTTGCGTTATGATCCGCCCTGCTTCAAATTCAGCGCACCCGTAGCTCAGTTGGATAGAGTGTCGGTTTCCGAAGCCGAAGGTCACAGGTTCGATCCCTGTCGGGTGCGCCAGTCCTGTCTTTTCTCCCCCTCATTGTAGCCACAGAAAAACGAGCCGCCTGGCTGCGCGCGCGTTGCGCGAGAGACAAGTTTTTTTCGCCGCCAAGAGGCGCAAATCAATCATCATATAAAAATCGCCGCGTCGACGGCCACATTCAGCAAAAATGGACGTGAAACGCCGCGCGATTCGGTCATTGCCGGCGAAGCGGAAAATAGCGCAAAAAGGCGGGGAAATTACTCTGGAGAACCGATGGTTTCGATCACGCGCTTTTGATTGGTGCGCAGATCAAGCACTTGGTAGATCTCCACTTTGACCTTGCCGCGATACAGACGCAGCATGACGTTCGCCGCGGCGCGGGCAGCATCCGCCGTCGGGTAGATCGGACTCTTGTCGTCGATGCCGAAGGTGTTGGAGATCAATTTCAAACGATACACTGCGGAAACCTCTAGCAGGCGCTATAAAATGCGAATTTCGGGCGTTTAGGTTAACAAAATAATCTTTCACGCAGATTTCCGCAATTACGGGGAAACGCTTAACCGCAAAATTGTCTCACGCACGATCTTACGATAGCAAAACCCGGCATGGGCCCTAGGGACCCTCTGGTCATTCGGACAGGCAGCCCGCGGCGGCACGGTTGCAGGCTGCCCGCACCAAACGGCCGTCCTCGCCCCAGTAGCCCAGGCGGGCCAGACAATCCGCCGCCACCAAGGCGGCGTCGATCATGAAACGCCCCGCCACCAACAGCGACTCGACTTCGGCCAGCGGCAAACAACAGTGTTCGGCGACTTCGCCATCCTGATTACAGGGAACGACGCCAAGCGGCAGCCAAATATCGAAAACATGCAGCCATTCGCGATGCAACCCGCGCGCCACCGGTCGTTCAGCCAACAGCAGCGTGTCCTGGCGCGCCTCGGCCAGCAACGCGGCGGACAGTCCGGCCTCTTCCCAGCCTTCGCGCGCTCGCGCCGTAGCGATCGTTTCGCCCGCGGCCACGCCGCCGCCGACCATATTGTCCATCCGGTTGGGATCTACTGCTTTGTGCGGGCTACGGCGGCCGAGCCACATGCGCACTTCGCCGTCCGCCATGCGGGAAAGACCGTTGAGATGGACGGCACGGCTCGTCAACCCCAACGGGCGAAACGCCGCGCGCTCCAACTCGAACAGCGGCGTGCCATCCTCTCTGCAGGCTTGGAAATTCTCGTCACGCCAGCCGTTGAGCCAGCCTGCCGCCTGCCAGCGGCGGGCCGCCGCGGCCAGCGCCGCGCTGATGTCTTGATAGCTCCCCTCTGCCAGACAGCACAGGCGTTCGCCTTCGGCGGCGAACAGCTGGCTTTCTCCCGCCAAGAGACGCGCGCGCCATTCGGCGTTGACCCAACCAAGCTGAGTCGGGCCGAAATACAACGGGCTAAAGGCGGACAGATCCACCTGGGTCACGCGCGCCAGATAATCGAGAACACGCTGCATTGGCATTACCGCTCCAGACATGCGGGGAAGAGAACACCGCATATTAAGATGATTCGCGCACCCTTGACTATGTCGGACGCATTCTGCGCGCCAAACCGGAATGGCGGACCAGCGCATGGCCAATCGCCGCGCGCAACATTTCCCGCCCGCCGACCAACCGGAAACGCTGCCGCGCGCGGGTAACCGCGGTATACACCAACGCGCGATCGGGTACGTTCGCCTCCTCGTCCGGCAAGACCAGCCACACTTCGTCGAATTCCGAGCCCTGGCTCTTGTGCACGGTCATGGCGTAAACGGTGTCATGCGCGGGCAAGCGCGCCGGCGCCAGTTCGCGCCAGCTGCCGTCCGCGGCGGGAAACGCGACGCGCAGGCCTTCCGGCCTATCCACGGCAAAGCCGATATCGCCGTTGAAGAGCCCGACACCGTAATCGTTGTGAGAGATCATCACCGGCCGCCCCGGGTACCAAAGCTGCCCGGGCATTTTGAGCCCATCGGCCTCCAGGCGGTGCTCGACCAGGCGGTTGATCGCCTCCACTTGGCGCCGCTCGCCAGCCAGTGGCATAAACGCAACAAAGGCCTGCTGCACGCTCGTGAGCGGCGCGCCCGCCGCCACCGCCTGCCAATACGGCTGGCGACGCGCCCAAAGCGCGTCGGCATCCCATTGAGGATGCCAGCTCAGATCCGCGGCCGCCTCGTCCAGCAGCGCCAATGCCTCGTCGGGCCGGTTGTCGTTGACGGCGCGGCTGAACTGGCCGATGCCGCTCGCGGCGGCGAACCGGTGACTACGGGTCAGCAGCACCACGCAATCGGTCATCGGCGCCCCTTCATCGATGGCTGCCGGCAGCTCGTCGACATCCATCCCCAGCGCGGCAAGCCAGGCAAGCGTCTCGCCGCGATAGCCGATGTCCTGGCACAGCTCGCCGAGCACCGCCCCCGCCTCCACCGAGGCCAACTGATCGCGGTCGCCAAGCAAAATCACCTGCGCGTGCGGCGGCAACGCATCGAACGTCCGCGCCATCAGATCGAGATCGATCATCGAGGCTTCATCCACCACCAGCACGTCCAGCGGCAAGGTGTTGTCGGCATGGTGGCGCGGCCGGCCCCCGCCAGGACGCAAACCCAGCAGCCGATGCAAGGTCTGTGCGCTGTCCGGCAAGCGCTGCTTGAGCGCCGCCTCGACCGGCAGCTGCGCGATGGCGCCGCGCATCGAGTCGGACAAGCGTGCGGCCGCCTTGCCGGTCGGCGCGGCCAAGGCCATCACCAACGGCTGCGCGGCGAGTGCCGCCAACAGCGCCAAAAGCCGGATCACCGTGGTGGTCTTGCCGGTTCCCGGGCCGCCGGAGATCACTAACAGCCGCTGGCGCAGCGCCAAGGCCGCCGCCAGTTTCTGCCGGTCGAGCCCCTCGGCCGTGGGTGGAAACAGCCGATCGAGCCAATGCGCCGCGTCGACCGGGCTCACCGTGGCGCGCCGGCCGGTCTTGAGACGCAGGGCATCGGCCAGCCGCGCCTCGTCAAACCAATGGCGCGCGAAATACAGCCCCGACTGGGCATCGAGAATCAGCGGCGCATAGCCGCCAGGCGCCGCCACCAGCGGACAGGCGCCGAGCCGTTGGCGCGCCGACGGTTGCGGCACCGGCAAACAAACGTGTCCTTGCTGGTTGGCGAGAATCAGCGCCTGCAACCACTCTGCGCATGTGTCGTCCCAGCGGGGATCGAGCCGGCTGAACAGATCGTTGAGGGTGACGTAAAGCGGGTTATCCATGGGCAATTCATATTGAAATCGGCAGGCAGGCTGACTGTCGCACCATTCTCCGGGAGAGGCAAGCGAGGCGCCGCCCACCGCGCGGCGACAAAATATCTCGCTATGGAGATTTTGCGGTTTGCTGATCAGAACGCGGCAATTATTGGCTTCCAATGCCAAAAAATGTGGAACTTTCTCTTCGCAACCAATGATATGCGCATTTTTGTAGCAGATATATTGTATACAACCGTTTGACTATGCTCGCCCTTCGGTGCTCTGATGGCACGAAAAGTCCGAAAAGATAACCCGAAAGGAGTCCCTTATCATGGGTACCGTGTCTCATGGCGGCGAGCTCAAACGAGAACTCAAAAATCGCCATATCCAATTGATCGCCCTCGGCGGCGCCGTGGGCACCGGGCTGTTTCTCGGCTCGGCCAGCGTGCTCAAGGCCGCCGGCCCGTCGATGATCCTCGGCTATGCCATTGCCGGCTTCATCGCCTTTCTGATCATGCGCCAGTTGGGCGAGATGATCGCCGAGGAGCCGGTCGCGGGCTCGTTCAGCCACTTTGCCTACCGCTACTGGGGTGGCTTTGCCGGTTTTCTGTCCGGCTGGTCCTACTGGCTGTTGTACATCCTGGTCGGCATGGCTGAATTGACCGCCGTTGGCGCCTACGTGCAATTCTGGTGGCCGCAGGTGCCGGCCTGGCTCACCGCGTTCGTCTGCTTCATCGCCATCAATGGGGTCAATCTGACCAGCGTGAAATCCTACGGCGAGACCGAATTCTGGTTCGCGTTGATCAAAGTGGTCGCCGTGGTGGCCATGATCCTGTTCGGCGCTTGGCTCTTGGCCAGCGGCAGCGGCGGCCCGCAGGCCTCGGTGCACAACCTGTGGAATGATGGCGGTTTCTTCCCGCATGGTTTCAGCGGCCTATTCATGGTGCTGGCGGTGATCATGTTCTCGTTCGGCGGCCTGGAGCTGATCGGCATGACCGCGGCGGAAGCGGCCAATCCCCAGCACGCGATCCCCAAGGCGGTGAATCAGGTGATCGTGCGTATCCTGGTGTTTTACATCGGCTCGCTGACCGTGCTGCTATCGCTCTACCCGTGGAGCAAGGTTGCCTCCGGCGGCAGTCCGTTCGTGATGATCTTCCAGCAGATCGGCGCCAATACCACCGCACAGCTGTTGAACTTCGTCGTGCTGACGGCGGCGCTGTCGGTCTACAACAGCGGCGTCTATGCCACGAGCCGCATGCTCTACAGCCTGGCGGAACAAGGCAACGCGCCGCGCGCCTTTGCACAAACCGACCGGCGCGGCGTGCCGGTGAAAGCCACGCTGTTTTCGGCGCTCGCCACCTTTGCTTGTGTCATTCTCAACTATGTGCTGCCGGGACAGGCGCTGGGCATCCTGATGTCGCTGGTGGTGGCCACGCTGGTGATCAACTGGGCGATGATCAGCCTGACGCATATGAAATTCCGCCGCGCCAAAGCCGGCCAAAAACTGATCTTCCCGGCGTTCTGGTACCCGCTGGCCAATTGGCTGTGCCTGGCCTTCATGGCCATGATCCTGTTCATCCTGCTCATCACGCCGGGCGAATCGGCCTCGGTCTACGCCGTGCCGGTGTGGATCGCCATGATGGGATTGGGTTACCGCCTGCGCGGCAAACCTGAAACCGAGGCGCTGGCCAAGCAGACGGCTTGATTGAACGGGAGTGGGGGCGAGCTTTTACTCCCGCCGTTAAGGTTTTGCTTCTACTCCCGCCGTTGCGCTTGCGCGGCTCTCTACTGCGGGAGTAACGGCAACACCTTGAAAGCGGGAGTGGGGGCGAGCTTTTACTCCCGCCGTCAAGATTTCCCCTCCGTTCACGATGGCGTGTGCAGCCTCGCCTCCAGCGTTTCGCAAATCGTCTCCAGTATCTTCAGCCGCGCGAAGTACTTGTTGTTGGCTTCGACCAGCACCCAGGGAATACGGGTCGTGCTGGTGCGGTCGACCATATCGCTGACGGCCAGCCGGTATTGCTCCCACTTCTCGCGGTTGCGCCAGTCCTCTTCGGTAATTTTGAAGCGCTTGAAGCCGGTTTCCTCCCGCGCCTTGAAGCGGGCGTACTGCTCCTCTTCGCTGATCGTCAACCAGAACTTGATCACGATGATGCCGTTCTCGCTCAGTTGATGCTCGAAGTCGTTGATCTCGAAATAGGCACGCATCCAATCGGGCTCGCTGGCGAAGCCTTCCACCCGCTCGACCAGCACGCGGCCATACCAGGTACGGTCGAAGATCGTGATACGCCCTTTCGCCGGCACGTAGCGCCAGAAGCGCCATAGCCACGGCTGCGCCCGCTCCTCCTCGGTCGGTGCCGCAATCGGCACCACGTGATATGTCCGCGCATCCAGCGCCTGGGTGATGCGACGGATGGCGCCGCCCTTGCCGGCGGCGTCGTTACCCTCGAAGGCCAGCATCAGCGCATGCTCGGCGAAACGCGGATGCCGCGTCAGGTGATAAAGCCGTCCCTGCAGCTTGTCGATCTGCGCGCGATAATCGTCGCGCGTGGTCGGTTGATCGAGCGTCAGCGCGTCCAGAATCAGCTTGTTGTCGATCGGCGCCATGAGCGGCGGCGCGTTCGGTTTGGTCTTTCCCTGCTCGGCTTGTTCGGCCAAGCGCGCGCGCAGCATGTTCAGCACGGTGTTGCCGACCGTCAGGCTGCGGTAATTGGCATCCTCGCCGTCGACGATGATCCATGGCGCGTCGGCGGTGTTGGTCAGCCGGATCATGTGCTCGGCGTATTTGCGGATCAGATCGTACTGCTCGAAATGCTCCCAGTCGGTCTTGGTGACGCGCCAACGCGTGGCGGGATCCTTTTCCAGGGTTTTCAGCCGCTTCTTCTGCTTCTCGCGCGACAGGTGGAACCAAAACTTGATCACCAGCGCGCCATCCTGCGCCAGCATGTGTTCGAATTGACGGCTCTCTTGAATCTGCAGGTCGAAGGCGTCCCAGTCGCTATGCCCCTTTACCCGGCCGAACAGCATGTCTGAATAGTACGAACCGAAGAAGATGCCGATGCGCCCCTTGCCGGGCAATTCGCGCCAATAACGCCACATCCACGGCCGTGCCCGTGCCTCGTCGTTCGGTGCATCGAAAGCCACGGTGCGGATCAGCCGCGGGTCCATCCACTCGTTGAGCAAGTTCATCGTATCGCCGCGGCCGGCGCCGTCGAAGCCATGAATCAAGATCACTACCGGAAAATCCGGTTTTTCCTTCAGGTCGTATTGCGCGTCGAGCAGCGCCTTGCGCAGCAGGGGTACCTGCTCGCGGAAGGTTTCCTTGTCGACGCGGTGTTCGATTTCGGCGGATTCAAACATCGCGGTCCCCTGGGCATGGAAGCACTCAAGCGATAAACAGGGCGTCGAGCGCGTCCAACAACGACGGCGATGGCGCATCGCGCCACACGCCGCTGCCGTCTTGATCGACCCCCCTCATATAGAGATAGCGCACGCCGGCGAAACGTGTCGTAAAGTCGACGCCCCGGCTTGTCAGATATCTTCTTATGGCAATGCAATAAAACAGGTACTGAAGATAATAATGCTCGCGAGCCACCGATTGCGCCAGCCGCTCGACAGCGTAATCGGCGCCGACCGGCCCCAGATCGTTGGATTTGTAGTCAATCAGGTAATAACGGCCGTCGATCTCGCACACCAAATCGATGAATCCCTTGAGAAACCCGCGCACCACGGGAAAATCCAGTCCGGCAGCGGCAGCGCGTAGCGCCGGATGCAAACCATGGCGGGCGTCGGTCAACAGCGCGCGCAACGCCTCGATGCCGAGCCGCGCCACCGGCAGCGTGAATTCCAATTCGATCAGCCGCCGGCCCGGTGCACACTGCGCCAGCGTCACGCCCGGATCCAGCGGCGCCGCCAGCGTGCGCCGCACCAGCGCGAACGCCGCGTCGGCATGCTCGGGCGCGAAACCGTGTTGCGCGACCATCTCGCTCGCCACCACCGGGTCCGGCGCGGTGAAGTCGATCCGCTCGAGAATCGCATGCAGACACGTGCCGGCACGCGCGCCGCGCGGAAACGGCATGGTGCCCGCCAGGGGCTCGGCGAGGGCCAATCCACCACGGTCATGGTCCGGCCGCTCGCGCTCAACCGCGCTGTGATGCACCAAGCCGCTGAAACTGGCGACGCGCCACGGCGTATAAATCGGCCGGTCGATGCGCGCCGGCGCATACGGGCCGGCCGCGAGCGCCGCCCGGCCCGGCGCCGCTGGCGCCCACTCGGCCTCTTGCCAGGCGCTGACGCGCGCGTGGCGCGCTACCCAGTCGCGCAGCGCGGCGCGCACTTGCGCGCCGTCCAGTGCCGGCAGGTCCGCAAGCGACGCCTGTGCGGGCGCATGCATGAGCCATGCCAGCGCCGAGGTTTCCATCTGCTGCACCCAGCCCCAGACAATGTACTGGCGGTGTTCGGCGCGCGTCAGCGCCACATAGGCCAGCCGTAATTTCTCCGCCAGCAGCTCTCGTCGCGCCGCCTCGCGGGTAGCATCGTCGAGCAGCACCTCGGGCGTCAGACGGCTGCCCGCCTCGCCGTGGCTGCGCCAGAAAGGCATTTCACGCCGCTCCAGCGCGCCATCCCACAGGAAAGGGCAGAACACCACCGGGTATTGCAAGCCTTTGGCGCTGTGCACCGTGGCGATCTTCACCAGCGCGGCGTCGCTCTCCAGGCGCAAGAGCGCCGCTTCGCCGCCCTGTCCGTCGCGTACCTGCAGTTCAAACCAATCGAGCAAAGGCAGCATGCCGCGTTGCTCTTCGCTGGCGGTTTGCAGCAATTCGGCCAAATGCGACAAGTTGGTCAGCCGCCGCTCGCCGTCCGGCAACGGCAAAAGCCGTTCGGCCAGCGCGCGCCTGGCGAAAAAGTGGCGCCACGCCGCCATCAGCCCATGCTGACGCCAGCGCAGGTGGTCGGCGGCATGAGCCGCCAACAGCGCCTCCCACGCGCTTTCGTCATGCTGGCACCTCGCCAGATCGGCAGCATCGAAGCCGTAGAGCTCGGTCGCCAGCGCATGGCGCAGACGCGATTCGTCCGCAGGATGCGCCCATGCCGACAACAGCACCAACAACTCATTCGCCTCGCCGCTGGCATACACGCTCTCCTGCGTCAGCGCCACGCTGGGAATATTCAGCGCCGTCAGCGCCGCGCGCATGATCTCGCCTTGGCGATGGGTGCCCACCAGCACCGCGCAATCGCCGCCATTCAGCGGCCGCCGACCTTGATCGCCATAGAGCGCGGCACGGCCCTCGGCCGCCAACGCGAGCAGCCGGGCGATTTCCGCCGCGGCGCACGCGGCGGCCTGTTCCGCGGCCAGGCGCTTGCTGGCGCCTTTGCCGCTCTCGCCGAATTCCAGCCACTGCCAGTTGCAGGCGGCGCGGTCGTCGTCTACTTCCAAGCGTTCGGCGGGCCCGGCCGCCGCGACCGGCTGATAGCCGATTTCCGGCAGCACGAACGGCGAAGGCCGGGCAAACAGCTGATTGACCGCCTCGACCAGCGTTTCTTGCGACCGGCGATTGACGCCGAGCGTGTAACGCTGCGCGGGCAGGGTATCGTCGCGTGCCGCGAGATAGGCGAACACGTCAGCGCCACGGAAACTGTAAATCGCCTGCTTCGGATCGCCGACCAAAAATACCGGCCGGCCACGTGCGATAAAGCAGCGACGGAAAATGTCGTATTGCACCGGGTCGGTGTCTTGGAATTCGTCGATCAACGCCACGCGGAAACTACCGGCCAATTGCTCGGCGAGCGCCGGCCCGCGATCAGGGTCGCCCAGCGCTTCGTACAGATCCGTCAGCAGATCGTCGAAACTGCGCTTGCGTTCGGCCTGGCGCCGACGCGCCAATTCGCCGTCCAGCCAGCCGATCAAATCCAGCTTGAGCCGGGCCACTTCCAACGCGGCCGCCTGGCGATAGGCATCCCAGCCGGCGAGCCATGCGCCGATGAGGACAAACGCCGGATGCGCCGGCGGCGTATGGCCTTTGTTGGCGGCGCGCGCCAGCTGCGCCGGCATGAGCTTATCGAGTAACTTGCGCTCACTCGCGCCGAGCGCGGGCGACGCGCCATCGACCGCCAGCCAGCGCGACATGCTCTGGCTGAGCAATGCGCGCGTCGCGGCGCTGTAGCTTCTCGCGTTCAAGCCGACCGCCTGCTCCAGCGCCGCGAGCGCCGCCAAGCAATCGTCGCGGCGGGCCAACAGCGCCTGCCAAGACGCATCGAGCGCGGCGCGCGCCGCGGCGATGCCGGCGCCGGGCGGGCGGTCCATCGCCAGGTAAGGTTTGGCCAGATAGGGGCGGACGTCGGCCAGCCAGCGTTCGGGCGTCTCGCCCGATTCCACCAGCAAATTGGCCAGCAACGCGTCGCCCAGCACATGGCGGCGCCAATAGTCGTCGACCGCCTCCAGCAAACGCTGGCTATCGTCCAGGATCAGTTCGGCGCGGAAGCTCTGGCCGGAGGCAAACGCAGCGTCGGACAAGGCGCGCTGACAAAATCCGTGAATGGTGTAGATCGCCGCGGTATCGAAACCGACAATTGCCGCGTTCAGGCGCGACAACGCCAGCGCACGCGCCGGGCCCGCCGGATGACGCGCGGCCATGGCCAGCAAAAACGGATCGTCGCTCGCGCCGCCTTCCAGCACCTCGGCCAGGGTACGCAGCCGATCGCGCAGCCGGCCGCGCAATTCGGCGGTCGCCGCCTTGGTGTAGGTTACCACCAGCAATTGATCGATCGACGGTACTTGACCGTTGTCCGCCGCCTCCAGCAACAGCCGGGTGTACAACGCGGCAATGGTCCAGGTTTTGCCGGTGCCGGCAGAGGCCTCGATCAGGTTGACGCCAGTAAGCGGGCAATCGAGCACGTTGAGCGGATTCATGCCGTCGGCTCCTCGTCGGCCAGCGCCGCCAACATCGGCATCAGCAGCACTTCGGCCAATTGCCCGAATAGCGGATCGGCCAGCGGGTCGAGATGGCGGAACGCCAAAGCCACCGCCGGTTCGTCCCGTTGGGCGAATTTGTCCTCGAACGCCGGCGCCCATTCGGCCAGCGCTTTGTGCATGGCACCGTCCCGGTCATCGGGTTTGTCATGCAAATGACGCGCGTAGGCCAGGCTCGTGCGCGCAAAAAACGGCAGCGGCAGGCCTTGGCCCTGACGCCAGAACGCCACCCAGGGCCGCAGCCGCTCGGCCGCGTCCTCGACCGGCGCAAACTGGCGCACGCCGTCGAGCGCGAACAGCATCGACACCGGCGTCACGCCGTCGGGCTGTGCCGCGCACAGCAACAAGTGTCCAAGCCACAAATCGATCAGCTCGGTGGCGAACGCCGGACGCGCCGTCAGCAGCAGCCGCCCTTGCGGCCGCAGGTCAGACAGCGTGCCCACCAGCGACAGACCGTCGATCGATACATGCAGCGTGGCCGGCGGCAGCGGCGCCTCGGCCAGCGCCGCGGGCAGTCCGGCGGCAAAGCGCCGCCCCTGCCCTTCCTGGCGCGACATCAGCGCGTCGCCCAGTGCGCCGGGCGGTAGCCAGCCACTGCCGCGCGCCACGTCGCGCACCACGGCGAACGGCTGTTTGCGCAGGCTGGCGGTCACTACCCGGTCCATCACCGCATTGGCCGCATCCCTGCCGAGGTCAAACGGCTCGCGCACCGGCGGCGCCTCGACCGCAGCGACCAAGCGCAGTCCCAGACGCTCGGCGAGCCAAACACGGCAGGGCATGCGCCAGAACCCGCGCCACTGCGATGCCGCCAGCACGGCGGGGATCTCTCCGTCCAGCGGCGCGGCAAACGGCTTGGCCGCCACGGGCGGCGAGGCCAGCGCGAGGGCGAAGCCGGGCTCGAAACTCGCGAGCCGGGCGTCCCGGCCGTCGTAGCACACCGGCGAGAATGGCTGCAGCGGGTGCGTCACGCTGAGCGACGCTGGTTCGGCCCCCATCGCCGCCAGCGTATCCAGCAGCTCGGACACCAGCGCCGAGGGCGGCAGGGGCTCATTGCTTCGCGCCGATTGCCCGACGTAGGACAGGTACAACGCCTCGCGTGCGGACAAGATCGCCTCGAGAAACAAATAGCGGTCGTCGAAACGGCGCGAACGGTCGCCGCGGCGCGGATGCTGCGCGATCAGATCGAAACTCACCGGCCGCTCGTCGCGCGGATAGGCCCCGTCGTTCATACCGATCAGGCATAACACGCGAAAGGGGATCGAGCGCATCGGCACCATGGCGCAAAACGTCACGCCACCGGTCAAAAAACCGCCGGCCGTGGTTTGGCTGAGCCGCCGCGCCAGCCAGTCGCGCACCACCGGCAGACTGATTCGTTGGTCGAATTCGGCCATCCGCGCGTCGCTGGCGAGCGCCTCCAGCGACGCGCGCCAGATCGCCAGCGCGTCCTCTTCGTCCTCGTCGGCGGCGAGCAACGCTTCCGCCAACGCCAGCAGCCGTTGTTGCCAGGCGGCGGCGTCCGCCGGTTCGGCAGCGCAGCGCGCCCATTGGTCCAAGGTTTGATACAGCGCGGCAAAGCGCGCCAAGGTCTCGCCATCCCCGCCGGTGGCCAACGGCAGCGGCAACAACGCATGCCACAGCGGGCTTGCGCTGCCGGCGAGCCCGGGCGGCAACGCCGTGCCCAACAGCAGCCGGTCCAGGCCCCAGCGCCAGGTGAACGACGCATCGGCCGGCAAGCCGAGCTCGGCTTTGTGCGCCGCGTCGCGCCCCCAACGGATGCCCGCCTGCTCGACCCAGCCTTGGATCAATGGCACCTCGGCATCCGTCAGCGCAAAACGGCGCAACACCGCCGCGCAGTCGAGCAGCGCCAGCACCTGATCGGCGGGGAAACGGCCCTCGATCAGCTCAAGCACATTGAGCAGCACCGACAACAGCGGCACATCGCGCTCGATGCGGCGGTCGGCGATGCTGTAGGGAATGCCCGGCGCGTCCGGCCGCGGACCGAACACCGCGTCGATATAGGGGGCGTATTGATTGATGTCCGGCGTCAGCACCGCGACGTCGGCGGGGGTCAGCGTCGGGTCGGCGGCGAAGCGGGCCAGCAGCCGGTCCTTCAACACCTCCAGCTCGCGCATCGCGCCGTGCGCGGCATGGATTTCCACCGAACCATCGGCGGAGGCGCGGCGCTTCTTCGGCGGCTTCAGTTCCAGGATATCGCGCTGCAGCCGCATCAGCAGCGTATCGCCTTCGGGCGCGGCAAACGCCTCGCGCGATTCGTGCAGCGTCTCCGACACCAGATCGAAGAAGTCGCGTCCCTGCTTGCCGAGCGAGGCCAAGAGCGGGTGATCCGGCGCCACCTCCAGCCCCTGCCCCGTCAAGCGCAGCTGCCCCCGGGCATCGACGATATCGCCCCAATACGCCTGACAGGGGTTGAGCAGAAACAGGCACACGTCGGTCAACTCGGCAAGGCGGCGCACCAGCGCCAAATACATCGGCGCCAGGCTGGCGATCCCGAATAAGGTGATGCGTTCCGGCAGCATGGCCGGCGTCAGCCCGGCCAGAAAGGCATCATTCATCTGCACCCGGTGCATGCCCGGCACGCTTTCGGCCAAACGGCGCCACAACGCCGCCTGCCAGGCTTCGTCCGGGCCGAGCCCCAACGTCTCGCCACGCTCCCAGGCGCGGATCCAATCGGGACGGAAGACCAGATATTGGTCGAAGATATCGGCCACGCAGCCGGCCAGTTCGAACGCGGCGCGTTCGCCGCCTTGCAGATAGCGCCGCACCGGCGCGAAGGTGTCGCCGTCGAGCTGCGGCAAGAGCTGCATCAGCCGCCAGCTCAGCACGTCGGGCGCGAAGGCCGACTGCTCCGGCAAGTCGGGCATCACTTGACGCATCAGCCGCCAGGCATAGCCGGCCGGCAGCACGAATTGCAAATGCGCGGCGATGCCGCAATCGCGCGCCGTGGCGAGCGTCAGCCAGCGCCCCATGCCGCGGCTTTGCACCATGACCACTTCGGGCTGGAACGGATCGGAGAGCGGCAACGCGCGCGCCATGCCGGTAAACAAGGCGCCAAGATGCTCCAAACGGTTCGACTGGTAGAGATGCAGCATAGCGATAAGGGGGTGACCGGATGCGCGCCAGTTTAGCATCGGCGGCGCGCGGACGCTGGTCCGTTTCGAGACGCTTGACGCAAAACAAGTTGCCTCTTGCCCTGTTCTGCTAGGCTTGGGCGGTTTCCCACAGTCTATTTCAATGTCATGACGAGCTCCCGCCCCCTGCCGGAACTAGTGTGCCCCGCCGGCAGCCTGCCCGCGTTGAAAGCCGCCGTCGACCATGGTGCCGACACCGTTTACTTCGGACTGAAAAATGGCACCAACGCCCGTAATTTCGCCGGCTTGAATTTCGACGACAAAACCGCGCGCGAAGGTATCCGTTACGCGCACGACCGCGGCCGTAAAGTGCTGATGGCCATCAACACCTACGCCCAGGGCGCCGATATCACGCCGTGGAAACGGGCCGTCGATGAGGCGGCCGATCTGGGCGTGGACGCGGTGATCCTGGCCGACCTGGGTCTGATGGATTATGCCTCGCGCACCCATCCCGAATTGCGGCTGCACCTGTCGGTGCAAGGTTCGGCTACCAATTACGAAGCCATCCACCTGGCGCGCGACTTGTTCGGTATCCGCCGCGCGGTGTTGCCGCGCGTGCTGACGTTGGATCAGGTGCGCCAAGTGATCGACAACACCGACGTCGAAATCGAGGTGTTCGGTTTCGGCAGCCTGTGCGTGATGGTCGAAGGGCGCTGTCTGCTGTCCTCCTACGCCACCGGCGAATCGCCCAATACCCACGGCGTCTGCTCGCCGGCGCGCTTCGTGCGCTGGGAGCACGGCGAACGGCAACTGAACGCGCGCCTGAACAACATCCTGATCGACCAATACGGCAAAGACGATCCCGCCGGCTACCCGACGCTGTGCAAGGGCCGTTTCGCCGTCGGCGGCGACACCTACTACGCGCTGGAGGAGCCGACGAGCCTCAACGTGCTGTCGATGCTGCCGGAGCTGATCGACATCGGCGTCGCGGCGATCAAGGTCGAGGGACGCCAGCGCAGCCCGGCTTATGTGGCGCAGGTGACGCGTGCGCTGCGCGAGGCATTGGATGCCGCGCGCGACGGTCAGCGCTTCAGCGTCAAGAGCAGTTGGCAGCAAGCGCTGGACAAGGTCTCCGAGGGACACCAGCAAACCCTGGGCGCATACAGCCGTCCGTGGAAGTGAAAGCCGCAACCCTATGAATACGCAAGCAATGCAATTGACGCTCGGCCCGATTCTGTTTTTCTGGCCGCGCGACACCGTCATGGCGTTTTACGCCGAGGCCGCTCTCTGGCCGGTCGACACGATCTATCTGGGCGAGGTCGTCTGCAGCCGTCGCCAGCAAATGCGCGGCGACGATTGGATCAACCTGGCGCAAGACTTGCAGGCGGCGGGCAAAAAGAGCGTGCTGTCCTGCCAGGCGCTGATCGAGAGCGAATCCGACCTCAAGCGGGTCCGTAAGCTGATCGATCAGGGTGAGCTCGCCATCGAAGCCAACGACATGGGCGCCGCGCGTCTGGCGCACGCCAAGGGCCTGCCGTTCGTGGCCGGACCGCACATGAACATCTACAACGCTGAGACGCTGGCGCTCTACCGCCGCCTTGGCGCCACGCGCTGGGTGCCGCCGGTGGAAATGAACCGCGACACGCTGGCCGAGATCCTGGCGCAGGACGTCGGCGTGGAAACCGAACTGTTCGCCTGGGGCAAGCTGCCGCTGGCCTTCTCGTCGCGTTGCTTCACCGCCCGCCATTACAACCTGAAGAAAGACAGCTGCGAGTTCCGCTGCATGGAGCACCCGCACGGCATGACGCTTGCCACCCGCGAGTCGCAGGACTTCCTCACCATCAACGGCATTCAGACCATGTCGGCGGATTGCCAATCATTGCTGCCGCACCTGGCCGACATGGCGGCCATCGGCGTCGACGCCGTACGCGTGAGTCCGCAAGCCGAAGGCTCGGCGGCGCTGATCCAACACCT
>NZ_JAFAND010000033.1 GCF_019232825.1 Paludibacterium sp. | reverse complement strand
CGGACCGCCAGGCAAGCTGGCTGTCCACGATCAGCCGGCAGACGTCCGGGTTGGGACGGCACTGCCGCGGGGCGCACAACACGGAAATCAGGCTGAGCAACTGCTGTTGGCGGAAATGGCGGTTTGAAGAAAGGGGAAGGTGTGCTTTAGTATTGGCGATAGCCATGCTAGCTCCTTGTGTGCAAGTGAGTTGGTTTGGTCAGCGGGTCCGGGGTGGGCAAGACCTCGGACCCGCGCCACTGCGGCGACATGCCGCGCCAACTACCTTATCCAGCAGACGCTGATTCGACAAGATGGCGTTGCTGTCAGGAAAATCTGAAAATCGGCCGCTAGCGCCGGGTCTCGCCTCGCGGCGGCATTGGCGCAATGCCGCGCGTTGCGCGGCGATTGCTCCCTACGACCCCGGATGAGCCCTCGCGTAGGGCGCACTCGCCGAAGGCAGTGCGCCACAGACTCGGCTGGAGTACTAGCCGTCCACCGCTTCCATGAGCGCCATGGCCTGGCGCAAGACCTCGGCCACCGCGGCAAACAGCGGCTCGGGAACGTAGTCGCCCGTGTTCGTCAGCCGAAATAGCGCGCGCGCCAGCGTCACTTGCTCGATCACTGGAATGCCTCGATGCTCCGCCAGCTCGACGATGCGCCGCGCGCGATGGTTCCGCCCCTGGGCGACGACTTGCGGCAGCGGCGTTTCGCCCTGCACGTAGCGCAGGCAGACGGCGATATGCGTGGGATTACGCACCACCACCGACGCCTGGGCGACGTCGGCGGCGAGGCTGCCGCTTTGCACCTCGCGGTGCAGTTCGCGCCGGCGCTGTTTCAATTCAGGGTCGCCCTCGCTGCTTTTGTGCTCTTGCTCGATGTCCTTGCGCGACATGCGCAACTGCTTGAGCAACTGATAGCGCTGCATGGCGAGATCGGCGACCGTGAATACCGCGCCGGCGGCCAACAGCACCGCCCACATCCACAGCAGCATCTGCCGGCAGACCGAGAACCCCGCCGCCAGATCCGCCTGGCTCAAGTGCGCGAATGATGGGCCGTAGCGTTTGATCAGATAGGCGAACGTGATGCCCAGCACCCATACCTTGAGCGACGATTTGACGAGCTCGAACAGGGTTTTCATCGACACTAGGTTTTTGGCGTTGGCGATCGGATTTAAACGCTCAGGCTTGAACGCGAGTGCTTTGGGAGCGAACAAAAACCCGGTTTGCAGCATGCCGGTCAGCGCCAGCGTCAGCGCCAGCGCCGCCGCCATGCCGAAGAAAAAACGGACCCATAGCCAGCCCAGATGGCTGGCATATTCGGCCAGCGCGCGCTCGAGCGGCTGCTGGCCGACGGCGATGGCGAGCAGGACGTCGTCCGCCAGCGCCCGGTAGAGCGCCGGTCCTTCCACCATGAGCCACATCAGCATGACGCCGCTTTGCACCAGGATGCCCAGGTCTTGGCTGACCGCGACTTGTCCCTCCTCGCGCGCATCGCGGATGCGCTTGGCTGTCGGCTTTTCGTTTTTCTCACTCATGCCGGACCGCCAAGGCGCGCACCAGGCCGCCGTCGAAACGGTTGAACGCCTGTTCCACCGCTTGCAGGCCGAACTGCACGGCAATGAGCAGCATCAACAAGGCAGCCAAACTTTTGATCGGCATGGCCAGCGAAAAGACGTTCATCTGCTGAACGGTACGATTGATCAACCCGAGTCCCAGATCGACCAGCACCATGATGACGATGGCGGGCATGGCAAAGCCGAGCCCGAGGGTGTACACGGTTTGCCAGTCGCGCAGTAGAAAGGGCAAGAAGTGGTGACCGAATGTCCAGTCTTGGCCGGGCGGCAGCAGCCGATAGGAATCGAATAGCGAGGTCAAGAGCGCGTGCAACCCGCCCGAGACCATGAATAGAACGGAAATCAGCTGCGCGAACAACACGCCCAGCGGCGAAGATTGCGCGCCGCTCATGAGCGGATTGAGTACGCCGGCGATCGATGCGCCGCGTAGCGTGTCGAGCACGTAGCCGGCGGCGTCGATTGCCCAAAACGGCACCGAGGCGGAAAAACCGAGCAAAAAGCCGATGGCGAGTTCGCTTGCCACGAGCCAGGCGAACACGGCGGGCTGCTGCCAGGGATCGGGCACCTGAAGCGTCGTCATCAACGGCAGTACCGGCAGCGTCGCCATCAGCGCCAGCGCGTTGCGCACCAGCGCGCTGCCGAGCATGGCGTTGCTGAAAACCGGCATCAGCAGCATGACGCCGAGCGGGCGCATCGCGGCGACGAACAACAGCGGTAGCCAAACGGTCAGCGTGCCCATGACGTTCAGCCCATGCGCGAGATCAGCGCTAGGCTTCGCTCGGTGTAGCGCAGCAGCAGGTTGCCCATCCAGTGGGCGCTCACGGCCAATGTCAGGCTCGCGGCAACCAGCTTGATCAGAAACGGCAACGTCTGGTCTTGAACCTGGGTCAGCGCCTGGAACAGGCTGATCAGAATGCCGACGATCGAAGCCACCAGCACCACCGGCAGCGATAGCAAGAGAACGAGCCAAAGCACTTCCTGGGCCAGCGGTAAAATCAAATTCAGTCCCACGGCATGCCCCTACTGATACGACAGCAGCAACTGGTTGAGGATTTTGTCCCAGCCGCCGACGAGCACGAAGATGAGCAACTTGAACGGCATCGACACGGTCATGGGCGAGACCATCATCATCCCCATGGCCAGCAGGATGTTGGAGACCACCAGGTCGATGGCGATGAAGGGCAAGAACAGCAGCAGCCCGATCTTGAAGGCTTCGATCAGTTGGCTGACGGCGAAGGCGGGCATCAGGATCAGGAGCGAATTGTCGTCTACGCGGTTCTTCAAGGCGTCCGGCCAATTCTTGCGCGCGTTGTCGCGGAAAAAGCGCAGCTGTTGCGACGCCGTGTGCTGCTGCAGAAATTGACGGTACGGATCGAGCGTATGGTCCTCCAGGCGGGCGAGCGGACTCGCGCCATGATCCGGCGCGGCGGCCAGGCGGTCGCGCACTTGGTAGCCCACCGGCGCCATGATGTACAGGGTCAGTACCAGCGCCAGGCCATGCAGCGCCATATTGGGCGGCACCTGCTGAATGCCCAAGGCGTTGCGCAGCAATGAAAACACCACCGACAGCTTGAGAAACGCGGTGCCCATGACCACGAAAAGCGGCAAGAGCGACAGGACGGCAAGCAGGAAGATCATTTCGGTGGGGGAGGACGGCGGTGTCATGGCGGGGTCTCATCAGTCTGTGCGGCATTGTGGCCTTGCCGCGCGCAGACGCCCATCGGGCCAAGACCTGAGTTCAGGTCTTGGCCCGATGGCGTCGGGCGCCCGTGGCGCGTCACGATGTTTGCCTGGTGAATGCTGTGGGACGCAGGCATGGATTTGCAGTGGCAACGACAAGTAGAGGTCTGGCAGCGCTTGCTCGCGGAGTCGTCGCAACGGCCGGCGCGTCTGGAGCCGGGGGACCGGCTGCAGCTGGAGGCCTGCCGGGGGCGCGCGCTGTTGACGCTGTCGCGCCCGCTGGCCGATAACGCGCTCCCCCCCGCTCTGCTGCGCCTACTGCGCTATTTGCAACCGGAGGCCACCGGCGGTCTGCCGCTCAGGGCCTGGCGCGGGCAGGGGCGCTTGTGGCTATCGGTGACGCTGCCGGCTGACGCGCCGGCCGAGGACTGGTACGCCATGTCGTTGCGGCTGAGGACGCTCGTCGACCGCGCCAGCAAGGAGGCCCATGGAAGCGGTCAATAAGCTGCTGGCGCGTTTGCAGCAGCGCCAGGATGTGGCCTTGGCGATCGTGATGCTCATGGCCATCTTCATGATGATCCTGCCGCTGCCGACGCTGCTGGTCGATCTGCTCATCGCCATTAACCTGGCGCTGTCGATCTTGCTATTGATGATGTCGGTGTACTTGCGCGAGCCGATGGAGTTTTCCGCTTTTCCTTCGGTGCTGCTGATCACCACGCTGTACCGGCTGGCGCTGACCATCAGCACGAGCCGGCTGATTCTGTTGCAGCACGACGCCGGCGAGATCGTGCAAACCTTCGGCGACTTCGCCATCGGCGGCAATTTGGCGGTCGGGTTGATCGTGTTCGCCATCATCACCGTGGTGCAGTTCATCGTCATCACCAAGGGGTCGGAGCGGGTGGCCGAAGTCGGCGCGCGCTTTTCGCTCGACGCCATGCCGGGCAAGCAGATGAGTATCGACGGCGATCTGCGCAATGGCGCCATCGACGCCAACGAGGCGCGGCGCCTGCGTTCGATGGTGCAAAAGGAAAGCCAGATGTATGGCGCGATGGATGGGGCGATGAAGTTCGTCAAAGGCGATGCCATCGCCGGCATCATCGTCATCCTGGTGAATATTTTCGGCGGTATCGCCATCGGCGTGTTCATGCACGGCATGAGCGCCGGGGAAGCCGCCACCACCTACGCCATTTTGTCGGTCGGCGATGGACTGATCGCGCAAATCCCGGCGCTGCTGATTTCCATTGCCGCCGGGATCATCGTGACCCGCGTGCCGGGCGAAACCCGCCGCAATCTCGCCGCTGAGCTGACGAGCCAGGTGACCCGCCATCTCGGCGCGCTGTGGCTGGTGGCGGCGGTGCTGACGCTGTTTGCTTGCCTGCCGGGGTTTCCGACGCTGATTTTTCTTGCTTTGGCGGGCATGGTGGCCGGCTCGGCCTATTGGCTGCAATGCCGCCAGCGGGAGGCGGCGCCTACCGACAAGGCGGCCGATGCGAGCACGCCGCCGGGCCAAGGGGACGGCGAGGTGGCGATCGGCGCCGTGCCGCTGTTGTTGCGGGTCGCGCCCGATCTGGCGCGCGGCGACAAACTGAAGACCATGCTGCGCGAGCTGCGCCAGGCGCGCTTCGACGAAACCGGCCTGCCGCTGCCGGAGGTGGTGTTGCAGACCGATCCGTCGATGGCGGCGGGGCAGCTGGATTTCTTGTTGTTCCAGGAGTCGGTGCTGGCGCTGACGCTACGGCCATTGCTGATGATCGACCCATTGGCCGCACCGGTGCCGCAGGCCGTGGCGCAAGATCCCCTGCCGTTTGGCGGATTGTCGGTGCAGTGGGCGCCGGCGGCGCTCGCACCGCTGCTGGAGGGTCTGGGGGTGCGGTTCTACGACGGCGCCGAGCAGGTGCGCCGGCTGCTGACGCTGGTGTTGGCGCGGCACAGCGCCGAATTGATCGGCGTGCAAGAAGCCCGCTTTCTGATGGACAAGATGGAGCAACGTTATGCCGAGCTGGTCAAGGAGCTGCAACGCCACCTGCCGGTGGTGCGCGTGGCGGACGTGCTGCGCCGTTTGCTGGCCGAAGGCGTGGCGATCCGCGATTTGCGCGCGGTGTTTCAGGCGCTGGTGGAGTGGGCGCCGGTGGAGAAGGACCCGGTCATGCTGGCCGAGTATGCCCGCTTGGCGCTAGGCCGCCATATCCTGGGCCGTTTCCGCCATGGCCAGCCCTGGCTGAGCGCTTGGCTGATCGGCGGCGAGATCGAGGAGCGTTTGCGCGAGTCGATCCGCCAGACCTCCGCCGGATCGTATTCGGCGCTGGCGCCGGAGGAAAACGCCCACATCGTGGCATCCATCCGCGCCGCGCTGGCGAAAAACCATCCGGCCGGCGCGGTGCTGGTCACCGCCATCGACGTGCGCCGTTTCGTGCGCAAGCTGATCGAGCGCGAGTGGTTCGATCTACCGGTGCTGTCGTTCCAAGAGGTCGGCGACGAGCACGAAATGCGCGTATTGGGGCATATCGACTGGCAGGAGGACGGCAGCGATGCGCTTGCCTGATCCGGAGCGACTCTTGGCCGCCTTGGCGCCGCCGCCGATCGATCTCGGCACCGAGGCCGTGTGCGCAGGGCGGGTGCGCGAGGTCGGGCAAACGCTGTTGCGCGCCTACCTCCCCCAAGCCGGTCTAGGCGAGCTGTGCGCGCTGCCGAATGGGGACTTGGCCGAAGTGATCGGCCTCGTCGATGGCGAGGCGCTGTTGTCGCCGTACCGCGAGCCGGCCGGGTTGCAAATCGGCGCGCTGGTGCGGCCGAGCGGCGCGCGGGCCGAGGTGGACCTCGGTCCGGCGCTGCTTGGCCGGGTGCTGGACGCGCTCGGCCGGCCGATCGACGGCATGGCGCCGCCGCTGGCCGAGGCGCGCCGCGCGGTGGACGCCGATCCGCCCGATCCCATGCGCCGGCAGATCATCGACCGCGGTTTGCCCATGGGCGTGCGCGTCATCGATGCCACACTGACCGTGGGGCAAGGCCAGCGGCTCGGCATTTTCGCGCCGCCGGGCTGCGGCAAGAGCACGTTGCTCGCCATGCTGTGCGCCGGAAGCGAGGCCGACGTCGTGGTGCTGGCGCTGATCGGCGAGCGCGGGCGCGAGGTGCGCGAGTTTTTGCAGCATGTGCTGACGCCGGCCGCCCGGGCCAAGAGCGTGGTGGTGGTGGCGACGTCGGACCGGCCGGCGCTGGAGCGGCTGAAGGCGGCCGCCACCGCGACGACCATCGCCGAGTATTTTCGCGATCAGGGGCAAAACGTGCTGCTGCTGGTCGATTCGCTGACGCGCTATGCGCGCGCGGTGCGCGAGATCGCGCTCGCCGCCGGCGAGCCGCTGGTCGGCGGGGGATATCCGCCGAGTTTGTACGCGCGGCTGCCGCGGCTGTTGGAGCGGGCTGGACGGGGCGAGACCGGCAGCATCACGGCGTTCTACACCGTGTTGATGGAGGATCGGCACGACCCGTTGGCCGAGGAGGTCCGCTCGCTGTTGGATGGCCATATCGTGCTGTCGCGCAAGCTGGCCGAGGCCAACCATTACCCGGCGATCGACGTGTTAGCCAGCATCAGCCGGGTGATGCAGCAAGTGACCACGCCCGCGCACCGCGCCGCGGCCGGCCGTTTGCGCCAGTTGCTCTCGACATGGAACGACGTCGAGCTGTTGCTGCGCGTGGGTGAATACCAAGCTGGTCAAGACGACGACGCCGACGAGGCCATCGCCCGCCGCGCGGCGTTGAATGCGCTCCTATGTCAGCCGGTGGATCAATACTGCGATTTCGCCGAGGCGTTGGCTGGGTTGTCGCAAGCGGTGGGCCTGCCATGTTGAGCCGGCTATTGCAAGTGAAGGCGCGCCGCGAGCGCCGGTTGCGCGTGCGTCTCGCGCAGATGGCGCGCGAGGCGGAACGCCTGGCGGCGCACAGCGTTGCCATCGCGCGCGAACGCCTGGCGCGGCAAACGGCCTATCGCGCGCTCTTGGCCGAGTCCGGCGTGCTCGATCAGCGCGCGTTGGCGCGATTACGCGGCCATGTGGCCGCCGCGCGGCAAGCGGAGCGCGCCTTGGCGGCGGAAGCGCAAGCGGTGGCAGCGGCCCGGGCGGCGTTGTCGGCCGAGCAGGCGGCGCTGGCCGAGCAACTGCGGCAGCTGTTGCGCCAGCAGGAGAAACTGACCTTGATGATGGAGACGCGATGAAGACGACGGTGGAACGGTTCGGGCGTGTCATGGCGAATGACCCTCGGGACGATAGGGGCGCGCCGGACGACGCATCCATCGCGCGTTTTGGCGCGTTGATGGGCGATATGGGGCACGATGCGCGCCACGTGCCGGCGGCCATGCCAGCCGAAGCAGCGACATCGGACACGCTCTACGCCGCTCTGCCGGTGGGGCAGGACATGGCGTTGCGCGTGGCCAGCGGTCCGCTGGCTGGATTGCGGCTACGGCTGCACTGGCGCGACGGCCGGCTTGGACTTTGCTTCGAAACGGCCGACACCGTGTTGGCGCGGCGCCTGCAAGCGGGCCATGCGGCGTTGGCCGCGTCGCTGGCGCAGGTTTTGGGCGTGGCGGTATCGGTGGGCGTGTGCCATGACGCGATCCTCTGAACCGGATTGGGCGCTCGATCTGTTCCTGCAAACCCGTATCGGCGCCCAAGGCGCGAGCGGGGAGGCTGTCGTCACGGCGCGACGGGCGAGACCTGCCGGCCCGGGCGTGCGCATTGATGCCTATGGCGACGGCGAGGCGCTGTCGTTTTGGGTGCCGGAGGCGGATTGGTGTGGATGGCTGGCTCCGCATTGGCCGGCTCCGGCCCTGGCGGCGCTGGATCGGACCATGTGGCCGCTGGCAGCGGGCTGGACGTTGACGGTGCTGGATGGCTTGTTGTCGGCAGCGGGATTGGCGCCCTGCGCCGCCGCGCGGCCGATGCCGGCCGAAGCGCCCGCGGCGCGCCATTGGTGTCTGCTTTGCCAGAGCGAAACGCGGCGTCTGCCGCTTTTTGTGTTGGCGGCGCCGGAGGCCTGGCTAAGGGGCGTTCTGGCAGCGCTAGCGCCGGATGAGGCAGCCTGGTTGAGCCTGCCGCTGGGCCTCGGCTGGTGTCCGGCGCCCGCCACGCTGGCGGTGGGCGATGGCCTGGCCATTGCCGGGGCGGGTGAGGAGCTGGATCAGTTTTGGCTCCATCCGGCGGCCACGCCGGGGCGGTTGCGCCTCATCGCGCCGGATTTGGCGGAAATCGGCGCGGCCGCGACCACGCCTCCGGCGCTCCCAGGCGCTTGGACGGTCGAGGTGGCCGCATTGCGGGCGCCGGCCGCCGCGTTGTGGCCGTGGCGGCCGGGGGAGGCGGTGGCCGTCGAGGTGGCGCCGTATCCGTTGGCGCGGCTGGCGTCAGGCGGTGGTGTGATGGCGCAGGGCGAACTGCTGCGACTGACCGATGGCTGGGCGGTGCGGATCGCGCATCTGCCCAGTGTCTGTGGCGCACTGCCTTCGGCGAGTGCGCCCTACGCGAGCGCACATCCGGAGTCGTAGGGAGCAATCGCCGCGCAACGCTAGGTGCCCGGCGGCATGAGCTGGGCGTCGGAGAGGGATGCCACCTCGGGATGATCGGGCTCGACCTGTCCCTCGCCGCCGGCGAGCCGCAACGGCAAGCGCGCGAGATCGGCCATGACGTCCCCTTCCTTGCCCAATTCCGGGTCGCCCAACAAGGCCAGCAACGACAGGCGATAGGCGGTTTCGTTGTAGGTGTCGGCCAAAACGGCCGCCGTG
>NZ_JAFAND010000135.1 GCF_019232825.1 Paludibacterium sp. | reverse complement strand
TTGCAGGCTGTCCGGCAGGTTGTTCTGGGCTTGGAACGTCTGTTGCGTGACCACGAACTCGCGTTGCTCAGTGACCGAGCGAGGTAGCGCAGCGTCGCGAGGGAATGGGCTGTCATGCAGCGGGTGGTCGTCGAGCCGGAACCACTGTCCGGCCAACAGGCCGCGCGGCGTGCCGCTGCCTTGAAACCCCTGGGCGGCGGCGTCGAATTGTTGCTGGCGCAATTGCGCGTAGCGCGTCAGGCCGTCGCTATCGCCGGCGTAGTACAGCGTCTGCGGCTCGTAGTGTTCCAGTGTGCGTTCGGCCGGGTTGCTGTCGCGGTGGCTGGCATCCTGGCCCTGGCCGGTGGCGCTGGCCTGGTAGTCGTAGCTGGCGATGCTGACTTGGCTCGACCCCAGGCTACGCCGCGCCTGCCAGTCGGTGATGCCATCCTCGGTTTCGGTCGCGTCGGCACGGTGAAAACGCACCCGCTGTTGGCTCGCCTGCGGCAGGCTGTACGGGTCGTCGAACACCGTCAGCTGCACTTGCGGCGGCGAGGTGTCGTGATGTTCGAAGCGCCAGGCCAATCCTTCCTCGTGCATCAGCCGGGAGAGGAAGGTCAGATCGCTTTCGCGGTACTGCACGGTGTAGCTGCGAAGAGGATGTTGGCCGCTCAAGCTGAACGTCAGCGTCTGCAAGCGGGCGAACACCGGGTTGTCGCGCTGATGCTCGGCCAGCACCTGCTTGACGATGTCCGGCACCGACAGGTCTTGAAACACCCGGCTGGTGACGCGGTGGGTCAACAGCGCCAGCGGCGGCTCGATCGTCAGCCGGTAGCGGCTGAAGCCGCCGTCGGCGCCCAGGCGTTGCGCCTGGGTGATGACACCGGCGCGCACCACGTCTTGGCCGTTCTGGTCACGGATCGCCAGGCGCGCGCTTTGGCCCAACAGCGGCGCCAGCTCGAGCGTGGCGTCGGGCGACAGGCAGTCGACGGTGTAGCGGTAGCAGGCCGAGACGGCTTCGGCGCCATCGACGGTTTGCGGCAGCAGCCGGCCGTCCCATTGGTGGCTGTCGCCGATGTCGAGGGTGATCAGGCGCTGGTGCTGGTCGAAGGCGGAGGCGAAAGCGGAGAGTAGGTCTGTCAGTTCCATTGCGACGTGATGCTGTCCTATGCGGTGCTTATTGGCCGCTTACGCGATAAACATTGGAAGAAAGCTGCAAGGTGGCGTCGAACATCACCGGCGGCCGATGCGGGTGCACCTTGAGGATGGCGTCGACCCGAAAACGCAGGTGCCGCTCCAGTTCGCGCGGCGCGTCCAGGCTGACGCGCACGCCGCCCAGCCTCGGTTCGTGCCGCTCGATCGCGCGGCGCAGCCGGTCGCGCAGCGTTTCCCGATGTTCCGGGTTAAGCAGGCTGAGCCCGCTCAAATCGGGAATGCCGAATTGCAGCATGCTGTGCTCGGCTTCGGGAAAATCGGCGAGGCTGCCATCCGGATCGGCGAAGCGCGTGTTGAGCAGCGCCTCCAGATCGCGCGCCAGCGCGGCCTTGAGCCGCGGGACGTCGAAATACTGCACGGCGTCGCGTTGCGGGTTGTCCGGAGCGTCATCCAACAGCCGGTCGATGATCGACGGTTGCACCGTGGTGTGGCGCGATACGTATTCCATGTGCCTTACCCGAATAGTTGGCCGCTCAGATGCGACAGCAGCAGGCGGTAGGCGCCGTAGATGCCCACGCCCACCACGGCCAAGAGCGCGATATACAGCCACATCGGCAGCTCATGGCGGATATAGGCCTGGAAGCGTTGCGGCAGGCGCCAGTTGGGCGCGAACTCGGTCTTGCCGCCGCGCGCCTGCAGAATTTCCTGTGCCAGCTTCTGCTTGAGGTAGTCGAGCTTTTCCTTGCCCTCGAGCAGGTACTTGCCTTGAAAGCCCAGCAGCAGGCAGGTGTAGTACACCTCCAGCAGCTCAAGGTTTTTATTGGGATCGAGCCGCAGCGCCTCGAGGCGGTTGAAGAAGCTTTCGCCGGCCAGGTGCTCGCCGAATAGCCGCAGTTGCAGCGGCATCCGCTCCCATTCGTCGCGCAGCTCGAAGGGCGAGGACAAAATGATTTCGTCGATGAGCGCGCAAAAGGCGAATTTGCTCTGCGAGATCGCCTCGGGGTCTTTGCCGAAATTGCGCGCGTGGCGGTCGAATTGACTGAGAAACTGGTCCAGTTTGTCGTTGAATTCGGTGGCATGGCCGGGCGCGTTGCCTTCCTTGAGCAAAAACAGCAGATAGACGCCGTCTTCCAGCATCTCGCGCAGCGTAGGGCCGCTGGCGGGCTGAATGGCCAGCGGGTGGTTGTCGGTGAGGGTGGCGGTGTTTTCCATGAGCGTCTCAGTTGAATACGGCAATCAGTTCCAAGGTCAGGTGCGAGAGTGTTTCCGGCACGTAGATGCACACGCTGCGCGATTGCAGCATGCGTTGGTAAATCGCGCCTTGCGCTTCGAGCATGAAGTAGTGGTCGCCCACGCGCACCGGCAGCGCCGACGGCGTCTGCAGCGCGTGAATCAGTGCTACGCCGCGCATGGCCGAGTTGAGGATTTTCTCCACGTCGTCCGGCGCGCCGATCTTGAGTTTGAGCGGCACGCTTTCGATGATCTGCGATGCCGGCTGGTCGCTGTGTACCGAGAGATAGAAACTGGCGTTTTCCACCAGCCGGTCGCTTTCCAAGTGGCCGATATGGATCGACTGGCGTGTATTGACCAGCGGAATGACCATGTGGCGCGAGGAGATGACGGTATCGAGCAGGTCGCGAATCTGTTCGTCTAGCCGGGCGAAAGTCTCGCCGGGCGCTTCGTGGCGGTAAGCGGGGATGTCGCTCAAGTCGTAGCGGGAGGAGAAGGTCAATAGCTCGCCGCAGAATTCGCTCAATGCCTGGTAAAGCGCTTCCGGGTGCAGGGGCGAGCAGCGCGCCAAATGATTGAGGCGGGCGAAGTTGCGGTTGACGGTGTGGCGCAGCCAGAAGCTGCCGACGTCGGAGGGGCCGAATTCGAGCACGTTGCGCGAGCGCTCGCGGTGCGCGCCGGCCAGGGCCTGGCTCTTGACCAGCAGAATCTCCAGCAGCCGGCGCAGCATCTGTTGCAACGGCGGGGCGCTATCGACATTGACCGTCGGCGGCAAAAACGACTTGATCAGCTGCCATTGCCCGGTCGCGTCCTTCTGGATGCGGCACAGCGGCAAGGCGTCGAAGCCGTCGCGGTTCTCTTCTTCTACCATCAGACGCACATCGAGTTCCAGCGTGGCGACGTCGGCCGAGAGCGCCTGGGTGTACAGGTCGGCCAGCTCGCGTTGCGTGCTGAAAAAGCGGGTGGGACGGGCGGCGCCTTCTTGGTGGCGCACGTTGCCGCCATAGGGCTGCATGTCCGCCAGGCAGACGTAAACCGTGGTTTCCACGCCGAGCTGCGGCAGGCTCGTCAGGTCGCGCGACGGCGGCAGCGGCGCATCCTCCGGCGCCCGGCACAGCGTGCCGTCGCGAAAGAGCGCGGTCAGTTGCTGCAAGCGCAGCTGGCCGACCTTCAAGCCTTCCTCGTCGATCAGGCTGCGGGCGATACCCCAGCCGTGTCTGAGTGCCAGTTGCAGATGTTGGCTGAGCAGTTGTTCGTGATATTGCGCTTGCTGCTGAAAATTTTGCGGGCGAAGGAACATGCCTTCGCCCCACAGAATGCGTTTTGCTTGGTGCATGAAAGTCTTTTTCCGAATAGTTCTATGTTTTGGTTCCCGAGGCCCGCCTATCGTGGGCAATCCGGCTTGAACGTCTTGGGCTGCCCCGGCATGTCGAGCCGCGGCGGCACGGTGGCGCGCAGGAAACAGCGATCGGCCAGCAGGTTCACGCCCAGGGCGCGCACCGCGTCGGCGTCGAACAGCAGCCGCCAGAAGTAGGGGTCCGGTTGTCGGAAATAGCCGATAACGCCGATGTATTTGGCTTCGGGGGAGATTGTTGCATTTATGTCACTTTTGTTACCTGGCAATAAGGTCAGTTCCGTCGAATCGATCATTTCACTAGCCAAAAGCTCTTTTTCGCTCTTGCCGCTCGCCAAATCGGCGGTCGTGAGCCGGCTAAATGCCTGATTCGATGTGAGTTGCACCACATGGATCACCAGCGACAAGGGGTGACCGTTCTCGTCCGGGTTCAGGGTGCGCGCGCCGACGGCCCGATAGTTCGTGTTAGTAGGACCGGATGCGCAAGCCGCCAGGAGCAGGCACATTGCTGCGGCTGCACATCGGTTTTTCCAAGTGCCTCTTGGTCTATTCATGTCTCTGATTGACGATAAATGCTTGTTATAAATAACGTATTTAAATTGTTTTGCCTGTTTGTGTCAATGTGGTAATCTTCCGATTTAAAAAAGTCACACACTTTGTAAGTTAAGTATACAATACTCTCGATTTGAATGAAGCCCGTGCCTAATTTATGACACGGGCGTTATTTTTGCACATTGAACAATACGCAATCGCATGTCGCAGTTATGGGTACTTTTGCTGGCTCTTGTCGGATTGTTGGTCGTTCTGACATGGCTTGGCCTACGGTTTTTTGTCCCCGAAGCGTTGGGACCGGCGCCGAGCGTGCTGGCGCTGGACGCGCAAGCGGCGCCACCGGCGCCCCGCGCGCGGACGGCGTTCGCTTGGCGCCGCCTCTATCGCGTGGCGGCAAGACGCGCACGGCGGCGAGCCCGCCGCATGGCGCATCGCCGCGATTGGCTGCTGGCGTCGGGATCGATTCTGCTGATCCTGACGGTGGTGGCGGTGTTGCTGCGCCTGAACGGCGCCTATCGCGCGCCGACGTACCAGGCCGGGGTCTATCAGGACTCGCGGCGCATTCAGCAGGTGCTGGCCGAAGACAGGCTGGTGCCGCCGCCGCCGCTGCCTCCTTCCGCCTTTACCGACGTCATCGCCGAGCGGCCGAGCCTGGCTGGCGCAGACCGCGACTGGAACAAGCTTGAGCCGAGCTTTTCTCAAGTGGTGCTGCATGTGATGCAACGCATGAGCGCCCGCGGCTATCAAACCATGCTGCTGGAAGGGTGCCGCAGCCCGGCGCGCCAAGACCGTTTGGCGGCGCAGGCGGTCACCGTCACCAAGGCCAAGGGCGGGCAGAGCCGGCATCAATACGGTTTTGCCGCCGATATCGCTTTCGTTCGCGGCGGCAAAGTGGTGATTTCCGAGCGCGATTCCTGGGCGATGGCCGGTTATCAGGCGCTGGGGCAGGAGGCGCAGGCCGCCGGGCTGACCTGGGGCGGCAATTGGAGTTTCAAGGACTACGGCCATATCGAACAGCCCGGCTCGCTGAAGGTGCTGGAGCAGATGATTCAACAGGAGGGTAGGCATTGCGTATGAAGGGTTGGCTGAGAAATGCCAAGGTGGCTTCCGCGATCGGGTTTTTGATTCTGATCGCCTTGTTGTGGGTGCTGGGCCTCTGGTGCGATTGGTCGCTGGAGACGCGCTTCCTCGCCGTGCTGCTGGTGATGTTGTTGTGGGTGCTGACGCTGCTGGTCGGCCATGCGGTGAAGAGCAAGGCGAGCAACCTGCTCGAAGGTGTGCTGCGCAAGCAGGCCGACGACGCGGTGATCAACGCCGGCTCGGAAAAACGGGCCGAGGTGACGATGCTGCGCCAGCGGCTCCTAGGGGCGGTCGAAACGCTGAAAACCTCCAAGCTCGGCAAGGCCAGCGGGCGCGCCGCGCTCTATGAGCTGCCCTGGTACATGATCATCGGCCATCCGGCCGCGGGCAAAAGCTCGGCCATTTTGCAGTCGGGCCTGACCTTTCCCTTCAGCGACAAGCATGGGGTGCAAGGCGTCGGCGGCACGCGCAATTGCGACTGGTTCTTTTCCACCGAGGGGATTTTGCTCGACACCGCCGGGCGTTATGCGACGCAAAGCGAGGACCGCGGCGAGTGGCTGGAATTTCTCAAGCTCTTGAAAAAGCACCGGGCGCGCGCGCCCGTCAACGGCATTCTGGTGGCGGTGAGTCTGCCCGAGTTGACCCAGCATCAATCCGAAGGCTTCGAGATTTACGCCCGCCAGGTGCGCGAGCGCATCCATGAGATCACCCATACCTTCGGCCGCCAAGTGCCGATCTATCTGGTGTTCACCAAGCTCGACCTGCTCTCCGGCTTCAGTCCGTTTTTCCAGGATTGCGCCGAGGAGGAGCGGGCGCAGGTATGGGGGGCGACCTTTAACGCCAATCAAGGCGCGGACTTCGATGTGGCTACGGTGGTCAACAAGCAGTTCGAGCTATTGGCCAAAGGGCTGGTGCAGATGGGTGAGGAGCGCCTGCTGCATGGCGGCAGCCAAAATGCCCGTTCGGCGTATTTCGCCTTTCCGATCGAGTTCAGCAACCTCAAAGCGGGCGTCGTGCGCTTCGTTCGTCTGCTGACCGAGGAAGACCCGTACCACGCCCGCCCGCTGTTGCGCGGTTTCTATTTCACCAGCGCCTTGCAGGAAGGCGCGCCGCGTATCGTCGCCGCGAGCCGCATCAAAAGCCTGTTCGGCATTGGCGGCGGGCAAGCCGGGCAGGGCGGCAACAGCGCCGCGTCGTACAGTTTCTTCTTGCGCAATCTGTTTCGCGAGGTGATTTTCCCCGATCAGCACTTGATGGCGAATCAAAGCGCGCCGCAGCGCCGGCCCTGGCGTCTGGCGGGCATGGCGGCGGGATTGCTGTCGCTGTGCGTGATCTGCGGATTGTGGACCTGGTCTTACATCGGCAACCAAAACCTGCTGCAACACTTGGCCGCGGACCGCGTGGCCGCGCACAAGCTGGCGGCGAGCGGTGAACTGCACGACAAACTGGCGGCGCTGGCAATACTGCAAAAAGATCTGGAAGCGCTGCAAAGTTATCGCAAGGACGGCGCGCCCTGGCAGATGGGGCTGGGTTTGTACCAGGGGCGCGATGCCGAGATTGCCTTGCGCGGCGAGTATTTTGCCGGCGTGAAAGCGCTGATGCTTGAGCCGGTGCGCCAGAACCTGGAAACCACGCTGGTCTCGCTCAAGCAGCCGGTCGAAGCACCCGCGCCGGCGCCTGCCCCGGTGGCGAAGCCCGCGCCGGAAGCGCCGAAGCCCGCGGTCAAGAGCAAGGCCAAAGTCCGTGCCAAGCCGCATGGACCGAAAAACGGCGGCGGCAATGCCTTGCCGACGATCCAGATCAGCCAGTATCAGCCGGTGGCCTCGCCGTATCGGCAGGTCGCTTGGCGCGCCCCGGTTGCAACGCAAGGCGCCTGGTGGCACGCCGAACCCGTGGCGGGCGACTTCGCCGGGTTCCGCGCCATGCCGGTCGCCGACGTGGTGCCGGCCAGCGCCGCGACGCCAGCCGTCGTGACACCGGTTTCGCCGGCTGAAGGCGCTGCGGCCTCGGCCGCCGACAATGGCCGCCAGGCGCAACTCGACGTTGCCTATAACGCACTGAAAACCTACCTGATGCTGCATGACAGCAAGCACATGGAAGAGGCGCAATTGAGCGACCAGCTGCCGCGCTACTGGCGTCCCTGGCTGGCCGATCACAAGGGGCAGTACACCGAGGGCGAGATCATGCCGTTGGCCGAGCGGATGATCGCCTTCTACGTCAGCCAGATCCACGAACCGGATCTGCCGCTGATCGACAACGATCCCAATCTGGTCAACTCGGCGCGCAATGTGCTGCGCGCTTCGTTCAAGCGTCTGTCCGGACCGGAGCGCGTGTTCAACGCCATCCGCGCCCAGGCCAACACGCGCTATGCGCCGTTGACCGTCGGCCTGATCCTCGACAATCACGATCTCGACGTGGTGGCGGGCAGCCAGATGGTCGAGGGCGCCTTCACCCGCCAGGCCTGGAACGACTACGTCAGCAAGGCGATCGACGACGCGAGCAAGGGCCAGATCTCCGGCGACGACTGGGTGCTGGCCACCACGCTGACCGAAAACCTCGGTCAGGACGGCAACGTCGACAAGAACCGCGCCGAGCTGACCAATCTGTATCGGGCTCAGTACATCGTCCAGTGGAAGAAATTCCTCATGGGCGTGGCGGTGCGCGATTTCGCCAATAGCGCCCAGGCGGCGTCGGCGATGACGCGCCTGGCGGATCCGAAAACCTCGCCGGTCAAGCTGATCTTGGTGCGCGTGGCCCAGGAGACCAATTGGGACAATCCGTCCGAACTGCAAAACACATTGCGCTCCGCCGGCAAGTCGGTGCTGGAGAAAACCGCCGAGTTCATCCGCGGCGACAGCGGCGCCAAGCCCGATGCCCAAGCGAGCCAATACGGCCAAGTGGGCGGCTATTTTGCCGGCGTGGCGCAACTGGCGCGCGGCGATAATCCGCCGATCAACGGCTATCTGGACCAGTTGGCCAAAATCAAGGCCAAGCTCGCCGCCATGGCGTCCGGCGACGACAGCGGCGCGCAAGCCGCCGCCGCGTTGAAGGCGACGCTTGGCGGGTCGGGCTCCGAGTTGGCCGATACGATGGGGTATGTCGACAACACCCTGCTCGCGCCGGTGTCGGCCGACACGCGCGAAATGGTGCGGCCGTTGTTGGTGCGTCCGCTGACGCAAACGTATTCGGCGCTGGTCGGCTCGGCCGCCGCGGGCATCAACCAAGCGTGGCAAGCCGAGGTCATGCCGCAATGGCGTCAGATCAGCGGCAAGTATCCGTTCAGCAATAGCAGCAACGTCGCCTCGGTGGATGAGATCGGCCGTTTTGCCCAAAGCAATACCGGGGTGTTCGACCAATTCGTCAACAAACATCTGGACGGCCTGGTGCAACGGCAGGGCGACACGCTGGTGCCGCGCACCTGGGGCGGCATGGGGGTGCGTTTCAGCCCGGCTTTTCTGAGCGCCGCGCCCCGGCTTGCCGCGTTGGCCAGCGCTCAAGGGCAGGGCGGAGATGCCTCCGCCCGTTTTGAAATCCAGGCGCTGCCCACGCCGGGCCTCGCTGAAATCGCCTTCTTCCTCGATGGTCAGGAGCTGCATTACCGCAACGGCGCCCAGGTGTGGCAGCCGTTCAATTGGCCGGGCAACGGCCAGGCAGGTGCGCGCATTCAGGCATTGACCTATAGCGGCGCCTCCGTGGTTGTCGGCAGCCAGACCGGTCGCATGGGGTTTTTGCGGCTCTTGGCGTCGGCCAAGGTGGTTCAGCAATCCGGCGACAGCGCATTGCTGAGCTGGACGATCAAGAAGGATGGCGGCGCCGTCGATACGGTGCGTTTCAACATCCGCTCCGTGAGTGGCCTCAACCCGTTGCAGCTGACCCAACTGCACGACCTGACGCTGCCCGAGCGCATCACCATGTAACCGGGGTACCTGAATAGTGACGATTCATATCAAGCGCGCGGCAGGCACGGCCCAAGACTGCTGCATCTTCGGCAAGTTGCCGCAACGTGGCGATTTTGTTCGGGTCAACGCCACCCACGCGGGGGCGGTGTACCTCGATGGCCTGATCGCCGACAGTTTGAAAGCCTTGGACGGCGATGCCGCCGCGGGCGAAACCTACCGTGCCGTGGGCCACACCAGTGTGCTGCTGCGTTATCGCGAAGCCTGGTTTCTCGGCGGCATCCAACCTAGCCACGACCAGGCGGGGCGCAATTATCCCTTGGTGGCCGGCATGTTCATGCCGGTTGGCGAGGCGCCCGAGCCGCTCGGCCACCTGTTATTGGCGCGCGAGCTGTTTTTCCATGGCCTGCGCGAGCAACTGGTCAGCGCCTATGCCAATTCGGTGGAAATGCTGGCCTGCCGTCAGTTTCTCGAGCAGCAGGCGTTGCTCAACGCCAGCTTCAGCGCCGACTTGCATCTGGCGCGGCAGCTACTGGACCGGCATCTGCAGCAATGCCGCGTCGGCGAGCTGAACCGCATGTTGCAGGCCGCCGGTCTGGGCGCGCTCGATAGCCTGCTGCTCGGTTTCGCCTTCCAGCGGCAACTGTTGCGCAAGTTCGCCTCGAGTCTGCCCGCGCCGCTGTTTCTGCTGCCGCTGCCGGACAGCGACGGCGAGGACATGCTGTACGCGGCGATGTGGCTGTCGTTGTACCAGACGGCGGTCGGCCGCGAACCGACGCATGACGAGCAGTTTTTCCTGCTGCGCGAGCCCGGGCGACGCCGTCTGGCGCTGGCGCCGGGCCGGCTGACCGCGCAGCACCTGCAGATGTGCTGGGGGCGCAAGCCCGACGCGGGCGTGGTGTTCGACGCCAGCGAGGAAACCGCGCCGTGGCGCGCGGATAAACAGTATGCCGAGTCCGCCTACGTGCTGGGCCGGCGGCTGTGTGATGACAACGTGCCAATCGCCGAAGTGCGCGATGTATTGCGCAGCGTCGTGCAGAGCATGGACTGACCCGCCACCCTTTTTAAACGGTAGAGACCACATCATGAGTAAAGAAAGTACCCAGAAGAAGCTCTCGCGCGTGCGTCCGCCGCGCGTGCAGATCACTTACGACGTCGAAATCGGCGATGCCATCGAAACCAAGGAACTGCCCTTCGTGCTGGGCGTGCTGGGGGATTATTCCGGCCACGCGCAAACGCCGCTGCCCAAACTCAAGGAGCGCAAGTTCGTCCAGCTCGACCGCGACAACTTCGATGAGGTGCTCAAGGGCGTGGCACCGCGGCTGGCGATGCGTGTCGACAACAAGCTCAAGGACGACGGCAGCCAAATCGGCGTCGAGCTGAACTTCGAGTCGATGGCCGATTTCGAACCGCAGAACGTGGTTGATCAGATCGAGCCGCTGAAGAAGCTGTTGGAAGCGCGCCAGCGCCTGACCGACCTGCGCAACAAGATGTCCGGCAACGACAAGCTGGAAGCCTTGTTGGACGAGGTGGTGCGCGACACCGACAAATTGCGCCAGATCGGGCAACAGAACGGAGAGTAAGACATGACGACGGAAAACCTGGCCCAAGCGGATGCGCAAGGCGCAGCCGCCGAGAGCGTGAGCCTGCTCGACGCCATCATCGATCAGAGCCGCATCGCCACCAACGATCAAGAAAAACGCTACACCCGCGATCTGATCGGCGAGCTGGTCAATCAAGTGCTGGAAGGCACCGTGACCGTGTCGCGCGATCTGACCGCCAGCATGGACGCGCGCATCGCCGAAATCGACGCGCTGATTACAAGTCAGCTCAACGAGATCATGCATCACGCCGATTTCCAGCAACTGGAAGCCTCGTGGCGTGGTCTGCGCTATCTGGTGATGTCGTCCGAAACCAGCACGATGCTGAAGATCAAGATGCTCAACGTATCGAAAAAAGATCTGGTCAAGGACTTCAAGTCGGCGGCCGAGTTCGATCAAAGCGCCTTGTTCAAGAAAATCTACGAGGAGGAGTACGGCACCTTCGGCGGCGCGCCCTATGCCGCACTCGTGGGCGACTATGAGTTCACCCGCCATCCGGAGGATTTCTACCTGCTCGACGAAATGTCGCACGTGGCCGCCTCCGCCCACGCACCGTTCATCTCGGCGGTGTCGCCCGGACTCTTCGGTTTGGAAAGCTTTACCGACATCGGCAAGCCGCGTGATCTGGCCAAGATTTTCGATACCGTCGAATACGCCAAGTGGAAGTCGTTCCGCGAGTCGGAAGATGCTCGTTACGTTGGTCTGGTGCTGCCGCACGTGTTGGGGCGCCTGCCGTACGGCAAGGACAACGTGCCGGTGGAGGCTTTCGACTTTGAGGAAGACGTCGACGGCAGCGATCACGACAAATACCTGTGGACCAACGCGGCCTATGCCTATGCCGCGCGTCTGACCGATGCCTTCAGTCAGTTCGGCTGGCTGGCCGCCATTCGCGGCGTCGAGGGCGGCGGTCTGGTCGAAGGCTTGCCGACGCATACCTTCAAGACCGACGACGGCGAAGTGGCGCTCAAGAGCCCGACCGAAGTGGCGATTACCGACCGCACGGAAAAGGTGCTGTCCGACTTGGGGCTGATTTCGCTCGTGCATTGCAAGAATACCGACTATGCGGCGTTCTTCAGCGGCCAATCGACGCAGAAGCCCAAGACCTACAACACCGATGCGGCCAACGCCAACGCGCGCCTGTCGACCCAGCTGCCGTACATCTTCGCCGTATCGCGCGTCGCGCATTACTTGAAGTCGATCATGCGCGACAAGATCGGCAGCTTTGCCTCGCGCCAAAACGTGCAGGACTACATGAACACCTGGATGGCGCAGTACGTGCTGTTGGACGACTCCGCCAGCCAGGAAGCCAAGGCCAAATACCCGCTGCGCGAGGCCCGCGTGGACGTGGTGGAGGTGCCGGGGCGCCCGGGCGTGTACCGCGCCGTGGCTTTCCTGCGGCCGCACTTCCAATTGGACGAACTGACGATTTCCTTGCGACTGGTGGCGGAGCTGCCGCAACCCGCCGCCTGAGCATGATTCATGGGTCGCACCTCGCACCCCTTTTTAACCCACCAAGACGCTAAAAGAGGTTTTACATGGCTTTTGATGCATTTTTGAAGATTGACGGCATCCCGGGCGAAAGCACCGACGACAAGCACGCTGACTGGATTGAAGTGCTGTCGTTCTCTCACGCGATGGAGCAGCCGGCGCAAGCCACGGCCAGCTCCGCCGGCGGCGCCACCGCCGAACGTGTCAACCATGAGGCGTTCGTCATCAGCCATGCGCTGGATAAGGCGAGCCCGAAGCTGTACGAGGCGTGCTGCACTGGCAAACACATCAGCGAAGTAACGCTGGAGCTGTGCCGCGCCGGTGGCGACAAGCTGAAGTACATGGAAGTAAAGATGGAGCAAGTGCTGGTTTCCAAGGTGGAGCCGAGCGGCGCCGCCAACGATGCCGGTTTCCCCAGCGAGAAGGTGAGCTTTAGCTACGGCAAGATCAAGTGGACCTACACCCAACAGAAACGCGCCGATGGCGCCGGGGGCGGTAACGTCAGCGCTGGCTGGGATCTGACCGCCAACAAGACCATCGCCTAAGCGCGCGGGCGTCCGCCGGTGTTTCTTGGTTGCAACCTGTGCCGGTGGATGCCGTGCGTTTCCCGCATCCGGCGCGAACCGTGTGTTCGCGCCGGAGTGAATTATTGTCGTCAGTAAGGAGTTGTCATGCTTTCCCGTGTGTCAGTTGTCGCGATGGTGCTGTCTCTGGTGGGGTGCGCCGCGCCCAAGCCGACCCCGGTCGATGTCATCAAAACCAGCGTGAATCAAATGAACGTCGCGTTGGACACCGCCGCCAAGATGTCCCCCAATACAGCCGCCGTTCAAGCTGACCCGACCTATATCTCTTTCGACAAAATGAGCATCAAGCTCACGCCGGCCGGCGAGGCACAATTGACCGCCTTGGGACCGGTGTTCAAGGTATCGAGCAAAATTACCGTGCGCGGCTATTGCAATCGCCGCGATATCGGCAACGCCAAGGCGGCGGCACAGGCCCGCGCCAATACCGTGCGCGATTTCCTGCTACAGATGGGTATTGCCGCCGGCAAGATCGACGTCAAGGTCGATACCGAACGCGCGCTGCATGGCGTGCGCGTGAACTTCAACGGCTAATATCGACTGATTTATGGACCTTGCCGACCTGCTTGCCGCGTTCGCCTCCGCCTTTGACCAGCACCAGCGCCTGATCACCCTCGCTATCGGCGACAGCCGCCAATGGGACGGCCGGCTGCTGCCGCAAACCGTCGACGGCGCCGAAGCCGTCTCGGCCTGCTACCGCTACACCGTCGACTGCCTGTCGCCCGACGCCACGCTCGACCTGGCGCCGCTGTTGGGCCAAAGCGCCCGCCTGGCGATCCGTGACCAGAACGGCCAAGACGTGGTGCGCGCCGGCGTCATCACCCAGGCGCAGCGCCTGGGCGCCGACGGCGGCTTCAGCCGCTACCGGCTGACCATCGAGCCGCCGCTGGCGCTGTTGACCCACCGCGTCACCAGCCGGGTGTTTCAAGACCTGTCGGTGCCGGACATCGTCAAGCAGGTGCTGGCCGAGCATCAGCGCGACAACCCGGTGTTCGCCCGCTTACAGACGCTGACGTTCAACTTGAGCGGTCAGCACCCGATTCGCAGCTACACCTTGCAGTACCGCGAAAGCGACCTGGCCTTCCTCACCCGGCTGATGCACGAGGAGGGGTTGGCCTGGCGCTTCGAACATCACGACACCGCGCCGCCGCAAGTGCAGCTGACGGTGTTCGACGACCCGTACAGCCTGCCGCAGTCAAGCCAACAACGGCTGCGCTTTCACCGCAGCGACGCCAGCGAAACCGAGGATGGCGTCACCGACTGGCAGGCACGGCGCAGCCTGGGATCGAGCCAGGTCAGCATCGCCAGCTACGACTACCAGGCCACCGCCACCGGCCAGGGCCAAGACGCCAGCCACCGCGACAGCAACCCGGCCGAACGCACGCTGGAACACTACGAGCCGCAGACGCTGTACTACGCCGGCGATAGCGACGGCCTGACGCGCTACGCGCAATTGCGCCAGCAACAATTCGACGCCGCCGCCCAGGGGTTTCAAGGCAGCGGCACGCCGCGCGGCCTGCTGGCCGGGCAGTGGTTCCGGCTCGACGACCACCCGCTGCATGACAGCCCATTCCCTCGCGACGCTGCGCTACCTCGCTCGGTCACTGAGCAACGCGAGTTCGTGGTCACGCAACAGACGTTCCAAGCCCAGAACAACCTGCCGGACAGCCTGCAA
>NZ_JAFAND010000043.1 GCF_019232825.1 Paludibacterium sp. | reverse complement strand
ATGTTCGTATAAATCAGAAATCGTCATAGTTGATTGTCATTGTTTTGACAATGTAAATCTTTATTGGCATTGTTCGGTATTTCGTTGTCGCGCCGCCGTCGGCTCTTATCCCGAATAGGCTGGCCTATGTAAGCCTGCGGACGCTTGTTTGGGTCCTGACGTCAAGAAAAACGACCTCATGCTTGATACCCTGTTGCCGTATTACGAACGTGAGTTAAGCCATTTACGCGAGTTGTCCGGCGAGTTTGCCCGCCGCTACCCGAAAATTGCCGGCCGGCTGCAATTGGAAGGCGAACAGTGCGAGGACCCGCACACCGAACGGCTCATCGAGTCATTTGCCTTTTTGGCGGCGCGCGTCCATAAGAAGTTGGACGACGAGTACCCTGAAATCGCCGCCAGCTTCCTGGATGTGCTCTATCCGCATTACCAGCAGCCGGTCCCATCCGCCACCATCGTGCAATTCGAATGTGACGCGGCGCGGCCGGAAATCGCCAAGCGTTACCGCGTCGAACGCGGACAGATCGCGCACGCGCAACCGCTCTCGGGCGTCGCCTGCAAATTCCGCAGTTGCTATCCAGTCGATCTGTACCCGCTGACGTTGACCGACGCTCGCATTGAGTTGACCAGCGCTTCGCCACATCTGCACCGCCTGGCGCCGGACGCCGCCGCCGTGCTGACGCTGGAATGCCAGACTCAAGGCGGTCTGCCGGTCAACGGCATCGATCTGCAAAGCTTGCGCTTTTTCCTCGATGGCGAAGCGGCGCCGATGCACTTGCTGTACGAACTGCTGTTATCCAAGGTGCTGCGGCTGCAAATCAGCGACGGACGCGCCGACCCGGCGAAAAGCGCCACGCTGCCGGCCAGCGCGATTCAAACGGTCGGCTTCGGTCGTGACGAGCGCATGCTCGATTATGACGAGCGATCGTTCCAAGGCTACGCGCTGCTGACCGAGTATTTCTGCTTTCCCGACAAGTTCCTTTTCGTCGATTTCCAGCAGCTGGCCGGCGCGGTGCGCATGCTGGATGGCGACCGGCTACAGATCCGTTGCTTCTTGTCCGCGTTTCCCGATGCCGAACGCCACCATCGGCTGCTGACTGGTTTGCAGCCGCAGCATTTCAAGCTTGGTTGCACGCCGATGATCAATTTGTTTCCTCATCCGGGCGAACCGATCCGGGTGACGCACCACAAGGCCGCCTATCCGGTGACTGTCGACGCGCGCCGTCCGCAAGCCTTTGAAGTGGTGCAGATTCGCAAGGTGACGCGGGTGGAAAAGAGCGGAGAGGGCGAGCTGACTGAGGAAGTGCTGCCGTTTTATGCGTTGCGGCACGGCACGGGAGAGGATGCGCCGCGCTTCTATTGGCATGCCAGCCGCGAGGCGTCGCCGCGTGGCGGCGATCGCGGCAGCGACGTCGACATTCACCTGGTCGATTTGGCGTTTAATCCGGTACGGCCGGCGAGCGAAGTGCTCAGCCTGGAACTATTGTGCAGCAACCGCGATTTGCCCGAGCAGATGCCGTTCGGCGGCGGGCAAGCCAGCCAGCGGGCGGATTTCACTTTGCCGGGGCATTCGGTGGTCAAACGTGTGCGCATGCTGCGCAAACCGAGCCCAAGCCAGCGCTGTCCAGGCAAACGCGGCCTGCAATGGCGGCTGATTTCGCATCTGTCGCTCAACTACTTGTCGATCGTCGATGCCGGTCATCAGGCGCTGCAAGAAATGCTGGCGCTCTACAACCTCAGCGAGTCGGCCGCCAACCAGCGGCAGATCCAGGGCATTCTGTCGGTACGGAGCGAGCCGGCGGTGACCCGTGTCAACGGGCGCGATTTCTCCGGCTTCGTACGCGGCACGGCCATCCATCTCACCTTGGACGAAGACCATTACGTCGGCGGCAGCCCTTATTTGTTCGCCTCGCTGCTGGAACGCTTCTTCGCCCTGTATTGCACCCCGAACAGCTTCACCCGCCTGCATGTGCATGCCGGACCCAATCAGGAGGAAATCGCGCAATGGCCCGCCAGAGCCGGTCAGGCACTCGTGATCTAGACGCCGAGCTGGCCGAGCAGGCCCCGCGTTTCGGCTTTTTCCAGGCCGCGCGGCTGCTGGGCCTGTTTGCGCGCGAGCGCGCGCCGCGCGGCGGTTGGCTGCCGGCGCGATTACGCTTTCGCACCCCGGCGACGCTCTCTTTTCCGGCAAGCGAACTGGTGTCTTACCGCCAGCCGCAGCGCCACGAACCCGCGGACGATACGCACGATGAACTGATGGTCAGTTTCATGGGGCTGACCGGCCCCTCCGGCGCGTTGCCGACGGCCTACACCGAGCTACTGATCGAACGGCGTATCCAAGCCCAAGACACGTCCGCGCATGCCTTTTTCGATCTGTTCAGCCATCGTGCGCTCTCGTTGTTTTACGGCGCTTGGCGCAAATACCGCTTTTGGGTCGGCGTCGAGGCGGGCGAGGCGGACGGTTTTACCCGCAATCTGCTCGACTTTGCCGGCGTCGGTCTGTCGCAGTTGCGTGGCCGCATGCGCGCGCAGGAAACGCTCGACGAGAATCTTTTCGCCTATTACGCGGGTCTTCTGAGCCAGAAGCCGCTGTCGGCTCAGGCACTGGCCGCGTTGGTGCAGGGGTTCTTCTCCGTACCGGCAGAGCTCGAACAGTTCGTTGGGCAATGGATCCTCCTGCCCCCGGCCGAACAAAGCCAGTTGGGCGCCGCCGCGTGCGAGTTGGGGCTGTCGGCGTTTGCCGGTCAACGCGCCTGGGACCGTCAGACCAAGTTGTCGCTACGGCTTGGGCCGATGCGACGCGCGTCGTTCGATGCGCTGCAACCCGGCGGTCCGGCGGCCGACGCGTTAAAAGCGCTGGTGCAGCATGCGCTGGGGCACGGCTTGGCGGTTGACGTCACGCTGGTGCTCGACCGGCGCGACGTGCCGCCGCCCAGGCTCGATGCCGGGGCGGGGTTGCGCCTGGGCGGAAACGTCTGGCTCTACGGTGTGGGTGCGCCGCCAGCGTGCGACCCCGACGAAATGGCTTACACACTGCTGCATTGAATCTCTTTCTTTTTGCGATGGATAACTATGTCGATTTCGGTTAAGTCCCTAGTGGAAAAACTGACGCCGGTGGCCCGGCAATGTGTGGAACAAGCGGCGAGCCGTGCCTTGGCACGCAGCCATTTCGAAGTGGAAATCGAGCACGTACTGTCGGCCATGTTCGAAGGCGACGTCAGCGCCGCGCGCGCCGCGTTGACGGCCGTGGCGGCGCCGCTAGACCGCATGGATACCGAGCTGAATAACGCGCTGGACGGCTTTCGCTGCGGCAACACGCGCAATCCGGTGCTATCGGCTTGGTTGCCGAAATGGCTGGAAAAAGCGTGGCTTGGCGCCAGCGCCGAATTCGGTCAAACACGCGTATCGACGCTCGACTTGTTGATGGCGCTATTGACCGACGATGGCTTGCGCGCCACCGTGCAGCAGACCGTGCCGAGCCTGTTGCGTGTCGATACGCACAGCTGGCGCGACGGCTATGCCGCATTGCGCCGGCATGGCAACGAAGCGGCCGAGGGCGGCATGCCGGTATCGGATAGCGAGGAAACGGCGCTGCCCGGCGGCGGCAAGCGCGCATCGAACCTCGACAAATACACGATCGATCTGACCGCGCAAGCCCATGCCGGCAAGATCGACACGATTCTCGGCCGCGACGGCGAGATCCGCCAGATGATCGACATCCTGATGCGCCGGCGTCAGAACAACCCGATCCTTACCGGAGAGCCTGGCGTAGGCAAGACCGCCGTGGTCGAGGGCCTGGCGCTGAAGATCGCCCAAGGCGAGATACCGGATCCGCTCAAGGGCGTCACCGTGCGCACGCTTGATTTGGGGCTGTTGCAGGCCGGCGCCAGCGTCAAGGGTGAATTCGAAAATCGTCTACGCCAAGTGATCGACGAGGTCAAGGCAAGCCCGGTGCCGATCATTCTGTTTATCGATGAGGCGCACACGTTGATTGGCGCCGGTGGCGCCGCCGGGCAAAACGACGCCGCCAACCTGCTCAAGCCCGCGCTTGCGCGCGGCGAATTACGCACGATCGCCGCCACCACCTGGGCCGAGTACAAGAAGTACTTCGAGAAGGACGCCGCGCTTGCGCGCCGCTTTCAGGTCGTCAAGGTGGAAGAGCCGCATCCGGAAGTGGCGGTGCAAATGGTGCGGGGCTTGCGCGACGCCATGTCGAGCCACCACCAGGTCACGATTCTCGAAGAGGCGATCAGCGCCGCCGTTCACCTGTCCGGCCGTTATTTGCCGGGCAGGCAGCTGCCGGACAAGGCGATCAGCGTGCTCGACACCGCCTGCGCCCGCGTAGCGTTGTCGCGCGCGGCGCGGCCGGCGCCGATCGAGGATGTGAGCGCGCTGATGGCCAACATCGAGCGTGAGATCGCCGCGTTGTCGCGGGAAGCGGGTCATGGCGAACGCCTGGATCAGTTGGCGGCGCGGCGTGGCGAGCTCGCGCAAGATCTTGAACAGCTGCATGCCGACTGGGCGGCGCAGCGCGCGCTGGTGGCAGAGATCGATGCCTTGCGCGAATCCGCCGCCGCGCCGGCGCGCGGCAAAAAGGCGAGCCCGTTGCAGGAAAAGCGCCAAGCGCTGCGTGCGTTGCAAAAAATCCAACCGTTGGCGTTCGAGTGCGTCGACGAGAACGTGATCGCCGACGTGATCGCCGGCTGGACCGGCATTCCTCTCGGCCGTATGGTCAGCAACGAATTGGGCCAAGTGCGCCGGCTCGATGCGCTCTTGGCCGAGCGCGTCATCGGCCAGGGCCACGCGCTGACGCAGATCGCCGAACGCGTGAAGATCGCCAAGGCCAATCTTGACGACCCCGGCAAGCCCAAGGGGGTGTTTTTGCTGGTTGGCCCCTCCGGCGTCGGCAAGACCGAAACCGCGTTGGCGCTGGCCGAAGCGCTGTACGGCGGCGAGCGCAATCTGATCACCATCAACATGTCCGAGTACCAGGAGGCCCACAGCGTGTCCGGCCTCAAGGGCTCGCCGCCGGGATACGTCGGCTACGGCGAAGGCGGCGTATTGACCGAGGCGGTGCGACGCAAACCCTATTCGGTGGTACTGCTCGACGAGGTGGAAAAAGCGCATCCGGACGTGCTCGAGCTGTTCTTCCAAGTGTTCGACAAGGGGGTGCTGGAAGACGGCGAGGGCCGTGCGGTCGATTTCAAAAACACCATCATCTTGCTGACTTCCAACGCGGGCAGCGAGCTGGTGATGCGCGCCTGCGAACATGGCGTCAGCGTGGAAGGCGAAACGCGCGCACCGACGGCCGACGACTTGGTGGAGATTTTGCGTCCGACACTGCAAAAGACTTTCAAACCGGCCTTCCTTGGCCGTTTGACGATCATTCCGTACTTCCCGATCAGCGATGATGTACTGCGCAGCATTGTGGCACTCAAGCTGGAGAAGGTGCGCCGCCGTATCGCCGACAATCATGGTGCGCAAGTGACCTTCCCCGATGGCCTGGCCGATCTATTGGCCGCGCGTTGCCTGGACGTGGACAGCGGCGCGCGCGACGCCGATGCCATCCTGACGCGCACCGTGCTCGCGCGCCTCTCCGACGAAGTGCTTGAGCGCATGGCGGCAGGGCGGCCGGTGAAAAAAATCGCCGTCACGCTCAAAGACGACCAGCTCAAGCTGCGTCTGAGTTAAGGAGGCGCCAACGATGTGGATGTCGTTGCTGCTGTTCGTCTCCTCGCTGTTCGGCTGGTGGGGGCTGTTGTGGCTGGGGTTGCCGGTAAGCTGGCAGCGCGTCAGCCCGTCGGCCATTCTGCTGATTCATGTCGTGCCGCCGGTGTTGATCTTCGCCGCGATCAAGGGATGGCTGGCCAAGCGCCAGGCGCGCGCGGCCGAAGAGGCGGCGCTGCGCGAGCAGGCCGTCGAGGACGAGCGTCAGGCGGCACGGGCCGCTGCGCGCGCCCAGCACCAGGCGGCGCTTGCCGCGCGCCAGGGAGTGATCGAATGCCGCTGGAGCGGTTTGACGCTGCAAGGCGCCAAGGCGCCGGCTTGGCTGGATGGCCTGGATGAGTGGGGGTACGTGCGTTGGATCGCGCCGGATGAGCTGCAAGGCGATAGCTTGACCGAGCGGCTGACCCCCGCCTTAACGGAGTGGTTCGAGGCGCTCTATCAACAGGTGCCCGGCGCGGCGGCTTTGCCGCTATTGCTCGAACCTTGCGCGGCGCTGACCGGCGGCGAGCAGCTGCGATGGGTGCGCACGGTCCAGTTGCAAGTGTTGGCGGCAGCGTTCGAGGCGGGGCAACGGCCGCAAGAACCGGTATGTCGGTTCTTGCCGGGTCGTGGCTTGCTGGCCGAGCGCGTGCATCATTTTTTTGAATCCGAGACATTGCAACCTGGCGCGGTTGCGCTGGCGTTCGACGCGGCGTGGCCAGACGAGGATGCGGATGATGCGACCACCCCATTACCCAGCGCGGCCATTGCCGGCCTATTGTTTTTGCGTGCCAATCTACCGACAGATGAAACGGTGCCGGCGCAACATGACGCCCCCCATGACGAGCCTTATCAGGCCTATTGGCAAAGGCCCGCCGTGCAGGAGCGCGTGGAGTGGGGCGCCGTGCCGCCATGGGCGCGCGACGATTTGCTGGCGCAGCCGCCGCTGGCCGGCCTGGCCCGCGCCGCCCGGGGCGAAACCTTGCCGCCCGGTGTCATCGCGATGAGCAAGGCGTTGCGGCCGTTGTTGGATGCCGCGTTGGTCAACGGCGGGCTGCGCGATTTGCCGTTCGGCGACGAGGCGCGCGACCCCGTGCGTGAGCAGGCGCACACGCTTGCCTGGCTCGTGCACGACGGCGGCGGCATTCGCGAGGCCGCGAGCCGCATGGCAGCGCTGGGCAACGTGCTTGACGCCCATGAGGTTGAGCTAAGCCCGATCGACGATGCCAGCAGTCTGATACGCGATCTCGGTGACTTGGGCTGTGCCGGCGATATGGCGCTCGACACCTGCGCCGTGCTGCACGCCGTGCGGCTGCAAGCACCGGTGCTGCTTGCGCGCTTCGCCGACCAGGAGACTACGGTGGCCGTGACCCGGCCGCTGTCACAGGAGAACAGCGCATGAAACCCCCGATTCGATTGGGCGACCCGACCAGCCATGGCGGCAAGGTGGTGAGCGCGAGCGCGCCCACCACGTTATTCGGCAAGCCGGTGGCTTGTGTCGGCGATCAGGTGACTTGCCCCAAAGACGGCCACGACAACTGCGTGATCGTCGAAGGCGACGACGGGTGGTTCGTCGGTGGCAAGGCTGTGGCGCTCGACGGCCACAAAACCAGTTGCGGGGCGGTGTTGATCGCCACGCTGGGTGAAGTCGGCAAAGGTTAAGGAAAAAGATGGAAGCGACACAACAACATCTCGACGCGCTGTTGGCGCCGGTGAGCGATGCCGCGCCGGCCGGCGAGGATTTGAGCTATGACCTGCTCTTCGACGAGATCCGCGAGGCGCGCCGCAGCGATGACCCGACGCTGGCGCAAGGCGAGTGGGAGCGGGAGATCAAGAACGCCGATTGGCGCCGGGCGGCGCGGCTGTGCGAGCAAGGCTTGCGTGAACGCGGCAAGGATCTGCAACTGGTGGTGTGGTACGGCGAGGCGCGCGCCAAGCTCGATGGCTTTGCCGGCGCTGCCGCGGGACTGCAGCTCTTGGAAGGGTGGCTCGCGCACTATTGGGAAAGCGGTTTTCCGCCGCTCGATCCGCACGATCTGGACGAGCGCGTCAGCAAGATCGAATGGTATGCGGCACAATTGGCACACGCGTTGCGCATGACGCCGCTGACCGCGCCTCAATACGGCGGTTACAGCTGGCTCGACTGGAAAACCTCGCGCGAGGTGGAAAATCAGGCGCTGAAAGACGCTGATGCGCGCAAACGCGCGCTGGCGGAAGGCAAGCTCGACGGCGACGCCTTCGATAAGAGCGTCACGCTTTCTGGCTTGCCATGGTTCAAACAGCTCGCGGCGGATATCCAGCGCGCGTGGTCGAGCTACCAGACGCTCGACCAGCAATCGATGGAACGCTTTGGCGACGATTTTCCCAGCCTGGCCGAACTGTGGCGCGCACTCTCCGACTGCCGCGAGGTGGTCGAGCGGCTGATGCAGCAGCAGTTTGGCTTGAACACGGCCGAAAAGGAACCTGATATGACTCCCACTACGCCGGTCGTCACTGCCGCGCCCGCTGTTCCCGCATCCTCCGCCCCCATGGCCGTGGCGCCGATCGGGTCGCTGCAAAGTCGAGCCGACGCTGTGCGCGCGCTACGCGAAGTAGCGGGCTACTTCCGTCAGCACGAGCCGCACAGTCCGGTGGCGGGGCTCGCCGAGCGTGCCGCGCGCTGGGCCGAGATGCCGCTGGAAGAATGGCTCGCGCACGTGATCAAGGACGAGTCGACGCTGCGGCAGTTGCACGAACTGTTGGACGTCAAACCGAAACAGGCATGACGTGCGCGTCCGCGCGGCAAATAACTTGTTCAGAGGGTCCCTAACGGACGAAACGCCGCAGGATGCGCGCGATGAGCGCCCGGCACTCCTCGATGCCGAACAACCACGTCAGCAGGAAATATAGGCAGCCGTAAGCGCCCAGCACCAGCACGGCCAACGCGATCGGATGTCCGCCGTGGAAAAACAGCTTGATGACCCAGGCAAAGGCCGCGCTGGCCGCGGCCAGCCCCCAAAGGTTGACCATCAGCCCGGCTGGCAGCCCGGTGTGGCCAATGCGCGCATTGAGCTTGCGCCGAAGCAGCAGAAACTCGACCCAGCCGGCCATGCCGGCGGTGGCGGTCAAGCCGGCGGCGCCCCAGCGAGGCGCGAGGCCGAGCGCCGGCGTCACCAACAGCACACAGGCCACCCCCAGCGCGGTGGTCAGCGCCAGCCGGATCAGCGCGAAGCGCAGCGGCGAACGCGTATCGCGCAATGCGTAATAGGTGGACGAGTACAGCCGTCCCAGTGTGGTGGCCAAGAGTCCCACGCCGGAACCGGCGATGATGCCCCAGACGTAGAGGGTATGTGCGTGGGTGAATTTGCCGGTCTGGTATAGCGCTGCGGTAATGACGTCGCCCAGCGCGAAAAACGCGATGGCCGACGGCACGATGAAGAAGGCAATGCGGCGCAAGCCGCCGTTCAGCCGTTCGGCCAGCGCGGCATAGGTGTCGCGATCGTGTTGCGCGCCGACGGCGCTCGACATGGCCGGCAATTCGGCGGCGGATACCGCCATGCCGAACAGGCTGACCGGCAGCATGTTGATCGATGCCGCGGTGGTCATGGCCGCCATCGCACCCTGACCCAGCAGCGACGACAACGCCTGATCGACATAGGCGCTGATCTGCACCACGCCGCGACTGATGGCTACCGAGCCGAAATTGCGCACCACCTCGCGCACGTGGCGCGATGCCGTATCGAGCGAAAGCCGCAGCTCGTCGGTGTAATGCAGCACTGGCGGGATCTGAATCAGGAATTGCAGCGCGCAGCCTGCCACGGTGCCCCAGGCCAGGTAAATCGCCAGATGCGCCTGGTCGGCGCGGCGGAAAATCAACATCGCGGCGATCATCGCCGCGTTCCACAATACCGGCGCCGAGTACGACAGGAAAAATTTACGATGGCTGTTCAAGATGCCGAGGCACCAGGCGGAGCAAACCAGGAGTCCGGTGCCGGGGAACAGGATGCGCACCAGCAGAATCGTCAACTCGCGCTTGGCGCCGCCGTACCCCGGGGCGATCGCCCACAAGAGCCATGGCGTGGCCACGATGCCGATCAGGACGATCAGCGATACCACGAGCCCCAACAGCGCGCCGACCGCGCCGGCGACGTGATCGGCCTCCTTTTCCTTGCCCTCGGCCAATAGCCGCGCATACACGGGAATGAACGATGCCGACAGGACGCCCTCGCCGAACAGATTTTGCAGGAAGTTGGGCACGCGCAGCGCGGAACTGAAGGCATCGGCGGTGTCGGAAAGGCCGAAGTAGTGAGAGAACACCCGCTGGCGCACCAATCCCATGATGCGACTCAACAGAATGCCGATCCCAACCAGAAAGGCGTGACGGCCGGTGTTATCCCTTGCCATGCTCACAGTTCCGAAAATAGAACGCGAGAGTGTAGCAGAACGGCGGGGGCGTCGGAACCAGCACCCGCCGCCGCGGGGTATTTCTTACGGTTTCATCGGTGGCATCGTGCGAGGCTTGCCGCCATTGAACGAAGCGATCCATTGCGCGAACGGCGCATCGTAGTTGCTGCCGATGCGGCTCATGTACGCCATGTAGTCGTCGTATTGCCCTTGGCGGAAGCGTCCGACGATGGTGTCGACGTCGCCCCGGTGCTGCTCGAACATGAAGCGTACGGCCATGTAGCCCCAGCTATAGGCGCGGTTGACGTAATCGGCCATGTCGTAGGTATTGCCGAATATCTGGCTTAGCGTGTATTGCCCGGTTTGGGCCGCGGCGATCGCCGGCTGATTGTCGTTCTTTTTGGATAGATATTCGGCCAAGCCCTCGATCCACCAGACGGTCGGTTTGCTGGTGCTCAACGCAAAGTCGCCATACATGTCGAAACGGCCGTCCAGGTAGTGGACATACTCGTGCGTCAAGTTCCAGATAACGAACTGCGGGCGCAGCCACGAGGCTTCGTAGGCGATGAAGCGTGCCTGGTTGTGCGGATCGGCCGGATTGCCCTCGACGTACATGCCGCCATTATTGACGTCGATGCCGTAAATCGCCGCCGCGTACTTGGCGTAATTGTCGTAATCGTCGAACACCGCCACTTCCAACGTTTTGTTATTGTCATTGGCCACCGGCAGATGGTTGGTCTTCAGCATCTGATGGAAGTATTTCTCTTCCTGCCCCATCAACTGGCACGCGGTCTTGAACTGCGGCGTGGTCATTTCCTGCGAGCGGATCTTGATGGTGCTGCTGCAAGTGTAGTCATGGGTCAACACGGCGTCGGCCAGCTTGTTTTGATAATTGCAGGTGCCGTAACTGGCGCAGTTGTCGTTGTCGTAATCGCGTACGGCCTCTGCCGCGGCGAGCCATAGATCATTGCCCGGGCCGGTCATGCCGCTTGCTGCCAAGAGTCCGCGCGCCTCGTCGGCCACATTCGATTTGATCGCCGGATACTGTAGAAAGCGCATGCTTTCGCGCGCGGCGTCGCCCAACAGCGCCTCGCTTTCCGTGCCGACGAGACCAGCGCGATTATTGACGGCGAACTGGTACAGCGCGGCGGAGTAGCTCGGGTCGGTCGATAGTGCCGACTGGCCGCGACCGTGCGCCATGAAAAAGTTGGTGAACACCGAGATCATGCCGCGCGCGACGGTGGATTCCCGCACGGACGTTGCCGCGCCGGGATTGTCCGCGCTCACGGTATAGCGCTGGACCAATTGTTTCATGTCGTCGAGGAAATCGAGCTCGGCATGACCATTGGAAATCAACAAGAGGACTTCCGCCGCCGTGGTCATGTCCTGGGCATTGGGCGCGAATAGCGCCGTGCCTTGTGCCAGCGCATGCAGATTAGGCTGCAGCGTTTGCCAGATATCGGCGGGAACCGCCGGTAACGAGCCCTGGGCGGCCAAGTAATAGCCCGCGCGCAGATAGAGCGTCAACATGACGAGCCGGGTGTTGCTCGCGTCATAGCGCTGCGCCTCGACGCTGAATTGGTTCGCTACGGCCGCCATGTTTGCCGGCTGATAAATGGTGCCCGCCAACGAGGAGGGCACGGAAAAGAGCGGGTACAGACACTCGCCATCCGGCTGTGCCATCAGATAACTGACCAAGTCGTCGCCGCGATGCGTTGCCAGCTGGTTCATGTCCTGGCATTGCGTGGTGACCAGGTGGCGAACCGGCGGGCGGTGCGGACGGCCGATGATGGTCGTGTTGTCCGGCAGCAGAAATTTTGCCTGATCGGTCGTCGGCGGACGCTTGACCCATAGGCGTGGCGGCGCCAAATGCTTGCCGTTGGCATGCATGGCGCTCTTGGGTTGAGGGACGGATTGGGCCGCGGTGGCGGGTAGGCACAGCGCGGCTAAAAACGAAAAGCCGAGGAGACGCAGCAGAGTCACGACGTAGTCCTTTCGGTACGGGAAGGACCATCCAGTCTAGGGATAATCGCCTTCGGCCAAACCGCCCCAACGGCCACAAACCGCCTGTCCGATGGGTGTGCGCGTCGCGTCGGCTATATTGAGTCAAGACGGGTCGAGGAGGGCGCGATGATGATGTATGGCTACCATGGCGCGGGTTGGGGGATGGGGCTAGGGTGGATCTTCATGCTGGTACTGTGGGGATTCGCCTTGTATGGCGTTGTGACGCTGATTCGCCGGTCAGCGCACGGGACGGGGGGCGAATCGGCGCTCGACATCCTGAATAAACGATTTGCGCGTGGAGAAATCGATCAGGAAGAGTATGAACGCAGGCGCCGCGCGATCGAGAGGTAAGGACCCGCACCGGGTCAATGGAAGCCGCGCCCGCCAACGAAGCGGACGCGGCGGCGGATTACTTCTGCACCGTCAGACGCACGGACATGCCAGCTTGGTAATGGCCCGGCACGTTGCAAGCAAAAATCACATCATGTTGGCGCATGCCCTTGAAGCGCCAGATCAGCGTCCTGGTTTCGCCTGGTTTGAGGCTGACGACATTGGGATCGTCGTGCGTCATGTTCGGCATTTGCATCATTTCCTGCTGATGCGCCTTTTGACCGGCTTCGTCGTCGATGCCGAATTCATGCAGCATGACGCCGGTATTGGTAATAATGAACTTCACCACATCGCCTTCGCGGATGTCCTGGCGGTCGAACACCAGGCGCATCTGATCGGTGGCTTGAACGTGAATGATTTTGGTGACTTCGGCGGCCTTGCCCGGGGAGCCGACCGTGAAATGACGCATCTCATGCGCCTGCACCGAAAGAGAGGCGGCCAAGAGCGCGCCAAAGAGAGCACTAACGATACGAGTCTTCATCGTGGGTTACCTGTCTGAATGAAAAATAACGGCGCGGGCGAAAGCGCGCGCGCTGGAAGGGCATTCAGACGGCGCGAGGCGGCCGTCTCGGCGGCGCCCAGGCCACGCCGGCCGGCAAAGGGTATGGGGCAAGCGGCCATCCGCCTCCGGTGGCGATCGGCGCCACCGAGGAGACATGCAGAAACACCGGGATGGCACAATGCTGATCGCAAGCCAGATCGCCGAGGAGATGATGCGTATCGCCCGCGCAAGCGCCCGCGACGGTCGCGCCGCGCTCGTGGCAATGCGCCGTCTGCGCCATCAAGGCAGCGGGAGAGGTCGCGGCCGCTGTGCCGCCGGCCAGCACGGCACGGATCGGCAACAGCAGCGCAAGAAAGAGGAAGGCGAGACGCAGGGCTTTCACGGCGACAGTGTAGCGGCAAACGCATTTGAAAGTATACCCGGAGGGGGCATTCCTTCCGGGTAGTCTACCGTCTGGCATCGCGCCGCTCGCGCCAGGAGACGATCACCACGTACAGTACCGGCACAAAGGCCACCGCCAGCACCGTGGAGGCCAGCATGCCGCTGAACACCGTCAAACCGATCGATACCCGCGCCGCCGCGCCGGCGCCTTTGGCCAGCACCAGCGGCGCCACCCCAAGGATGAAGGCGAACGAGGTCATCAAAATAGGCCTGAAACGCCGGCGCGACCCTTCGAGCGCGGCGTGTACCAAGTCATGCCCCTCATGGCGCATTTCCTGCGCCACCTCGACGATCAGAATGGCGTTTTTCGCCGAGAGCGCAATGAGCAGCACCAAACCGATCTGCACATAGATATTGTTGGCGAGGCCCACTACCCACAAGACGCTGACCGTACCAACCAGCGACATCGGCACCGCCAGGATGACCGGCACCGGCAGCCACCAGCTCTCGTACTGGCCCGCCAGCACCAGGTAAACCAGCAAGATGGCCAGGCCAAAGACCACAATCACCGAGCTGCCGACCAATTTCTCTTGGTAAGACAACGCGGTCCATTCGTAGCCGACGCCCTGCGGCAGCACCTCGGCCGCCACGTCCTCCATCGCCGCCAGCGCCTGACCGGAGCTGTAGCCCGGCGCCGCCGCGCCGTTGAGCGTGGCGGTCGGGTACATCTGATATTGCGGAATCAGCGCCGGGCCGGTGATCGGCCGGGCTGCCAGAAACGATCCCAGCGGCACCATTTCACCCTGATTGTTGCGTACCGTCAGCGCCGCGATCTGGTCGGTGCGAGCGCGGAACGATTGATCCGCCTGCACATAGATCGTGTAGTTCTGGCCGAATTTGGAAAACTGCCCGACATAAGCCGAACCTAAATAGCTCTGAAGAACGTCATAGACGTCGTTGACCGCCACGCCCAGCATTTCGGCCCGCGCCCGGTTCAATGTCAGCTGCAGCTGCGGCACCTGGGTACGGAGCGGCGTGAACGCCGCTTGAATTTCCGGCCTCGCCTTGGCCGCCGCGACGAGCCGGCGCGCGGCTTCGGCCAGCTTGTTCAGATCGCCGCTGCCGTCGGTCAGCTCCAATTGCATCTGGAAGCCGCCCGACATGCCGAGGCCGGGAATCGGCGGCGGCACCAGCACCAGCGGCTGGATATCCGGCACCGCGGCCAGCTGTCGATTCAGCTCGGCATACATCGTGCGCAGATCTTGTCCCTTATGTTTGGCGCGCTCATCCCAATCCTTGAGCGTCAGATATACCAGGCCCGCGTTGGCGAGCGACGCGTTGCCGTCGAGCGGGGAAATGCCGCCGATGGCGATGACATGTTCAACGCCAGGCAAGGCGCGGGCAATGCGCGTGACGTCGGCCAGCGCCTTGTCGGTGCGCTGAATCGATGCCGCGTCCGGCAGTTGCACCGCCACCATCAGGTAGCCTTGGTCCTCGGTCGGTATAAAACCGGTCGGCAGACGCGCCAGGCCGACGATGGCGAGCACGATCACGCCCGCCGCGACCAGCGCGCTGATCTTGCGCGCGGCCACCAGCCGCGCGACCAGGCGGGCATAGCGCTCTTCCAGCGGGAAATACAGCTTATCGAACGCGCGGAAGAACGCGTTTTTCGGCTTGCCCTGGGCATGCGCGCGCACATATTTGGCCGATTGGGTTGGTTTGAGCGTGATGGCGTTGATGCCGCTGATCAGCGCCGTGGCGGCGATCACCAGGGCGAACTGGCGGTACATCTGCCCGGTGATGCCGGGAATGAAGGCCGCCGGCAAAAACACCGACATCAACACCAGAGTGATGCCGATGATCGGTCCCATCAGCTCCTTCATGGCGATGACGGCGGCCTCGCGCGGCGCCTTGCCGGCTTCGACGTACTTGGCCACGCCTTCCACCACCACGATGGCATCGTCGACCACAATGCCGATACACAGCACCAAGGCGAACAAGGTCAGCAGGTTGATGGAAAACCCCATGGCCGCCATGGCTGCGAAGGCGCCGATGATGGTGATCGGCACCGTGGTCGCCGGCACCAGCGTGGCACGCCAGTCCTGCAAAAAGATGACGATCACCAACAGCACCAGCACCCCGGCTTCGTACAAGGTCTGATACACCTCGTCGATCGACGCCTTGACGAACACGGTAGTGTCGAACGGCACGTCGTAGCGCAGTCCGGGCGGGAAATCCTTGGCGAGCCGGGCCATTTCGGTCTTGACCGCCTGGGCGGTGGCCAACGCGTTGGCGTCAGGCAGTTGATAGATCGCCACCCCGGCCGCCGGCCGGCCGTCCAGCTTGAAGGTTTGGCCATAGTTTTGGCTGCCGAGCTCGATGCGCGCGACGTCGCGCAAGCGAGTGATGGCGCCGTTGCCATCGGTTTTGAGGATGATCCGGCCGAAATCCTCGGCGTCGTTGGGGGCGCCGGCCAGGTTGACCGTCAGTTGTTGTGCTTGGCCTGCGGGCGCCGGCGGCGCGCCAACTTGTCCGACGCTGATCGGCTGGCTTTGTTTGTTGAGCAGCGCGATCACGTTGGCCGGCACCAAGCCGCGCTGTTTCATCTGCTGCGGGTCGAGCCAGACGCGCATGCTGTATTGGCCAACGCCGAACACGTTGACGTCCGCCACGCCGGGCAACCGGGTTAGGCGGTCCTTCAGCCGCAGGCTGGCGAAATTACTGAGAAACAGCCCATCCATTTCAGGCCGGTCGGACGATAGGGTGACGATCTGCAGAATGCTGGTGGACTTTTTCTTGGTTACCACGCCTTGTTGCTGGACGGCATTGGGCAAGAGCGGTATGGCGGCGGCGACGCGGTTTTGCACCGCCACCTGCGCCTGGTCGGCATCGGTGCCGACGGCAAAGCTGACCGTCAGCGTGTAGCGGCCGTCGTTGGAGGAGGTCGACTGCATATAAAGCATGCCTTCGACGCCGTTGACCTGCTGCTCGATGGTCTGTGCCACCTGCTGCTGGACGGTCAGCGCGCTGGCGCCCGGGTAGCTGGTGGTGACTTGGACGGTCGGCGGCGTCAGCTGCGGATACTGCGACACCGGCAGGCCGAACACCGCCACGGCGCCGACCAGCACGATGATCCAGGCGATGACGTTGGCCAGGACCGGGCGCTCGATGAAGAACTTGGCGATCATTGGCTTGTGCTTCCTGTTTGAACGGCGACCTTCTGGCCATTGCCGATGCCGCTCAACCCCGCGATCACCACACGGTCCTGCGCCGCCAGACCTTGGGTGACTTCACGCGCCTGATCGATTTCCGCGCCCAATTTGACATCGCGACGCGCCACTTTCATGTCGTCGCCCAGCACGAACACATAGCTGCCGAGCTGATCGTTCAGAATGGCCGTGGCCGGCAACAGTAGCGCCGGATGCGGTTTGCTGATGGGGATGGTGACTTTGGCGTACAGACCCGGAATCAGGTGCAGGTCACGGTTTTCGAACGTGGCGCGCAGCGACAGCGTGCCGGTCGAGGCGCTCAGATTGTTGTCGATGAAGTCGAGCGTGCCGTGCGCCGACGCGGTCGCTTCGCCTTGCAGCGCCACGCCCACCTGGAGACTGCCGACGCCGGCCTTGGGGTCGCTGGCGCTCTGGCGGCCTTGCGCGGTGCGCAGGCGCAGCAGGTCGCGCTCATTGATGGAGAAGTTCACGTAGACCGGCCGCAAACGTTGCAGCGTGGCTAGCACCGTGCCGCCGGCGCTGGCGCCGACATAGTTGCCGACATCCACCGTGCGTTTGCCGATGACGCCATCGAACGGCGCGCGCACCGAGGCATAGTCGAGGTTGATTTGCGCCAGGCGCAGATTGGCTTCCGCCTGCTGCAGATTGGATTGCGCCGTCTCCACACTCGATTGCGCGGTGGCGTTCTCCTTCATCAACACCTGTTGGCGCTGGTACTCGGCCCGCGCTTGCTCAAGCTTCGCCTGATTGAGTTTGACTTCCTGCTGGTACGGTTCGGGTTCGATGACAAACAGCAGCTGCCCTTGTTTTACGATCTGACCTTCGGTAAACGGCGCAGATTGCAGATAGCCGCTGACGCGCGCGACCAGATTCACGGTGGCGGACGGCGCGACGGTACCGTCCAGATCGATCGTGTCGGTGATCTCGCGCGCTTGCGGCGATGCCGCCGCGACTTGCGGCAGCGGCGGCTCGGATGCGGCCGGCTTGCCGGAGCAGCCGAGGCAGGCAAGGGCGCCGAGCGTCAGGGCGAACAGGGTTCGAGACGTGAGCATCATGGTGCGGGCCTTTGGGAATGCGGTAGATCGAGCGCGTCGCCCCAATCGGTGCGCGCGCGCATTTGCCGGGTGATGTCGTCGGGCAGCGAGGCCGAGAGCGAGCCGTCCCAGCCGCCGCCGAGCGCGCGGTAGGCGGAGACGAATGACTGCAGCAGGTTGCCTTCAGCTTGGGCTAGACCGTCCTCGACTTGCAATTGCGCCTGATTGGCCGTGGTGACGGTGGTGAAGTCGCTTTCGCCGGCCTTGTAACGTTCGAGCGCCAGCGCCGCACTGCGCCGCGCGGCGTCGCGCGCGTCATGCAGACTCTGGCGCGCGGCGCGGTTGCCGCCGATCGCCGAGAGCGCGTCCTCGACTTGCTGCTGGGCGGTCAACACCTGATTCTGATAATTGAGCACCGCTTGCTGAAAGGCGGCATCCTCGACGCGCACCTGATCGACCAGTTGGCCGTGATTGAATATCGGCAGCAAAAAGCCCGCGCTCGCGCTCGTGACCGGGTTATGCCACTTGAACAGATCGCTGAGATGATTGCCGCCGCTATCGGAGGATTGATAACCGAAACTGCCGCCGAGCGAGAACGACGGGAATAGCGCGGCCTTGGCTTGGCCGATGCGCGCCGACTGGGCGATGGCCGCGTATTCGGCCTGCAGGACGTCGGGCCGGCGCTGCAGCAAGTCGCGCGGAATGCCGCTCGGAACCCCAGCGGGCACCGTCGGCGCGGCCGTCGGCGCGGCCGTCGGCGCGGCAAATTGGCGCTGATAGTAATCGGGGGTTTGTCCCAATAGCACCGACAGCGCATGCTCGCTTTGCTCCAGCGCGGCGCGCAGCGTCGGGATGTTGGCTTGCGTCTGCTCGTACAGCACCTGCGCCTGGCGCAAGTCCTGCTCGCTGGAGGCGCCGGCACGGAAGCGGGCGTTGGCGATGCGCAGGTTTTCCGCCTGCTGCGTCAGGTTGTCGTTGGCCACCTGTAGCCGTTGTTCGAGTGTGCGCACATTGAAATACACCGTGGCGATATCGGCTTCGAGCGCGACCATCGCCGCCTGATACGCGGCCACGGTCGACAGCCAGCTGGCCTCGGCGCTTTGCTCGCCGCGTCGTGCCGCCCCCCAAAGATCGGGCTCCCACGACGCTTGCAGGCTCAACTGCTGTGTGGTGCTGCCGCCGGTCTTGCCCTGCAACTGGTTGGCCAAGTCCGGTTTGCTGTAACTGCGGCTCAGCGACAGCTGCACTGTCGGCCATTCGCCGCTCTGGGCGATGCCCAATTGAGCCTGCGCCTGCGCGATGCGCACTGCGGCGCTTTGCAGGGTGGGGCTGTTGTCGCGGCCAGTCTGCAGTAGCGCCGTCAGGCGTGGATCGGCGAATTGGCGCCACCAGTCCGATAGCGGCTGCTGATCGGCGGGCCCGGCGCCGGACTGCCACGTTTCCTGCAACTGGAGGGGAGGGCGTTGATAATCCGGCCCGACGGCGCAGGCGGATAGCGCCAGGGTCACGGCCATGGCGAAGGGGATAGCAGGCGAAGAGCGGTGCGACAGGGGAGGCTTCGATCTATTTTTCATATCAACCCCTCATTGTTTGTACCTATATAGATCATTTGGTTAAGAAATTCATAAAGCATAGCGAACAGGCCGGGTGTTCATTATTATGAAACCAGCTCAGTTTTTGAACTCGCTTTTTGCCCGGGAAGGCTTGTGATGGCGGGTAATGAACAACCCATTGATTTGATGTTGAAAAGCCCAAAGCAGCAACGCGCCAAGCTGACGGTGCGGCTGATTTTCGAGTCGACGGCTCAGATAATTTTGCGCGAGGGCATCGATCGCCTGACCACCAACCGTATCGCCGAAGTCGCCGGATTCAGCGTCGGCACCTTATATCAGTACTTCCGTAACAAGGAGGCCATTCTGCTGGCGATGGTCTCGCACGAAAAGGATTTGATGATTGCCGAGCTCGACGCGCTGTTTGCCCGCACCGAGGGTCAGACGTTATCGGAGAGGGTGACGGCGCTGGTCGATTTTTTGATGCAAACGTTCTACCAGCGTCGCGCCATTCGCCGCACGATCGCACGCGCCATCTTCTCGCAGCAGCCGCTGCCGAGCCTTTACAGTGTTATCGCCGCCGTGGAAAACCATCTCGCCGCGTTGTTCATGGCGAGCCAAACCGACGGCATGCGCCCCTTGACCCCGGTGGCCGCCTATGTCGCCTCGCGCGGCCTGATCGGCACGTTGCGCGCAGGCATTCTGGAGCAGTCGCCCTGGGCCGGCACCGAAGCGCTGCGCGCCGAGTTGCGGCGCATGATGATGGCCATACTTTCCGCCGATTGAAAGCCTTTTTATATCAGCGGCATGCCGGCGCCGTACCGGCTGCGGGGCGGCTACGCCTGGGGCGCCGGCGCGGTGATGGCGGTTACCGTCGGCTTTGGCGTGTTTACCGGCGTGGCCGGCATCGTCTCCTAGCGCTCATCAAGATTGATACGCCAAGCCATGGCACGATCGGGCCAGGTGTCATCTCTTTGGGTTACGCCAATATCACCTTTAAAACCAATGAATTACCCCTGCCGCGTTGCTTCGACAGCCACGCGGCGCGTGGCTAGGCTGTGGGCACCTAAATCTAGTCACTGTACCCCGTCGGCCAGCGCATGGCCGATCGTGCTGTTTCGCCGGGGAGGCTGCGGGGAAACCGTAAGGTCCCGGCGCTTGTAGTGACTAGAGCGTAGGTCAGCCTCCCGCCCCTGATTGGGCGGGCTTCCTTCTTCCTTTTCAAGGAGATGCCCTATGGCGACCGAGCTCTTACACCCGCAACTGTCCATGCTGTATTCCCGTCTACTGCGCATGCGCCAATCCGGCAACGAGCTGTTGCTGGCTTCCGGCCTGGACGAACTGTTGCCGCTATTGGATTGCACGCTGGCCGTGCTGCCGCAGCTCGACCGTGTCGCGCGCGATCTGTCCAACGCCGCCGGCATGCTGCAGGCAACGCATGATCTGTTGGCCAGTGCCGGCGAACAACGCGTGGCGGCCACGGACGTATGCACGTTGCTGTCGGTGCCGTCGGCGGCGTTGCGCCAACAGGCGGAGCGCGTGACGGGGTTGTTGTCCACGCCGACGCTGCACTAAGAACTTGCTTGAGGTTAGGGCCGTGTCAGGGCAGGGCGCGGCTTTTTGCTGGCTTTTTCACGTTTGTTAATTTACCTGAACAGGTATAAATTACACTATGACTGATAAAGAAAAGCCGCTCGAATGGATCGCGAGTAGCTACAAAGACCTGATGGCACTACCTGCCGATGTACGTCAACGTTTCGGCTATGCGCTGTCTTTGGCACAGATGGGCGACCAAGATGACGCGGCAAAGGTACTCAAGGGTTTCGGTGGCGCTGGCGTACTAGAGGTTATCGAGGATAGTGCCGGCGGCACATACCGGGCCGTTTATACAGTGAAGTTCGCAGAAGCGGTGTTCGTTCTGCATTGCTTCCAGAAAAAGAGCAAGCGTGGAATCGCTACGCCAAAGGCAGATATGCATATCATCCGTGCTCGACTGAAGGTTGCCGAGGCGTTGGTACAGGAGCAACGAAATGCAAAAGCGTGTGATTGAAGACGTCGAGGTGCTGCGCAGCTCTGGCAATGTCTTTGCTGACCTTGGGCTGCCCGATGCAGAAAAACTCAAGATCAAGACTGGCTTGGCGGTTGAAATCAGGAAGGCCATGCGCGCCCTCGGTTTGACGCAACAGGAGGCGGCCAGGCAAATGGGAATCCCTCAGCCCAAAGTGTCCGGCATGATGCGAGGGGATTTTACCAATTTATCAGAACGCAAGCTGATGGATTGCTTGAATCGCCTCGGTTACGACATCGAAATCAAGGTGCGACCAGCCGCCGAGCCGGTAGGGCATCTGACACTCACGACCACCTAGCCAGGAATGAGATCAGAATCAGGCGAGGGTATTGACGATGCCGCCGGTGGTCAGTGCACTGGCAGCGTCGCCTGCGAGTGAGGGGTTGTTTTGCAGTACCGAGGACCAGGCGCTATTGAGCGTGGCGGGCGTGCTGCCGAGCGTGGCGCTCAACAAGCCGCTGGTGGTGCCGGAGACATCGCCCAGGGTGGCGCTGATCACGCCTTGGTCGGTCGATTGCTGTGCGCTGGTGCCGCTGGTGGACAGCAAGCTGCCTTGCAGCGTGCCGGCGGCGGAGAGATTGTTCAACAGCCCAGCGGCGTTGTAGAGCGACGCATCGCTGCTTTGCCCGCCAGTAAGCAACACCACGTCGTTGGCTTGCGCCGACAACTGGGCCGCCTCGGTGGCCATCGATGCCGTGGCGCCGCTATTGACCAGCGACGGCTGCGTGCCGCCGTTCTGGTATGCGCTCAGTGCCAGCGTTTGCTGGGCGATTTGGCTGATGGTGGACATGAACGATCTCTAATGAAAACAAGTCACTAAATTGAGTGTAGCCGTTTATCGTAGGTGTCTGGCGATTCTTGAGTGAAAAAAACGGCTGAGCTTCCTACCAAAACTGCCGATCCGGCAACGCCAGGTTGAATTCGCCTCGGCAAAAGTCAGCGGCATGCGCATGCGCTCGGGGCGATATCAAACGAAGCAAGGTCACTTTGCCGGCGGCATCGCCACGAATAGCGCCTAGGGTGCCATTGCCGACAACGACCAGATCGCGCGCCGGTTGCCAGCCGCGCCGGACATAAAACGGCACCAGCGCCGGATCGCAAGTAAATAGTCCCAGATCGACATCGCTGGCCAGCAACCAGCGCGTCGCCTTGCTCACCACGCCGGCGCCGAGGCCGAGACGACGATGCGCGGGGTCGCTGCACACGCAGCTCAGTCCGGCAATGCGCCAGTCGGCCGAGGCATGCCGTGCGGTCTTGTGCAAAATGGCGGCGTAGGCAAGCAGACGGCCGTCGACGCGCGCAAAAAAGGAATGGGGGCGTAAATCGAGACGGTGCACCGGCGTCAGCGTGAGGGTGCGCGGCGGTTCGGCTGGCGGCCAGACGCGATTGAGCAGGTCGTCGATTTCAAACCATAACGCCGGGCTCGCGTTGGCGTAATCTTCTTGGCAGTAGTGGATCATCCGCGCAAGTGTATCGCAATATCGCATGGCGAGTTACTTTAGTTCGTATAATACATATTATGTCAAATACGACAAACGCCAGGTGCAGTGTACCGAGGTGCTCAAATAAGAAGGCGGAAGTGTAAAAACTCCCGCCTTCTTGTGCTTGCTGTATCCCTGCCGCTGTCTTTTCTTTCGATCGACGAAGGCGGTGCAACGCTGCAGCTGTTGCGCGGCCTTGGCCACGGGATTGATACGCTGCTGTTTTTTCTGCATAAAAACACTCCGTTACGGTTCGTTTTGAATCGATGCGCATGCTATGCCGATTGGCTTGCGCTGTCCACACCGCCGTTTGTCTCGGCATCGACCACGCGCCCTATGGCGAACACCGAGACGCTCATAGACTGACTGCTTTCACTTCTGGCGAAAGGAGTCAACCATGCCGCACGTCCACCTCCCTCCAGGCATGCAACGCGTCCGCGAGATGCAAAACATCACGGAGTACCGGTTGGCCAACGGTCTGCAATGCCTGCTGCTGCCCTACTCCTCCGCGCCCACCTTCATATCGCTTTGCTATCGCGTCGGTTCCCGGCACGAAAACTACGGTGAGACCGGCATGGCGCATCTACTCGAACATATGGTCTTCAAAGGATCGCCTCGGCTTGGCGGCAATCTGTTGGCCGAGCTGGAGCAACGCGCCTGCGATCTGAATGCCAGGACCTCGGTGGACAGTACCCAGTATCACGCGGTGTTCGCCGACAATCACACGCTGGCCGACAACCAGACCTATTTCCTGTCCTGGTTGGCCGATACCCTGCGCCAGCAAAGTTTCATCGCCCAGCATCACTTGGATGGCGAAAAAATCGTCGTGCGCAACGAGATGGAGATGCGTGCCGATCAGCCGATGCGCGCGCTGTTGTACGAAGTCGGCGCCGCCATGTTCAAGTGGCACAACTACGGCAACGACGTTTCCGGCGCGCGCAGCGATATAGAGCACGCAGAACTCCAACGCCTGAAAGCGTTTTATCTGCGCCATTACCGCCCCGATAACGCCACGTTGATCATCGCCGGGCACTTCGACCGGGACTTTCTGCTCAACACCATCCATGCGCAATTTGGTGCCATCAAAACGTCCGAACCCGCTGTCGCGCCGACAAGTACGGTCGAGCCGCCGCAACAAGGCGAGCGCCAAGTGATACTGCGAGGCGTAGGCGGAGATGCGGCATTGCTTGCGGCATATCGTGCGCCGAGCGCCATTCACGCCGACGTGGCCGCGACAATGCTGGTGGAGACGATCATGGCTTGGCGTTTACGCAAGGCGTTGTCCGGACAGATCGACGACTTTTTGGATACCTCCATGCATTTTGCCGAAGGGGGGCTGGCGGCATTCCTTGCCGTGCTGTCGACATCGGCGGATAGCGAACGCGCCACGGGAAACCTCTTGTCGACACTGGAGTCGGCCGAGCCGATTTCCCGCGCCGAGTTTCAGTTGGCGCGGGATGTTTGGTTGAACGATTGGACGCAGCGCACGCGGCGTCCCGACTTGATTGGGCACGCGCTGACCGATGCGTCCGCGCTCGGGGATTGGCGCTGGCATTTCTTGCTCCATGACCGCGTCTTGGCGACAACATTGGCGGATGTGCAGGACGTTGCGCAAAGCCTGCTGCGCGCGCCAAACCGCACCCTCGGCCATTACATCCCCGCCGCGCAGGCGCCGCTGGCCTGGCCGCTAGCGGGAATCGGCCTTGACGCGCAACTAGCGGATTATCAGTGCCTTTGGCGTCCGTCCGATGCGGGGGGCGAGCAGCCCATACCGAGCCAAGCACAAGCGGAGGCTCTGGCGGCGCGCGGCATGTTGGACAATGGGATGCGCTATGCCCTGCTGGCATGCTCCGAGGGTGCGGCGGCGGTATTGACGCTGCGTTTTGGCGATCTTGCCTCTCTCTACGGTCAACACCTGTTCGCGCATGTCCTGGCACAAATGATCGAGCGCGCGGACATCAAACCGTCAGGCGGGAAATGCCGCGCCACAGTGATGTCGGCGATGCAACTTCGCATTGAAGTCGAGGCAAAGTCCGCCGATGCGCTCTTTCAGGCATTGCGTCGCATAGCAACGTTGTTGCGTGGCGGCACGGAGATGTCCCCAGGACTATTTGAACGTATTCGCAGCCGTTTGCTGACGCCGGAGCGGCGTATTCAAAGTGAAGCGATGCCGGAGTTCGGCCTTCTGCCCTACCCGCCCGAGCATCCCTTGCATCCACCTAGCGCGGCGCGGCTCGCCAATGAAGCCGAGGCGTTGGATTTTTCGTTTCTTCGTGCCATGATGCATACCCTGCTGGGTGCGGACGCGGCCGACATTGCCGCGTGCGGTGATTTTAACGTCGACGAGGCAATGCAAATGCTGGCCACGAGCTTCGGCGCCTGGCGCGCCGTTCGACCCTATCTTCCCATTCCGTATACACCGACGCTTAGCGTGGCGGGCTACCGGCGCGTATCGGCCAGGCCGGGTTACCGCAACGCCAGTATGACGGTGCTGCTGCCTTTGCCGCTTGGCCAAGAGGATGCCGATTATCCCGCGCTATGCATGGCCAGCCGGCTGCTGTCCACCTCCGCCAGCTCGCGGCTATGGCAGCGCCTGCGCGAACAGGACGCGCTGACCTACGGCACCCACGGCAGCGTCAAACTACGGCCGGCCGGCTATGCGCTATGGCAATCGCGCACCACTTTCGCGCCGCAAAACCAGGCGCGCGTGGAGCGGGCATTCGATGAGGAACTGCTGCGGGCGCACGAGGGCGGGTTCGAGTCGGAGGAGCTTGCCAAAGCCCAGCAAAGCTATACCAACCTTCGTTGGAAGCGCGATTGGACCCGGCGGCAGATGCCGGCAAGCGATTGTCTGGAGGCGGCGCGTTGGCTGGCGGGCATTGAGGGCGAAGGGGTTTTACGCTTGCAGGATTTCGACAACCTGCTCGCGCTGTCGCTCGCCGAGGTGAACGACGCATTGCGCAGACATCTGGTTCCAGACCGCATGGCGCGCATCCTGGCCGGCGATTTCTGATCGAGCGCGATGCGCGCAATGATAATGATTTTCATATAGGCAGGCTTGGCATTCGCCAGTATAGTGCCTCTATCGTGATTGCATAACATAGAGAGGCGCTTTTTGAGCAAGGATGACAAGCCTGGCCGCATTGCCCCCTACTCCCGCGCGGCGGGTGGCTGGGATGCCATCCGGTTTTCCGCTGCCAGCCTACGACAGGAGCAGGTGGCGCTCGGCAACCTGAAAGCCTTTTTCAAGCAAAACCAGCCGAGCGGTTTTGATTGCCCGGGCTGCGCCTGGCCGGAACGCGCCCATCCCAATCGTTTCGAATTTTGTGAAAATGGCGTCAAAGCGGTGGCGGCCGAAATCACGAGCCGGGTGGTAACGGCAGACTTTTTTGCCCGTCATACGGTAACCGAACTCATGCGTCAATCCGACTTCGAACTGGAGCAGCACGGGCGCTTGACCGAACCGATGTGTTACGACGCGAAGAGCGACACCTACCGTCCCATCGATTGGGATGCCGCCATGGCTTTGATCGCCGCGCATTTGCAGGCACTGCCCCATCCGGATCAAGCGGCTTTTTACGCTTCCGGCCGTACCAGCAACGAAGCGGCCTACCTGCTGCAATTATTTGTCCGTCTCTTCGGCACCAACAATTTCCCCGACTGTTCGAATATGTGCCACGAAGCCACCAGCCGCGGCCTCCCCGGTACGGTCGGCATCGGTAAAGGCACGGTCACGCTCGAGGACTTCGAGCTGGCCGACGCCATTCTGATCTTTGGTCAGAACCCCGGCACCAATCACCCGCGGATGCTGGGCGAATTGCGCGAGGCAGCGCGGCGCGGCGCGACCATCGTATCGATCAACCCGCTGCGCGAACGGGGGCTGGAGCGTTTTTCCAATCCTCAGCATCCTGGCGAGGTGCTGGCGGGCAGTAGCATGGCGCTATCCTCGTTGTTTATCCGCCCCCATCCAGGAGGCGATTTCGCGCTGATCAAGGCGATGGCCAAGCGGGTGATCGAGCTGGACGATGTCGCGCGCGTGGCCGGCCATGAGCGCGTGCTGGATACTGCATTTATCGCCACCCACACCACCGGCTTCGAGGCGTTTGCCAGCGACGTGCGCGGGGAAAACTGGGCAACGCTCGTCGAGGAAAGCGGCGTGCGCCGCGAGGAAATCGAACAGCTGACACAGATTTTCGTGCAATCGCGCGCGACCATCGTTACCTGGGGCATGGGCATCACCCAGCACCGCCACTCGGTGGCGACGATCCAAATGCTGTCCAACCTGATGATGTTGCGCGGCCAAATCGGCCGGCCAGGCGCCGGGCTCTGCCCGGTGAGGGGGCATTCCAACGTACAGGGCAACCGTTCGGTCGGCATCGAGGAGCGGCCGACGGCTGCTTTCCTCGACAGGTTGGAGCAGGTCTACGGTTTCAATCCGCCTCGGCGACACGGTCTTGACGTGGTGGCGACCATCCAGGCCATGCTGGCAGGCAAAGTGAAAGTATTCATCGGTCTGGGCGGCAATTTCGTCATGGCCGCGCCGGACACGCCGCGCACCTTCGATGCCATGCGGCGTTGCGCCTTGACGGTGCAAATCACCACAAAACTCAATCGCAGTCATCTGGTGCATGGCGCCGAGGCGCTGATTTTGCCCACGCTGGGACGCAGCGAGATCGATGTGCAAAACGGCGTGGCGCAAAGCGTTTCGGTTGAGGACTCGATGAGCATGGTGCATCTGTCGCGCGGTTTCAAACCGCCCGCCTCGCCGCGTCTCTTATCGGAAGTGGCGATTATCGCGCGGCTGGCCGAGGCTACGGTGGGTAGCAGCCTAGTCGATTGGCGACAGCTCGCCGGCGACTATGCGGTGATTCGCGACCATATCGGCCGCGTGTTCGATGTCTTTGCAGACTATAACCGCCGGGTAGCGGCGCCCGGCGGCTTCCACTTGGGGGTCGCCTCGCGCGATCGCGTATGGAAAACCGAATCGGGCAAGGCGCAATTCGTCGTCCAGCCACTCGATCTGGATACGCCGATCCACCGTGCCCGGCGAGAGCACGGCGAACAAGCGCTGACCCTGATGACCATGCGCGCACACGATCAATACAACACCACGATCTATGCGCTCGACGACCGCTATCGCGGTGTCTATGGCCAGCGGGATGTGGTGTTCGCCAGCCGGCAGGACATCGACCGGCTGGGCTTGACGCCAGGGGATCGGGTCGACTTATCCACGATATGGGATGACGGCATCGAACGCACCGTGCATGGCTTTCTCTTGGTGGAATACGACATTCCACCAGGCAGCCTGGCCGCCTACTTCCCGGAGGCCAATCCGCTGGTGCCGCTCGACAGCGTCGGCGTATTGAGCAACACGCCGACGTCGAAGTCGATTCCCGTGCGAATGTATCGCGCCGATACGACCAACGATTGAGTCGACAATGAAACAGCCCGATTGGCATCGCCAATCGGGCTGTTTCGATAAACCGCTACGTCAGCTTACGCCGCCATGTGATAGGCTTGACGCACCCCCACGCCCAGCGATCTGCGCGCTTGGGAAATCAGCGACTCGCAGCGGGCATGTTCATCCTGCTGGGAGAGGAATTTAACGGCTTCGTCCGCCACCACATCGCGTTGGTTGTCGACGGTGATCAGATGGTAGCAATCGTCGAGCACCACCTTGCGGGTATAGGCCGAGCCCAAGTGCCGCTCAAGGTAATCGGCATTGCGCACACTGGCGACTTCGTCCTCTTGTGCGTGCAGGATCAGCGCGGGCGCGCTGATGAGCGGCAGGCGCTTCTTGGTGGCGCGAATCAAACGACGCATTTCCAACACGCTGGTGGCCGGCGTGCGGTCATAGAACGTCTTCGATTTTTGCGCCATGGCATTGGCCACGCGGCGGCGCACGGTCGGATTCTTGACCCCGTAGTTGCCGCCCTCTTTATAAGACCAGACGTGCTTCAGCGGCGTGTACAGCACCAGCGGCAACAAGAAGCTGTACCAAGGCATCGAATAGCCATCGTAGGCCAGCGTGGTGGACATGGCGATCACCGAGGCGACGCGCTCACCCTTCTGCGACGCCAGATAGAGCGAAAGCACGGACCCCATGCACAGGCCGGACACGGAAACGCGTGCATAGCGTTTGGACAGCTGCTCGAAATGCGCCTCAGCCGTACGATACCAATCCTGCCAAGCCGTGTTGGCCAAATCGCGCACCGAAGTCTGATGTCCGGGCAAAATCGGCACACGCACGGTATAGCCGCAGCGGTTCAAGTGCTTGGCGACAAACATCACCTCGGTGGCGGAGCCAGACAGGCCATGCAACAACAATACCGCATGGCGTCCCCCTTCCAGGTGGATGCAATCTTCGGCTTGAACCGGTTCGTTAGTATGCGAAGTCATATGACTTTTAAATACATTAGTTAAATGTTGCAGCAAATATACGTGGGAAAATTTCACACGTCAACGGTTTTCTTAATCAATGTACACAATAAGACACACATTTTAACACCACATTAATGCCAATAGCATAACGACCGTGGAATTGTCTTGCCTCAAGGGCTTATGCTGTACAGCCGGACAGGGGGACGTAAAATAGGGTTTTGCACTCATCGCCTCCGCCATGTCGCTCCGTCACGCCTATTTCCTGCTTGCCGCCCCGCTGATTCTTACCGCTTGCGCCAGCGCCCCAACCCCGGCCCCCAGCGCCTCCGCGCCGGTTGCCGCACCACTGCCCGCCTCCGCCCCGGCGGTGGAACCCGCCCCCGTGCCGGTACAGCCCGCCGTGACGCCGCCGCCGGCACCCAGCCGCCCCACCACGCCGCCCCAGCCGAACTACAACAACCCGCAAGCCGGACGGGCGTTGCTCGATACCCTGCTGCCACGCGGTATTCCGTCGCGTAAAGCCTGGTCCGACAACGTTTTCGCAGCGTTTACCCAACTAAAGATTCCTTATGCGCCGCAGTATTTCTGCGCGGTACTGGCCGTGGCGCAGCAAGAGTCGGATTTCAATCCCGACCCGCCGGTGCCTAACCTATCCGCCATCGTTTGGAAGGAAATTGACGACCACCGCAAGAAGTACATGATTCCGCAGTTCGTCATTGACGCGGCCATGCTCAAAACCTCGCCGGACGGGCACAGCTACAAGGAGCGGGTAAACAGCCTGCGCACCAAGCGGCAGATGAACCAGCTGTACGAGGACATGGTGCGGGAGCTGCCTTATGGGCAACAGATGTTGCAGGACAAAAACCCGATTCGCGATGGCGGTCCGATGCAGGTGAGCGTGGCGTTCGCGCAAACGCAGATCCGCGCGTGGCCCTATCCGTACAGCTACGGCAACCTGCGCGACGAAGTATTCAGCCTGCGTGGCAGCGTGTATTTCGGCACGGCCATCCTGTTGCAATACGCCGCGCCGTACGATCAGATGATCTATCGCTTCGCCGATTACAATGCCGGCCGCTACAGCAGTCGCAATGCCGCCTTCCAGGCTGCGGTGGCGCGTCTTGCCGGGCGCAAGTTGGCGCTCGACGGCGATTTGATGCTGTACAAGAACAAGATGGACCGCATCTTCTCCGGCCAGCCGAGCGAAACCCAGACGGCGCTCATGGCGATGACCGGCCGGTTGCAGATGAGCGGCGGCGACATTGTACGCGACTTGAAGCAGGAAAAACTGTCGACCTTCGAGCAGACCGTGCTCTATCAACGCGTGTTCGCCGCCGCCGACCGGTTGGCGGGCCGCCGCGTGCCGCGCGAGATGATTCCGCAAATCGTGCTCGTCAGTCCGAAATTCACGCACCGACTGACAACCGAATGGTTCGCCACGCGCGTGAACGACCATTACCGCCAGTGCATGGCGCGCGGCGGCTTCAAAGCGGATTAAGCGATGAAACGATCCCTGGCTGTCTTTGGTCTTTTCCTCTGGCTTGCCGTGCTGACGGCCACGGCGCTGGGTGCCGGACTGCGCTTTGTCACCTTGCCGGCGGACGGCAATGGGCCGGCAATGCGTGTCGCGATATGGAGTCCTTGCACTCAGCCGGCAGATCGGATTGTCGTCGGTCCCTTCTCGCTGCCGGCGGTGCGCGATTGTCCCATTGAGGGCTCGGCACTGCCGTTGGTGGTGATGTCGCACGGCCACGCCGGCACCAATCTCGGGCACCACGATACGGCGGAGGCGCTGGCCAATGCCGGCTTCATCGTGGCCGCCGTCAATCACCCCGGCGACAATGCGCTCGACCACAGTCGCTCAGGCGATATCTCCGTGATGATCGAACGGCCTGAGGATATCAAACGGGTGGTCGATTACCTGCTCGGCGCCTTTCCGGACGCGTCCAGGATCGACTCCCGCCGCATTGGGATGTTTGGTTTTTCTCGCGGCGGCTATACCGCGCTGGTCCTCGCCGGCGGCTCCCCGGATTTTTTGCATGCCGATTTGCCTTGCCCCGAACCCGGCGCGCCGATCTGCGCAGAGGCCAGCCAACCGCAATGGGCGGCGCCACGCCTGATGCACGACTCCCGCATCAAAGCCGTGGTCGTGGCCGATCCGCTGAATGCCTTTCCCACGCCCGAAACGTTGCAAGGCGTGCGCATCCCCATGCAATTGTGGGCTTCGGCGCATGGCGGCGACGGCGTGATGCCGGCGCAAGTGGCCGCGCTGCGCAGCCATCTCCCGTTGACGCCCGAGTTTCACGACGTTCCCGGTAGCGGGCATTTCGCCTTCCTGGCGCCCTGCCCACCCGATCTGGCACGGGAAATACCGCAGATCTGCACCGATGCGCCAGGCTTTGACCGTGCGGCCTTTCACGCGACGTTCAATGCCGAAGTGCTGGCCTTCTTCCAGCGGACCCTAAACCCCACCTCTGCGCGGCCATAGGGACCCTTCGCTTTCGGAACGGTCCGATGCGGTCATGCGCAACCTCATCGGACCGGAGATGGTCAAAATCCCTTTTTCGAAAGCCACACCTATGTGTCCTGCCCTGCTCGACGCCGCGCCATGCGCCATGCCCGCCGCCGGCTCGCCTGCCGCGATTTACCAGCTGGCGGTTCATCCGGACACGCCAGACTTGGTTGAGGCGAGTTTGACATTGCCAGCGGACGGTGCCGGCGAGATGTGGCTCGGCGCGCAGGGCGTGACACGGGGGCTCAGCCATCAAATTCTTCAACCGCGTTGCGGCGCCGAGCCGCTCGTCGAACAGGATCGCGGCTGGGTCAAACCGGCCGGCTGTCGCCGTGTGGATTGGCAGATCCGCTTCGACACGGTGCGCGACGACGGGGCCGACCCGGCGCGGCAGCGCAGCCTGTACTTTCCTGACCGTTCGTGGTGGCTATTATCGGAAGGGACGTCGCTGCTGCGGCCAAAGCATGCCGGCTTGGCCAGACTGACGGCCAACTTGCCGGTACTGGGCGGCGGCGAGCCGGCGGCGAGCGCCTGGTTCTTGCCGGATGGCGACGCGCCGCCGGCGTTCTTCGCGCTCGGCAACGTAGCGGGAACCACCGTGGGGGCGCAAGGCGTGCGCGTCACCCATGTCGCCGACCGCCCCGAAGCGGTGTGGCGCATGGGGTTGATCGCGCTACAGCGGCGGGCGATGGCTTGGCTGACGGAAGTGATGCGCGTGGAGCGAGGGGGACGCCTGTTGGTGGTTTGGCTCGGTATGAACCCTGCAAGTGGCCGCGCCTCGGGCGCCGCCGGCGATCGCAGCTTTGTTTCCGGTTATGTCGCCGGCGACCCTCGTGGCAGCAGTCTGAGCTTGATGACCTTGGCGCATGAGCAGTTTCATCAGCTCGCGGCGCTGACCCGTCCGGGCGATCATCCGGCGTGGTATGGCGAAAGTCTGGCGCAGTTTTACGCTTTGCGGGCGCTCTCGCGACTGGGAAGCCGGCAACGCGAGATCCAGGCGCTGCGCGACAAATTCATCGACGCGAGCCGCCCCGTGCCGGCCACGCTATTGGACTGGCAGCGGCGGCACGAAGAGGGAGATGCGGCAGCTTATCCGCAGTTCTACACCCAAGGCGCCACCTTCTGGCATCAGCTCGACGCGCTGCTGCGCCAGGCGACGGAGGGTCAGCACACACTGGATCAGGACCTGCCCGCCCTGCTTGCACTGCCAACCGATGCCGCCACGCCGCTTCCGGCCACGCTGCGCCAACAATGGCGCACACAGGTCGGGCCGGCGGTGGACGTGCTGATTCGGCGCTACGTGGGCGGCTAGCGGCCAGAACGCCGCTTGCCGGCGGATAACGGGTTGGGCAGGCCGCGGCGCGACTCCTTGACGCGATACATGTCGTTGTCGGCCTTGCGAATCAGGTCTTGCGGCAAGGCGGCGTCGCTGGGGTAGTAACTGATACCGATGCTTGCGGAAATAAACAGCTCGTCACGGCCGAACAAGATCGGCGCCTCCAGCCGGCGCAGGATCTTGCGCACCAAAAGGGCCGCCGTCTCGCCGCTATTGAGGCCGGGAACAATGGCGATGAACTCGTCGCCGCCGAAACGGCCGACGGTATCGGATTTACGCAACGCCGCGACCAGGCGCTTGGCCACCTGAACCAGCACGCGATCACCGGCCTCATGGCCATAACGGTCGTTGATCTGCTTAAAATAATCCAGATCGATGAACAGCACGGCAAAATGGCCATCGCTGCGCTGGCAGCGGCGGATTTCCTGCCCAAGCCGGTCGAACAACAATACCCGGTTGATCAATCCGGTCAGCGAATCGTGGCTGGCCTGGAACAGAATCGTCTCTTGCGCCTGTTTGGTGTCGGTAATGTCCAGCATGACGCCGAATAGCTGATGCTGGTCGTGCTGCTCCAGGCGCATGCCGCGCAACGACAGCCAGCGGGTGTAGCCGTCCGCATTGATCATGCGCAGCTCCAGCCCAATCTGAGCGCCGTCGCGCGCGCAGGCGTTGATTTGATCGCGCCAGGCGCCGCGATCGTCGGCGGCGATCAGCGCCTCGAATTCGCCGAGCCCCCAATCGGGGCGCGTCGGCAAGCCCAGAAACCCTTGAGCCTCTTCCGACAACAATAGCGTGCGCAGCTGCATATCCAGGCGCCAGTGCCCCAGTCTCGCCACTTTCTCGGCCATGGCAAGCAGCTCCACCTGCTCTTCCAGCTCGCCATGCGATTCGCGCAACCGCCCCTCGACGTTCATGCGCTCGATGACGCCGCCAATCCAGCGCGCCAACAGTTTGACGAACACTTTGTCGTTATGATCGAACCCGTCGGGGCGCAAGACTTTGGAGCAGAAAGAGACCGTGCCGTACAGCTCGCCATGCACCCACAAGGGGGCGCCAATATAGGATTGATAGCCGAAGACCTGATAACAGGGGTGTTTCCCCCACTCGGAGTCTTTGAACGGGGATAGGGCCTGCACGTCGTGCGTGAGAACGGTGATGCTGCAATAGGTCTGCCCCAATGGCCACATTTGGCCATACTGCAAAATGCCTGGCGCGTTATGCGCCAGCAGCACAAAAGTATCGTCATGGATGCGGCTCGTCATGCCGAGTTCGAGCCCCAGCGTGCGCGCCCCCAGTTCCATCGCCTCGTCGAGCCAGCGCTGACGGTCCGATTCCGCCAGGGTCATGATATCCGCCAGAGCGGTTAACCGGTCGAGTTTGCGCGTCCGGCCGGTTTCCGCTTCGATCAATTCGGTGACGTCGGCCAAGCGCAGCAAGCGGCCGTGCCAATTCGGCAACGCACAAGGCATCTCCTCCAGCGCAATGATCGCGCCGGCCTTGCGACCGCTTTGCAGAACAAACAGCATGCCACGGAACACGGCATCGCTGCGTGGCACCGTCGAATCGGCACGTTTGAGTAGTTTGGAAAGTTTTTTGCCGGCCAGCCGGGACGGGGTTACGCCAAGCAGCGGCGGCACCAGCGGGTTGAATTGCCGTACCGTGCCATCAACGGAAAGCGCGAGCCACGCGTCTTTGGCACGGTCAAAGTGAAGTGTCCAGTCGGGGATATTGCTGTAATCGGTTTTTTCCACGACAGCCTCTGGGAAACACCCGCTTGTCTGTTTTGTTTTTAATTCACACCAGCAAGTTTGTCACTTGTCATTGCTCAAACTATATGGAAATAGCCGAGCCCCCACATCAACAACATGCAAGGTATCGCGGCGGCGATGTCGTCCAGCATCACGCCCAAACCGCCATGGACGCGCTCGTCAATCCAGCGAATCGGCCAGGGTTTGGCGATGTCGAACAAGCGGAATGCCGCGAACGCGATGATCCAGGCAAGCCAATTCGCCGGCGTCACCGATAGAATCAGCAGCATGGCCACCACTTCATCGAAGTTGGCGCCGCCGTGATCGTGCACGCCCAGCGCGCGATCGGTTTTTTCGCTGACATAGACGCCGAGCAGAAACAGCGGCAGGCACAGCAATGCCAACCACAAGCCGTCGATGCCCGCCAGCCGCAGCAGCCAGTAGCACGGGTACGCCGCCAAAGTGCCGAAGGTGCCCGGTGCCCAGGGAATGAGCCCACTGCCGAAACCAAAGGCGATGAAATAAGCCGGGTGGCTGGTGATGAACTTCAGGTCAGGCTTGATCTTGAAAGTGGTCAAATCCACTACTCCCCAAATGAATGTCGTTACCGGACGCATCCAAGAGCCGAGCAGGCCCCGGTTCGGGCAACACCCGGCCAATGCGCGTCACCGGACAAAGGGCCGACAGCGCGGCGATGTCGTCGCGCACGGCGACGGGGGCGGTGAAGCACAGCTCGTAGTCGTCGCCGCCCGCTGCCAAGCAATCGGCCAGCGCCAAGCGCCGCGCAGCCATCCACGGATGCGTCGGCAGCGTGTCGAACCAAATTTCAGCGTTCACCCCTGAGCGCGTCAAAATGTGGCCGAGGTCCGCCATCAAGCCATCGGAAACATCGATGCAGGCATGTGCCAGTGGCAGCAACGCCTGCCCCAGCGCCACGCGCGGCTGCGGCCACTCCAGTTGTGTGCGGCAATCGGCCAACACATCCGCGGGGGGCGGCTCGTCCAGCCGCCGATGCCGCAACGCCAGCGCGGCCAGCCCCAGCCGGCCGCTCACCCAAACATCGTCGCCAGCGCGTGCGCCGTGGCGGCATAAGGCCGTCCCTACGGGGGTCTCCCCCATCACGGTCACCGACAAGGTCAACGGACCACGCGTGGTATCCCCGCCAATCAATGCCACATCATGCGCGCGCGCGAGGGCGAACAGGCCGGAGGCAAAGGCCGAAAGCCAATCTTCATCCACCTGCGGCAGCGTCAACGCCAGCAACGCCCACCGGGGGCGCGCTCCCATGGCGGCCATATCCGACAGATTGACGGCGAGCGTCTTGTGCCCCAGCGCCGCCGGCGCGACATCGGCAAAGAAGTGACGCCCGCTGACCAGGGTGTCGACCGAGACGTGCACGTCGCCCCCCGGGCTTGGCCGCAGGATGGCCGCATCGTCGCCGATGCCCAACACGACTTGCCCATCGGGGTCTGGTGTCGTGAAATAGCGGCGAATCAAGTCAAATTCGTTCATGGCCAGGATGATGTAAAAACACCCGCCCAAAGGCGGGTGGCATTAAAAGGGTTGCAGGCGGCCCCTCAGCGCGACGGAACCGCGATCACTACGAGCGGCGTGCCGCCTCTTCTTCGCGGACTTGGGCCGCCAGCTTGTCCAGCACGCCATTGACGAACTTATGTCCATCGGTGCCGCCGAATGTCTTGGTAATCTCGATCGCTTCGTTGATGATGACCGGATAAGGCGTTTCCAAATGCTGCGTCAGCTCGAAAGCCGCCATCAGCAATACTGCGCGTTCGATCGGGCTGACATCCTCCGGGGCGCGTTCATAGTAACGAGCAACCAGAGCGGATAGTTGAGCGGCATCTTTCAGAACGCCGTACATCAGGGAGCGAAACAGGGTTTCGTCCGCCTTGGCGAAATATTCATTTTCGCGCAAGTGCTTTTCGATCGTGCTGGCGGCACGATCCGGATTCATCGTCCATTCATACAGCCCCTGGACCACGAATTCGCGCGCACGGCGACGGGCAGTTTTCATCAATGCAATTCCTTGTAAAGAACGAAGCCGTCCGCGTTACCCGCCGACGGCCTTGTCTATGACCTACACGTTCTCAGCGCAGCGCCTGCTGCAGCCGAGCCATTTCCACCGCCACGCGCGCGGCGTCGCGGCCTTTTTCCAGCATGCGCACTTCGGCTTGCTCGTCATTTTCGGTGGTCAGCACGGCGTTGGCCACGGGAATGCCGCTATCTAGGCCAATGCGGGTGAGTCCACTGCCGGCTTCGTTGGAGACCAGCTCGAAATGATACGTTTCGCCGCGGATAACCGCGCCTAGCGCGATGAGCGCGTCAAAACGGCCGCTCTTCGCCATGGTCTGCAGCGTCAGGGGGATTTCCAACGCGCCCGGCACCGTCGCCAACGTCACATCGGCCGGAGCGACGCCCAATACCGCCAACTCATCCAGGCAGGCATCGCGCAGTCCGCAGCAGACGTTTTCGTTGAAGCGGCTCATGGCGATGCCGACCTTCAGGCCGCTGCCGGTCAGGTTCGGGGCGATGCGATGGATGCTTTCCAGCATGTTCAACCTCGTGTTCTATGCGCAGAACAATCCATTTTAATCCATTTCCGTCATGCCGTGTTGCGGCTGACAGAAGCCCGTCACTTCCAGATCGAACCCGGCCATGCTCGGCAATGGACGGGGCGAGGACATCAGGCGCATCTTGCCCACGCCGATCGTTTTGAGAATTTGCGCGCCGATGCCAAAGGTCTTGCTATCCCAGGTCTGCGGGTCCGGCGTGCCCTGAGGCCACGCGCGCGCAAGCAAATCCTCGCTGGTTTCGGCGCGGTGCAGCAAGATCACCACGCCGCACCCCTGCTCTTCGATATATTCCAGCGCGTTAGGCACCGTCCAGGAATGGGGGCCGGACAGCGGATCGAGCAGATCCATGACCGATAGCGGCTCGTGCACGCGCACCGGCGTCTCGTGCGCGCAAGCGGGCTCCCCCTTCACCAGCGCCAAATGCGTGGCATGCGTCAGCACGTCACGGAAAACATGCAGATCGAAACTGCCGAACGGGGTGTCGACGGCGCGTTGGCCAACGCGTTCGACCACGCTTTCGGTGCGGCTGCGGTAGTGAATCAAATCGGAGATCGTACCGATGCGGATGCCATGTTCGGCCGCGAACGCCATGAGCTCCGGCAGGCGGGCCATGGTGCCATCGTCATTCATGATCTCGCAGATGACCGACGCCGGCGTCAAACCGGCCAGTTGCGCCAGATCGCAGCCGGCTTCGGTATGGCCGGCGCGCACCAGCACGCCGCCGGGCTGCGCCATCAGCGGGAAAATGTGTCCAGGCTGCACGAGATCGGCGGGGCGTGCGTTGTGCGCCACCGCCACCTGCACCGTGCGGGCGCGATCGGCGGCGGAAATGCCGGTGGTCACGCCGGTCGCCGCCTCGATGGATACGGTAAAGTTCGTGCCGTGCGAGGCGCCGTTGCGGCTGACCATCAACGGCAAGTTCAGCTGTTGGCAACGTTCGGCGCTTAGTGTCAGGCAAATGAGGCCGCGGCCGAACTTGGCCATGAAATTGATCGCCTCGGGCGTCACGAACTCGGCCGCCATGACCAGATCGCCCTCGTTCTCGCGATCCTCCGCATCGACCAGGATGACCATTTTGCCGGCTTTGATGTCGGCGACGATATCTTCCACCATGGAGATTGCCATGCGAGTTATCCTTTTTTATACGTTCTCTTGGGATTGTTGCCGAGCCAAAACCCGCTCGACGGTATCGACAATCGCTTGGGTTTGAGGGTCGATTTCGATGTTCACCCGCTCTCCCGGTGCACGCGCGCCAAGCGTGGTGCGCTGCAGGGTTTCGGGAATCAGATGCACGCAAAAACGCCGCGCCTCGACCGCGCCGATCGTCAGGCTGGCGCCATCGACGCCGATATACCCCTTGGTCAATACGTATTTCATGGCCTCAAGCGGCAACTCGAACCACAGGGTGAGATTGTCCGCCGAACGCACAACGTCGACGACCGTCGCCTGGCAGAAGATATGGCCGGACATGGCATGGCCGCCGATTTCGTCGCCAAAGCGCGCGGCACGTTCAAGATTGACGCGATCGCCCAGGCGCAACGCGCCCAGATTGGTGACGCGCAGCGTTTCCTGCATCAAGTCGAAGGCGACGCGGTCGCCCTCGACCGAAGTCACCGTCAAGCAGCAGCCGTTGTGCGCCACCGACGCCCCCGGCACCAAACCCTCGAGCATTTCCGGCGCCATGCGGATGACGTGACGGCGGAAATTTTGCTTTTCCTCCAGGGCGACCAACTCGCCCGTGCCCTGCACAATCCCGGTAAACATTTTGCTGTTCCTATTGGCTCGCCCGCCGCACGCGGGCAGTTAAGGTGTTCATGATACCCAAAACGCGCCACCTCATTTCTTTCGTTTGAGGCACCTGCCGGGCGCTCGCGGCGAAAAACACTATATCTTGATTGAACGCAAACATGGACTCTACATTTTGCAAATTTTCTTTCCCACATGGCGACGATTTGGCCTAGAGTACGGCCTCAGAATCCCGCGCCAACCGCCGCGGCGGACCAACGGCGCACAAAACAGCAAAACAAGAGAATCCGTACATGCTTCAGGTCAAAAAGCGCGATGGCGCCATTGTTCCCTACGATGCCAGCAAAATTGCCGATGCCTGCCTGCGTGCCGCCAAGGCCGCCGGGTATCCGACGCCGCGAGAACTGGCCGGTCGTATCGCCGATGAAATCGAACTCGCCTGCCGTGCTCAGCCGCACACATTGATCGATATCCCCACCTTGCAGCAAAGCGTCGAAGACGCGCTCATGCGTCACTATCCCGATGTTGCCCGCGTCTACATCGAGTATCGTCACGAACGAGACACGATCCGCGCGCAAGGGTCGGCGCTGCATGCCAAGCTGATGGGGCTCGTTCATAAGACCGACGAGGAAGCCACCACCGAAAACGCCAATAAGGACGCCAACGTTTTCCCGGTGATGCGCGACCTGATGGCGGGGATCGTCTCGCGGCAATTCGCCAGCACCTTCCTGCCCAAGGACATTCTGAGCGCACATCAAAGTGGCGACATCCACTATCACGACTTGGATTATTCGCCTTTTCTGCCGTTCACCAACTGCTGTCTCGTCGACCTGCAGGGCATGCTGCAAAATGGCTTCCGTCTCGGCAACGCCAAGATCGAGAGCCCGAAGTCGGTCGGCGTGGCCTGCGCCGTGACCGCCCAGATCATCGCCCAGGTGGCAAGCCACCAGTATGGCGGCACCACCATCCCCAACATCGATCAGACCCTGGCGCCGTACGTTCAGAAAAGCTACGAAAAGAATCTGGTCATCGCCCAGCAGTATCGGATTCCCGAGCCGGAACGCTATGCGCGCGAGCGCACCGAGAAGGAAACCTACGACGGCATTCAGGCGTGCGAATACGAGATCAATACGCTCTTCAGCTCCAACGGCCAGCAGCCGTTCGTGACGTTCTCCTTCGGCATGGGCACGAGCTGGCAGGCGCGCGCCATCCAGGAGGCTATTTTGCGCGTGCGCATCCGCGGCCTGGGCAAGGAAGGCGTGACGCCGGTATTCCCCAAGCTGGTGATGTTCCTGGACGAAGGCATCAATCTGCGGCCGCAAGATCCCAACTACGACCTCAAGCAACTGGCCTTGGAGTGCGCGTCCAAACGCATGTACCCGGATATCATCTCCGCCCGCCTCAATCGCCAGATCACCGGTTCGAGCGTGCCGGTATCGCCCATGGGGTGTCGTAGCTTCCTCTCGGCTTGGCATGACCCATCCGGGCAGGAAGTGCTCGATGGCCGTAACAACTTGGGCGTGGTGAGTTTGAACCTGCCTCGCATCGCGCTGGAAAGCGCAGGCGACCGCGAGCACTTCATGCGCTTGCTCGACGAGCGGTTGGCGTTGTGCTTCCGTGCGCTGATGACGCGCATCACCCGACTGGAAGGCGTCAAAGCCAACATCGCGCCGATTCTGTACACCGAAGGCGCCTTCGGCACCCGGCTCGCGCCGGACGACGACATCATGATGCTGTTTAAAGACGGCCGCGCCTCGATTTCGCTCGGCTATATCGGTCTGCACGAAGTCGGCACAGTGCTGTTCGGCGGCCACCCCGCCGACGACAAAGCGTCGCAAGACTTCCTGCATGGCGTCGTGCGCCGCATGAGCGAGGCGACCAAAGCATGGCGCCAGGAAACCGGATTTGGTTTCTCGCTTTACTCCACGCCGAGCGAATCGCTCTGCCACCGATTCTGCAAACTCGACCAGGCCCGCTTCGGCATGGTGCCGGAGATCACCGACAAGGGCTATTACACCAACTCGTTCCACCTGGACGTGCAACGCAAGGTCAACCCGTTCGAGAAAGTCGATTTCGAGCAGGGCTACGCCGAGCTCGCCAGCGGCGGCCACATCAGCTACGTCGAGCTGCCCAATATGCAGCATAACCTCAAGGCCTTGGAGCGGATTTGGGATTACGCGGTCGAGCACGTCCCCTACTTTGGCACCAACACGCCGGTCGACTCCTGCGGCGAATGCGGCTTCATGGGCGAAGCGCAGGCCACGGCGGAAGGATTCACCTGCCCGCAGTGCGGCAACCGCGACAGCGCCTCGCTGTCGGTGACGCGGCGGGTGTGCGGCTACTTGGGCAGTCCGAACGCGCGCCCCTTCAACGCCGGCAAGCAGAAAGAAGTGATGCGCCGGGTAAAACACTTGGCGACCCCCTCGGTGGCATGAATTACGACCGCTACTACACCGACGACCTGGTAAACGGCGAAGGCATCCGGTTGACGCTGTTCGTCACCGGCTGCCTGCACGCCTGCCCGGGCTGCTACAACCGCTCGACTTGGAACCGTAAGGCCGGTTCGCCATTTACCGAGGCGGTGCGCGACAAAATTCTGGATCTGTGCGCTCGTCACGACGGCTTGAGCTTGAGCGGCGGCGATCCGCTTTTTCCGCACAATCGCCCGGCCATTCTGGATCTCTGCCAGCGGTTCAAGGCGCGCTACCCGGACAAGGATATTTGGCTGTGGACCGGTTACGAGCATGCCGCGGTGCGCGACCTGCCGATTCTGCAATGGGTGGATGTGCTGATAGACGGCCGCTTCCATCAAGACCAGCCGACGACGCTGCCTTGGCGAGGCTCGGCCAATCAGCGCCTCATCCGTTTGCGTCAGCCGTCAGTCGCCGGCCAGATGGTACCGTAGCCAAAACGTCTCGCGGCAGGCGTTGCCGAATGTTTTATTCGCCGGAATCACCGTCTCGGCGCCCTGCGTCAGCACTTCATAGGTAATCCAACATTCGGCGCAGGCCAACTCGCTGGGAAACCGGTCGCGCTCCACGGTTCGGCGGATAACCACGCCATCGTCGAAGCGGTACGACGCGGTCTCGCGCTCGACATCAAACCCCTGGTCGCGCCACGCTTCGGTCTTTTTGTCGCAATGCGCGATTTCGCCGGCAAGGATCGCCCGAGCGTAATGGACCAAATGCATGCGCAGGCTCACTGTCCGCGTTGCGACGACATACCGTACTCGATCGGCGTCAGTGCGTAGAACACGTCGACGCCATGGTCCGCCAGCAAGGCGAAAACGGCATCCACCTCCTCTTGCGACAGTGCCATGGTAATCTCCTGCGGCCGGCCGGAAAGTTCGAAAAAGTGACTGGCATGGATGCGGCCGTCACGACCGAAGCCTTCGTCGGCGCCGATCAGCGTTGCGCCGCGCACGCCGACATCACGCACCTGTTCGAGCAACCACTGCGCCAGCGGCCGGCCATGCACCAATCGGTCATCCGGACTGAAAAACGTCAGCTGATAGCCTTGCATACACCTTGCCTAGAACGAGTTATATACGCGTTTATTCTACCGCTTGATATGCATTCAGCCCAGATGCATCCATAGCCCCCCCCCTAGACAGAGCGCCCCCCATTCCGCGCAGCGGGTTCCGTGCCGGCATCGCGCGCCAAAGCGCGCTCGATGCGCCGGTCAGGCACCAGCCACAGCAACGCCACAGCGCCGTAGAGCAGCCCGCCCGCCCACGGATGCAGCCATGACAACCCTATCCCAAACAGATAGAGCACTTGTGAAGCCATGCCCTTGCCGTCGTGACCGACTTCGCGCGCCAGGACGGAGTCGCAGCCTGCGCTGGCGAGAATGCTGTGCAACAACAGCCAGTAAGCCACGCCCGCCATGAACAACACGAGGCCATACAGCATCATCGGCGTGGCGGCGAACCCGCTCTGCCCGGCCCAGGCCGTCATGAACGGCAACAGCGACAACCAGAACAGCAGGTGCAGGTTGGCCCACATGATCCTGCCGTTCACCTGATGCACGGCGTGAACCAAATGGTGATGATTGTTCCAGTAGATGCCGACGTAGACGAAACTTAATACATAGCTGGCCAATACCGGCCACAAGGCATTAAGCGCCGCCAACCCGCTTTGCTCCGGCACTTTGAGCGCCAGCACCATGATGGTGATGATGATGGCCAACACCCCATCGCTGAACGCCTCCAATCGCCCTCGCCCCATCGTGCCCTCCTTGCTGTTTTAGTGTTGCAAGCAACCCATTTAGGTAACAATACCTTTATGAGATATTCAAATCACCAACAATAATCCAAATAAACGACACAATCAGTCAGACAAGAAGGGAGCCCATGGACCGACTCGATGCCATGCGCGTATTTGTCCGCGTGGCGGAAACGGGGAGCTTCACGCGCACGGCGGATAGCCTGGCGCTGCCGCGCGCCACCGTCTCCGCCGCCATTCAACAACTGGAGGCTGAGTGGGCCACTCGGCTGTTCCACCGCACCACGCGCCGGGTGCAATTATCGCGGGATGGCGAAACGGCGCTGGAGCGGTGCAGGCAGTTGCTCGTTGAACTAGACGAGCTTCAAGGCCACTTCGCCAGTGGCGAGGCGCCGCTAACCGGTCGGTTGAAAGTGGAAGCGCCCAGCCGATTTGCCCGCAACGTACTGGCGCCTGCGCTGCCTAGTTTTTTGGCCGACCATCCCGAACTGACGCTGGAGCTAGGCAGCAGCGATCGGCAAGTCGACCTGGTACGCGAAGGCGTCGACTGCGTGTTACGCGTCGGCGCACTGGTCGACAGCTCGCTGGTCGCGCGGCCCCTGGGCGAAATGGCGATGATCAATTGCGCGAGCCCTGGTTATTTGGCGCAGCATGGCACACCGCAGCACCCCAGCGACTTATCGCGGCACTGGATGGTCAACTATGCCGTATCGCCATCCGGCAAGGTCAGCCCGTGGAGCTGGCAGCAAGCGGGCCGCGAGCATCATCTCGACCTGCCAGGGCGGGTGACGGTCGATAGCGCCGAGATGTATGTCGCCTGCGCGCTGGCCGGCATGGGGCTCATCCAGATACCGGCGCACGACGTCGATAAATTGATTGCCACTGGCGCGCTGGTGGAAGTCCTGGCCGACTGGCATCCGTCGCCGATGCCGATTTGGGCGGTTTATCCGCATCGGCGTCATGTGCCGCGCCGCGTTCAGCTATTCATCGACTGGCTGCAGGGGCTCATGGCCGGCCAGACTGGCTGATCGCTCCCCAAGGGGCGAGCCGGCGGCATGGCACACCATTGGATATCCGGCAGGGCCGCTGGCATGCGTAATCGCCGCGCCGGCCCCCAGCCGGTCATCTCTTGCGCCGGCGTCAGATCCAATGCGGTTTCGCTGGAAAATGCCGCCAGATCGCCCGTTTTTTGCCCTGCCGACTGCAACCACTCGGCCACCCGCGCCAATGACGTGCGGGCCAGCCACCCATGTCCGTCACGCTGCTGCTCGGTGAGGCCGCGCAGCGCCGCCGCTGCGACCAGATAGCCGGCGGCATGGTCCAGCGCCTGCACCGGCAAAGGAGTGGGACGGTCCCGCCCCCATACGCGCATGCCGGCCTCGGCGATGCCGCAGCTCATTTGCACCAAGCTATCGAAGCCTCGCCGCATCGCCCAAGGCCCCTCCCAGCCATAGGCATCCAGCGCCACCTCGACCAAAGACGGGTTGATTGCGCGCCGGCTCGCCTCGTCCAAGCCGAGCCGATCGAGCGCATCGCTGCGGTAACCATGAATCAGCACATCCGCGTCGGCCAGCAACGCGGTGAGCGTGGACAACCCCTCTGTTGTTTTCAAATCCAACCGTGCGGTGCGCTTGCCGACTGTCAGTTCCTGTTCGGCGCCAGGCTCCTCCCAGCGCGGCGGATCGATGCGCAGCACGTCGGCGCCCGCTGCGGCCAGGAAACGGGTCGCCACCGGCCCGGCAATGATGCGCGTCAGATCCAGCACCCGTATCCCCGCCAATGGCCGCGAGACATCCCCCGCCGGATGGCGCGGCGCGACAGCGGCATCGAAGCGCCGCACCGACACCAGCGGCGCGTCAGCCACCGCCCGCCCTTGAGGGTGGCGCAGCCACGCCGCGTGGTCGCGCATCACGGCGGCACATCCCCCGGCCGCCACCACCGCGGATTCCAGCGCGTCGGCAGACCAGCCTCGCACCGCGCGCGCCACGGCTTCGCGCTCCCCGGCGACGCCCAGTACCGCCAACGCCGCCTGCCGGTGATGCGGTGCGTTGGTATGCAAGCGAATCCAGCCGTCCTGGGCGAGATAGTCGCCCGCCACGGCGTCCCAAACCGGCGGCAAGGCCCATCCTATCGGCCGTAGCGAACTGGCGAACCACAGGGAGGCTAAACGGCGGTCCACCACGACCGCTTCGGGCAGGCCAACGACCTGCGCGCGCCACTCCGCCAACGCCAACGCGGCGACGGCGACACTGCCCGCAGCCAGGTCGCTCGTGGCAAAAACCGAAGGTAGCGCGCCGTCTTCACCAAAGCGCACGGCGGCACAGCGCGCGGACGCGCCGCGCAAGGCCGCCCAGGCTTGTTGCAAGAACCATTCCGATTGCTCGAATCGTGTCGAAGAAACATGCTGCATAGCAAAAACTCCGTGACGAGATGCTTTCACTTTATGCATTGCAGATATATAGTCAATATTGATTGAATTAATCAACCTATTGGGACACGCCATGGCGCAGACGTTAACCGCTCAAGAAGCCGCCGAGTTGCTGGGAGTGACGCGGCAGACGCTCTACGCCTATGTCAGCCGCGGATTATTGACCACCGAGACGGGGGACACCCCGCGCGAACGGCGCTATCCGGCGCACGAGGTCATGGCGCTAAAAGCCTCGCGCCAACAAGGGCGCGCGCCGCGTGCGGTGGCCCAGGCCACGCTCGACTGGGGCCTGCCAGTGATGCCCTCGGCCATTACGCTGATCGATCAAGGACGGCTGTATTACCGTGGCCAGAACGCCGCGACATTAGCGCGCGAGGCAAGCCTGGAGGAGACGGCAGCCCTGCTGTGGCAACTGCCGCAGAGCGCCTTGCGCCGCGACAGCCCTTGGCCGGACGAGGGCTTGGCGCGGCAAGACTCGCCCGAGTGGCTGCTAAACCGCTTTGTTCACGTGAGCGAGCGGCTGGAAGAGGATGTGGGGCCAGGAAGCGATGCGCGGCAGGCCGAACGCAGCGGTGCCGCATTGCGCGCCATGGCGTTCGGCGTTTGCGGTCGACAGGACGCGGGCCTGCCCATCCATCACCTGTGCGCGCGGGCATGGCAACTTGATGAATGGCAAGCGGATCGATTGCGGATGGCGCTGGTGCTGTGCGCCGACCATGAGCTCAATCCGTCAAGCTTTGCCGCCCGCTGTACCGCCGCAACCGGCGCCAGCACCCGAGCGGCACTGATCGCGGCGCTCGCCACGTTGTCCGGGCCACGGCACGGCGGTGCCACGGCACGGGTGGCGGCGCTGTTCAACGAGATATCGGCCAGTGATGCCGCCGAGGTGCTGCGCGCCCGCCTGGCGCGAGGCGACGCCATTGAGGGATTCGGACATCCGCTCTATCCGCAGGGCGACCCGCGCGCCGCTCAAATCCTGGCGGGACTGCCCCACGACCCGATCGCCGAGGCCATCGTCAACGCCATGTCGAGCCTGACGGGACTCTCGCCTTCGCTGGATTTCGCGCTCGTGGCGCTAAGCCGCGCGCTCGCCCTGCCCCGTGGCGCGGCTTTTGGCTTATTCGCGCTCGGTCGTTGTGTCGGCTGGATTGCGCACATCTTGGAACAGCGCGCGAGCGGGGGGCCGATACGTCCGCGCGCGCACTACGTCGGCGAGCCGCCTAGGGCCTGGCCCTAGAGGCCATCAGCCGAGCTGAGAGGTGCAATGCGGACAGCGCGAGGCCTCGACGTGCACCTCGGATTTACAGAAGTCGCACGTTTTGGTTTGCGGCAAGGCCTGCTGCGACGCCTCTTCGCGCTTAAGCCGGTTGATCAACTTGAGCAGCAGAAAAATGGCAAACGCCACGATGGTGAAGCTCACCATCGCGTTGACGAACAGGCCGATATTCAGCGTGACCGCGCCGGCTTGCTTGGCCGCGGCCAGCGATACATAGGGGCCGGCTTGCTTCGTGCCTTGTTTGAGTACGAAAAACAGGTTGGTGAAATCTACATTGCCGATCAATAAGCCGATCGGCGGCATGATGACGTCGTCGACCAGCGATTTGACGATCGTACCGAATGCGCCGCCGACCACGACACCGACGGCCAGATCGACCACATTGCCCCGCATGGCGAAAGTTTTGAATTCTTCGAATAGCTTCATCCCGCATCCTTTTCAGACAGGATCTGTATTTTGCCTTAGCCGTATACAACTGCAAATGCTAATCATCTAAAATATCATCAGATAAACTTATGGTGCCCCTTATGCTGAGCGATCGTTTTGGCCGCACTATCGATTATCTGCGTGTCTCGGTGACTGATCGCTGCGATCTGCGCTGCCAGTATTGCATCCCTAAAGGCTTCAAGGACTTCGAGACGCCGGCGCACTGGCTGACTTTTGATGAAATAACCCGCGTGGTGGGACTGTTCGCGCGCATGGGGACGCATCACATACGCCTAACCGGCGGCGAGCCGCTACTGCGCCACCAACTACCCGATCTGGCCGCACGCCTTGCGGCATTGCCGGGCATCGCCGATCTGTCCATCAGCACCAACGGCACGCAACTGGGCCGGTTCGCCGAACCGTTGCGTCAAGCCGGCGTGCGCCGGCTCAACGTCAGCCTGGATTCGTTGCGCGCCGACGGCGTGCGCGCCATGAGCGGCGCCGATAGCATGGCTGCTGTGTTGGAAGGCCTCGCGGCGGCCAAGGCGGCGGGGTTCGACGCCATCAAAATCAATATGGTGCCGATTGCCGGCGTCAACGATGGCGATATCGAAGCCATGGTGGCGTTTTGCATCGAACATGGGTTTATCTTGCGGCTGATCGAGGCGATGCCGATGGGGCCCACAGGCCAGGCGAGCCACTCGCCCGATCTTGCGCCCATCGTGGACCATCTGGCGCGACGTCATGCGCTGACGCCGTCGGCGGCGCCCTTGGGTGCCGGGCCTGCCCGCTATTGGCGATCGCACGACGGCGGTTTTACCCTGGGGCTGATCACACCGTTGTCCCAGCATTTTTGCGCCACCTGCAACCGTGTACGGCTATCGGTGGACGGCACGCTGTATCTCTGCCTGGGACAGGAGGCCAGCTATGCGTTACGTCCGCTGCTGCGCGCCGGCGTCAGCGACGACGATTTGGAGCAGGCAATTCGCGCGGCAATCGAGCTGAAGCCGGAAAGGCACGAATTCGTCGAGGCTCCCGGCAAGATCATGCGCATCATGGCCAAAACGGGGGGCTAGGGCCTGTCTGCAAACTATTTGCGGCTGCGGCCGGTGTCCGCCGGATGCAGCGCGAGGAGAGCGCCCCGCCGCAGTGTCATTCACTGCCAGGGGCAAGCGACAACGCGATGCGCCGGCAGATGCCGGCCCCGAAGGGCTGACCTGTCAAACGGCCATCTGCGTCGTTGGGCGGCTTGGCCTTAGAATGACTAAGGCCTGCGCCCCCCGCCTAGCATCTGGCCGTTTGCCAGGCCAGCGCAGTTCACAAATAGTTTGCAGACAGGCCCTAGGGCCGGTCTGCAAACACCCCCTAGGATGAGGTGGCCTCCAGGTGCGGCTGGGCCGCCCCACTCGCCACCATATAGCCGTTACGCCCATTTTTTTTCACCTGGTACATGGCGAGATCCGCGGCGCTCAAGAGCGACGACGCCTCTTGACCATGATCGGGGCAGAACGCCAGGCCGATGCTCAACGAGACGCCGATCTGGCGTCCTTCCACCTCGAACGGAACCTGGAACGCGCGCAATAGCCGCTGCGCCAGTGCCGCGCAGCTTTCGCCTTGATCCGGCTCGACCAGCACCACGAACTCGTCGCCGCCGACCCGGGCAACCAAATCCCCCTTGCGCACGGTTTCCGACAAGCGCTGCGCCACCGCAACCAACAACAGGTCTCCCGCGCCATGGCCATAGATGTCGTTGACCATTTTGAAGCCGTCCAGATCAATGAAGGCGAGGCCCAGCCGCGTTTGATTGCGCTGAGAACGATGGATGGCGGCTTCAAAATTTTGCAGAAAGGCCCGCCGATTGGTCAGTTGGGTCAGCGCATCGTGGATGGCATCGTTGATCAATTGTGCCTGCCGCTGTTCGCCTCGGCGCTGTTCGCCTCGCAACAGCCACCACCATAGCCCGGTCGAAACGGCGATATAGCCGCTGCCGAACATCGCCGCGCCATGCGAAAAAAGCGAACCGCCCCAGCCAAGATCAAGGCTCAGCAACAATAGCCCGGACATGGCGCCGTAGATCACGGCAAATCGTAAGGGAAAACGCATTGCGCACCTCGATGGCGGCGGCGGCGACGGATACCTCTTTGTATGTCAGATTCGATGAAAAAGCATTCGGACGATGGGGTCTTTGTCGATTGTGCACCGCTACCGCGTGATTTATTATTTAACTAACCATTTAACAAAGGGACTGTCCGCAGCCCGACAGGAAGGAACCGTTCGATGGCCCAATTACCCGACCAAGCGCTGGAGCAAGTTGCCCAGTATTTTCAGACGCTGGCCGAACCCACCCGATTGAAAATTCTCAACGAACTGCGCTCGGGCGAGCGCAATGTCGGCGAGTTGGCGCAGATTTGCGCCTGCACGCTGGCCAATGTCTCCAAGCATTTGTCGGTGTTGGCCAAGCATGGGCTTGTCATGCGCGAAAGCCGAGGCACCAGCGTCTATTACCGCATCAATGACCCGAGCGTTTATGCGCTATGCGACCTGGTCTGCGGGAATATCTTGCGCCAAATCGAACAACAAACGCAGTTTGCCGATTTGATTCGGCAGGCGGGCGCCCGTTAAGGGCGCGCAAGACGGCCGATTTGTCCCATTCGCTGCACCGGTGTATGGTAGTCACATGGCATTACGCCATGACCGGCGATGGATTGAGATGCGCACTCTCGGGAGAGATACTATGTATCAGCGTATTTTTGTTCCAGTGGACAATAGCGAGGCGTCGTTCCTCGCCCTGACCGAAGCCTGCAAGCTGGCCAAACTGAATGGCGGTAAAGTGCGCATCGCGCACGTCGCCAACATGAATCAGCCAGGATGGGGCAATACCGACTTCGTTCCCAACACCGACATGCAACAGATCGCCGACGAACAGAGCGAGATCCTGTTGCAGGCCAAGGAGTTGGCGCAGTCCTACGGCGTCGAATCGGAGTGCAAGGTCATCAAGAATTGGGTCGATAAGATTCCCAACGTCTTAGCGGAAGACGCAAAGGCGTGGCAGGCTGACCTGATTGTCATGAACACCCATGGATGGACGGGGCTCAAGCGGCTGCTGTTAGGCAGTGTTGCCGAAGGGTTGCTGCGCGCCACCACGATTCCGGCGCTGATGATTCGCTCCGCTTCCGACGATGAAACCTGATGCCTTGCGGGTGGAATGAAAACGGGGGCACCAAAGTGCCCCCGTTTTTTGCTTAAATGGACTCGACTGGCAAACCGGCGGCGTCGAACACCCCCTCGAACAGCACCGAACTCAAATAACGCTCGCCCGAGTCGGGCAGGACGACCACGATCGTCTTGCCGGCATTTTCCGGCAGCTTGGCCAAGCGTGCTGCCACGGCAACCGCCGCGCCGCTGGAAATACCGGACAACACCCCCTCTTCTTTCGCCAGCCGGCGCGCATAGGCAACCGCTTCTTCATTGCTGACTTGCTCGATCTCGTCGACCAGCGACAGGTCCAGCACGTCCGGCACAAAGCCCGCGCCAATCCCTTGGATCTTGTGCGGACCAGGCTTGAGTGGCTCGCCCGCGCGCGCTTGACTCAGCACAGGGCTTGCCGCCGGCTCGACCGCCACCGAACGCACGGCTTTGCCGCGAGTACGCTTCAAATAACGTGACACGCCGGTGATTGTGCCGCCGGTACCGACGCCGGAAACGAAGATATCGACCTCGCCGCCGGTGGCATCCCAGATTTCCGGCCCGGTCGTCTCCTCATGGATAGCGGGGTTGGCGGGGTTTTTGAACTGTTGCAGCAGCACATAGCGGCCAGGCTCGGAGGCGGCGATCTCTTCCGCGCGGGCGATGGCGCCGGGCATGCCGCGCGCGCCTTCGGTCAGGATCAATTTGGCGCCGAACGACAGCAGTAGCTTGCGGCGTTCAATGCTCATGGTTTCCGGCATGGTTAGCGTCAGCGGAATACCGCGCGCGGCGGCCACAAAAGCCAGCGCGATGCCGGTATTGCCGCTGGTCGGTTCGATCAATTCCTTGCCCGGGCCCAGCAGCCCGCGTTTCTCCGCATCCCAGATCATTGCCGCGCCGATGCGGCACTTGACCGAATATGCCGGGTTACGGCCTTCGATTTTTGCCAGGATGATTGCCTGAGCGCCGTCGGCGATACGGTTGAGCCGAACCAGCGGGGTATTGCCAATCGACTGGGAGTTGTCTGCGAACCACTTGACCATCTCGGTTTCTCCTGTGGATAGAAGCATCAGGGACTCTACTCTAGACGCTTACACTTATTCTACAAAAGAATAAAAAATAATATTATTCCGCCGGACAGGCATAAGACAAAACAAAACCGGCCGGTTTGATCCCGGTCAGCCGTACCATCAGACCAACGTACTATATTGATTTTATCCCCCATACGTTCTGCATGGCGCGGACAGCGTTTGACGCTCTGCCGGCCCGCCTGATATGGTGGGCAGCGTGAATTCGCGCCCTTTTTCGTTCGCTAAGGAGAAAAGCAATGTCCCAACAAAGCGTGGCACCGGAAAATGAACAATTGTTGCAGGATGTGCGGCAGGTTCTCGCCAATACGGAAGATCTGTTGCGCACCGCCGGCGACGAGGGTGGCGAAAAGTTGCGCGAACTGAAAAATCGCATCGGCGCCAATCTGTCGCATGCCAAGACCCGCCTCATCGAGGCCGAGCACGCGTTGTCCGGCAAGGCCAAAGCAGCCGCAAAAGCCACCGACCAATACGTGCACGACAATCCCTGGAAGTCGATCGGCATCGCCGCAGGCATCGGTCTGTTGCTCGGCATGCTCATCTCGCGTCGTTGATCTCATGACTGAATCATCGGCGCCTTCCACCCGGCCCGGAACGCTACGCGCGTTACTGGGCCGTTTCATTTCGCTCGCGCTCGTCCGTGCCGAGCTGTTTTCCATCGAGGCGCGCGAGCAGAAAGAAATGCTGCTAGGCCAGCTTGCGCTCGGATTTTTGGCTTTTTTCGCGCTCCTGGTCGCCTTGATGGCTGGGCTCCTATTCGTGGTCGTGATCACGCCGGTGGGCGCCAGGCCGCTGGTGCTGGGCGGGATTGCGCTTGGCGCCCTGCTGATCTGTCTGGCGCTGCTATGGCGGCTCGTCATGCGGCTCAGAAACCAACCGCCGGCTTTTGACGTCACGCTGACGGAAATCCGCAAGGATTGCCAAACGCTATTCAACCTGCGGGACTGACGATGACAGCCAAGGAACGCGAACAACGCAAGACGCTGCTCTTGATCAAAGGCGATGCGCTGCGCCTGCAATTGGGCCTGGAGATTCAGCTGCTGCAGCGGCACTGGTCGCTGGTCGGCGCGCTAAGCCGCTTGATGCCGCAAGCCGTGGGACTATGGGGCTCGGGCAACAGTGCGCCGCGCGGACTGTGGCGGCTGGCCCGCCTCGTTCTGGGCGCGCTGGGACTGTGGCGGGGGGTGCTCGGCTGGTTGAGGCGCAACTGACGGATGAGCGCTTCCGCCCACGCGCCGAACATCGGTATCACCTGGTACGCCACCCATCAACCCGGTTGCTCGATCTGGTCCAATGGCACGCTGCAAAATGTTCTGCTGCTTTTTTATCTGCTGAAATCGGCCGGTGCCGGCAATATCTGGCTGATCAACGGCGGCGATGCCGGCACGCTACCGCCCGCCCTGCGACTGGCTGAGCCGGATCTGCCACTGGTGCGCTTCGCCGAGGTGGCGGATCAACTCGACGTCTTGATCGAAGGCGGGGCGCAAGTGCAGCCGGAGCAAGCCGAGGCCGTGCACCGTCGCCATGGCATCGTGTTGGCCTACCGCTGCGGCAACGACTACATCATGGATGCCGAGCGCATCTGTTTCAATCTGCCGTCCGGCTCCGCCTTCAACGGCACGGTATTTGACGAGATCTGGACGCAGCCGCAACACGAAAAGATGTGCCGTAGCTTTTGGGAGCTGGCGCTGCGGGCACCGGTTCGCATCATGCCGCATATCTGGAGCTCGCGCTTTATCCGCCAGGAGCTTGCCAACCTGGCCCGCAACGAGCCGGATCTGTCGTTCGGCTATAGCCCGAACGCGACCGGCGGCAAACGCGTCGCGGTGTTCGAACCCAACCTCAACGTGGTCAAAACGTTTCTCACGCCGCTATTGATCTGCGAAGCCGCATACCGTCAGGCGCCCCAAGCGTTGCAGGCCGTATTCATCACCAATACCAGCGGCCTGACCTCCCATCCGAGCTTTCAAGGCTTCGCCGCCGCCACCGACCTGTACCGAGACAAGAAGGTCACTTTCGAGGCGCGCTATCGCATCCCGATGTTCCTGGCGCGCTTCACCGATATCGTGGTCTCGCACCAGTGGGAAAATGGCCTCAACTATCTGTATTACGATGTGCTTTACGGCGGCTATCCGCTGGTGCACAACTCCCCGTATCTGCGCGACGTCGGTTATTACTACCCCGACTTCGACGCCGAGGCCGGCGCCCGCGCGCTACTGACGGCGGTGCGGCAGCACGACAGCCGCATCGACGATTACCGCCAACAAGCCGACCGCTTGCTGTCGCGGGTGGATATCGCGCACCCCGACAACCAGCGCAGCCATATGCACCGGATTCACGCGTTGCTGGCGGCGCGGCGCGGCGGCCTGTGACGATGAAGCTCACCGCCCTACTGCGCGCCCGCCCCCGCTTGCTCATGGCGGGGTTCTTGGCTTTGGCCGTTGGCACATTCGCGCCAACGGCCGCCGCGCCACTGGACCGAACCCTGCTGGCGTGGAATGGCGGCTGCTGGTTTTATTTGCTGGCCTTATGGGAGCTGATGCTGCGCGCCACACCGGAGCGCATCCGCCATATCGCGCGGCTCGAGGATGAAGGCGCGGTCGCGGTGCTTACCGCGGTAAGCATCGGCATGGTCATGAGCCTGTTGGCCATCATCCTGGAGCTGGCCAGCGCCAAAGGGCTCACCGGCACGGCACGTGACGCGCACCTCGCGCTGGCGGGCGCCACGCTGCTGGCGGCATGGCTGCTCTTGCCCACCATGTTTGCCATGCACTACGCGCATATGTTCTATGGCGCGCGCGAAGAAGCGAGGCCCTTGCTGTTTCCCGACCGACCCGCTACGCCGGATTATTGGGATTTTGCCTACTTTTCCTTCACGATCGCCGTGGCATCCCAGACCGCCGATATCGCCCCAGGCAACCGTGCGGCGCGCCGTGCCGTGCTGGCGCAATCCATTCTGGCTTTTGTGTTCAATACCAGCGTGCTGGCCATGTCGATCAACGTCGCCGCCAGCCTGGTGAGTTAACCCGTCATCGCGGCATTAATTAAGCAAAATCAAAACCATGGCCTATGCTGGGGATAGTACTGTCAACAGTGGTCATGGTCATGAACTCGCTGTACGGTTTCTCCCCGCTCTTTTCGCCATTCAGCCTATATACCGTGCTCGGCAGCACACTCAATGGCGCCAGCAGCGCATTGGTCGGGTCCAGCAGCGCGTCGCAAAGCAGTGCTTATCAGACCGAGATTTCCGCCTACGGACAGCTATTGTCGAGCCTGTCCAATTTTCAGTACGCATTGCTGCAGATCGCCTATACCAACAACCCGCTGACCGCCAGCAGCAGCAATGCCTCCGTCGCGAGTCCTACGGCCGTAAGCGGCGCGATTGCCGGCACCTACAACCTGTCCGTCTCGCAGCTGGCTCAAGCGCAAACCGTGCAAAGCGGCACGGTCGCCGACCCGGCCAACACCGTGATCGGCAGCGGCTCACTGACGATCCAGACCGGTAGCTACAATTCGAGCGGCAACACCTTTACCAGCGACGGCACGTCGCCCGTCACCGTTTCCGTGACCAACGGCACGCTGAACAGCATTGCCAGCGCCATCAACACCTCCGGCGCCGGCGTCACCGCCAACGTTTTACAAAACGGCAGCGGCTATACACTGTCCATTGCCAGCAGCAGTACCGGCGCGCAAAAGAATTTCAGCATTACGGTGGCCGATAGCGACGGCACCAACACCGACATGGGCGGTTTATCGCAGTTGGCCTACGATCCGACCGCTGCGAGCGGTGCGGGGAAAAATCTTACCTTGGTTCAATCCGGCGGCAATGCCGCCTATTCGGTCAATGGCGTCAGCTCGACCAGCAGCAGCAACTATGGGGTGACGCTAGCGAGCAACGTCAGCGCCAACCTGCTGCAAACCGGCTCGACAGTGGTTTCGGTCGGCGTCGACTTCAATCAGCTCTCCAGCAACGCGCAAAGCCTGGCCTCGGCGTTTAATACGTTTCAGTCGAGCATCAACGGCTTGTTGGCGTCAGGCGGCGCGCTGCAGAACAATATCGTCACCTCACAGCTGGCCATGAACATGAATTCGCAAGCGCTGGCCACGCTCAACAACGGCAGCTCCACGTTAAGAACGCTGAGTCAACTGGGCGTGCAATTCCAACAGCCGCAAACCGTCGGCATGGTTGGCACGCTCACGCTCAACAGCAATACGCTGCAATACGCCTACAATCTGGATCAAAGCGGCGCGGCCAGTTTGCTGTCGCAGTCGGCACAAGGCTTTAACACGCTGTCGGGGGCGTACGCCAACGCGGGCTACGGCATTTTGCCGCAGAGCATCAGCCAACTGCAGAAATTGGTGCAAAGCGAGAACACGCTGGTGCAATACAGCAGCAATCAAGACCCATTCAACTTAAACAACCTCTTGGCCATGATGAGCAACGGCACCGCAGACCAATCGGCGAATCTGAGCGGCTCCCAGATCTCGGCACTGGCACAATATGCGTCGGTCTTGTCGCTGGGCGAGCCTTTCGCCGTGCAAGCCTTGCTGGTCGGCTCGATCGGCCAACTCGGCGCGAGCTCAGGGTTCTCCGCCATGGCATAGGGCCTGTCTGCAAACTATTTTTAGCCAGGCCAGCGCAGTTCACAAATAGTTTGCAGACAGGTCCTAGTCCGCCGGCGGCGGCACCATCACTTCCCAATCGCGCTCGTCCAGAACAAGGTGGCAAGCCAAGCGCCATTGATCAGGCACATCATCGATGGCCGTTTCGACCACGGCGGCGTCGGACAGCAGGCCGTGACGGATGAGGACATTACGTTCTTTGCGGCTGATGTCCGCTACGCGTGGTTGATGGACATGACGGATCTTGACGCGGCAGGTGCCGCAGGTGCCTTGGCCGCAACGCCAATGCAGGGGAATGTCGTGGGCGCGCGCGAGATCGATCAACGTCGCGCCTGGCTCAGCGGCAATAGTCGCCAACACCTGTCCCGAGACGGACAGGAAGACAATGCGCGGCATCAGTCGCCAGGTCAGGCGACGCGCACGTGACGCACGTTCGTAGGAGCCTCCTCCGGCTCAAAACGCTTCCAGTCGACGATCATGACCTGGCTCAGGCCGCAATCGACCGCCAATTGGGCCTCGATTTCCTCCAGGGCCTGATGGCAATGAATCGTGCCATTGAGCGCGACCTCGGCGCGACGCATGACGCTATCGTCGGGCGTAACAAACCAGATGCAGTAACGATTCATGGCTCGACCTCATGGATTGATTCTGATTACAAATATCGCGCAATTTCACGCCATTGGGCAAGTTTATTGTCATAGGGCAAGGTATAGGCCGGACTGGAGGACGGCAACGACAACAAGGCGACCGTCTGTTCCGCCAGGACCGCACCGGCTCGCGCCGCCGTTTGGCCATTGAAGCCGACGGCGCGCAAATGGGGCAGATCGGCCACAAGCTGATGCAAATCGTTATACCGCACCCGGCGCAGATCCGCGTCCAGACTACCCTTGCGCTCCGCCTCACCCACAACGTCCCATAGCCCCACACCCGCCGCCAACAGATGCTCAACGCGCTCATCGTAAGTCATCGTGGTCAACGGTATATTGAGAACATCACCAAGCAAGCGCCAAAATTGATTGCGCGGATGTGCATAGTAGCGATTGGCGGCCAGGGAGGCTTGCCCCGGCAGGGAGCCAAGCAGCAAAACACGGGTGTGCGATGCGGTTAGCGGCGGGAAACACGTGTCGCGCGCCATGGGGAGGTCAGAACAAACGGCCTTGCTGCAGGCCAAGCGCTTGGCGCACCGGGGCAAAGGTTTTGCGATGCACCGGCAGCACGCCAAGCGTGGCGAGCGCAGCCAGGTGCTCCGCGGTCGGGTAGCCTTTGTGGCGGGCAAAGCCATAACCAGGCCAACGCGCATCCAGCGCGATCAGTTCGGCGTCGCGCGCGGTTTTGGCCAAGATGGAGGCGGCCGAAATCGCCGCCACGCGCGCATCCCCCTTAACGATCGCCTCGGCAGGCAGGGTCAATTGCCGCGGCACGCGGTTACCGTCGATTTGCACCAAATCAGGCTGGATCGACAGGCCGTCAACGGCGCGATACATGGCTAGCATGGTCGCGTGCAGGATATTGAGCCGGTCGATTTCCTCGACGGAGGCGCTGGCAATGCACCAGGCACGCGCGCGTTCTTTGATTTCCAACGCCAGCGACTCGCGCTTGGCCTCGCTCAACACCTTGGAATCGGCCAACCCCTCAATGGGCCGCGCCGGGTCGAGGATCACCGCCGCGGCGAAGACGGCGCCCGCCAACGGCCCCCGCCCCGCCTCGTCGACGCCGCACAGCAGCGTCATTGCGCTACCTGCAGCACGTCTTCCGCCGCCTGGGTGGAAGTGTCCATGCGCAAACGCAACTGCAGCTCATCGAACAGAACCGTCAGTTCATCCTGATAGTCCTTGTCGTGATAAATACGCTCGATCTCCGCAGCCAACTTCTCCGGCCGGGCATTCTTCTGCAGCAACTCCGGCACCACCGCCCGTTCGCAGAGAATATTGGGCAAACCCACGTAGGGTAGACGCAACTTGTGCTTGACCAGCCAGTACGTCAACGTCGACAGCTTATAGCTGATCACCATCGGCCGTTTGCACAAAGCCACTTCCAGCGTGGCAGTGCCGCTGGTGACCAAGACCACGTCACTGGCGATGATGGCCATTTGCGCATGGCCGAACAGCTTGCGAATCGGCAACTCCCAGGCTTTGAGCCGGGTCAGGATGGCATCGAAGCGGTCGCGCGTGGCGCGGGTGGCCAGCGGCACGATGAACTGTGCTTCGGGAAACTTTTTCAGCAACAGCTTGGCGGTCTCGATATAGATCGGCGCCATGTAATCGAGCTCGCTGATCCGGCTGCCCGGCAGCAAGGCGAAGATCGGCGCGCTTTTAGGCAAAGCCAACTGCTCGCGCATCGCCTCTTTATCCGTTGCAAGCGGAATCTCGCTCGCCAGGGGGTGCCCCACATACGAGACCGGCACCCCTGCCTTGACATACAGCGGCGGCTCCATCGGGAACAGACACAGCACCTTGCTCACGGCGCGGGCAATGCGCTGGATGCGCTCCGGCCGCCATGCCCAGACCGAAGGGCTGACGTAGTGCACGGTGGGAATGCCGGCCTGCTTGAGCTTCGCTTCCAGCGGCAGGTTGAAATCCGGCGCATCGATACCGACGAAAACGTCCGGTCGCGACTTGATCAAATTGGCACGCAGCTCTTTGCGGATACGCAACAATTCGGGCAAGTGCTTGAGCACCTCGGCATAACCGCGTACCGCCAGCTTTTCCTGCGGCACCATGGAACGCAGCCCCCTTGCCTCCATGTGCGGGCCGCCAATCCCGAAAAACTCGATCCGCGGATAACGGCGGATCATGGCCTCCATCAACTGCGCGCCCAGCATGTCGCCCGATGCCTCGCCGGCAACCATGGCGACACGCAGGGTCTTGTCGAAGTTATGAGTGATCTCTGGCATGGCTCAACGAATAATGCCGCGCTCGGAGAGCGCGAAGAATCGGGTAAACGGGGCCAGTTCTGCGCTGGTCTCCGCTTCGGCTAATATTTGCTCGCGCGCCGCCTCGAGAGGCAAGCCCTGGCGGTAGAGCGTTTTGTAGGCATTCTTCACCGTGCGGATGGCCTCCGGCGAGTACCCTCGCCGCTTCAGCCCTTCGCTGTTGATGCCGCTCGGCACGGCGCGGTTGCCATGCGCCGTCACGAATGGCGGCACGTCCTGGGCCACCGCGCTGCAAAATGCGGTCATCGCGTGCTCGCCGATGATCACGAACTGGTGCACGGCGGTAAAGCCGCCCAGGAAGACCCAATCGCCCACATGCACGTGCCCGGCCAGCGTGGTGTTGTTGGCCATGATGGTGCGGCTGCCGATTTGACAATCATGGGCGATGTGCACATAGGCCATGATCCAATTGTCGTCGCCGATCCGGGTGACACCTGCGTCTTGCGCCGTGCCGGTATTGATCGTACAGAACTCGCGAATGGTGTTGTTGTCGCCAATTTCCAGCCGCGTCGGTTCGCCGGCGTATTTCTTGTCCTGCGGCTCGGCACCCACCGAGGCGAACTGGAACACGCGATTGTTGGCGCCGAGCCGGGTATGGCCGTCGAGCACCACATGCGGCCCGATGCGCGTGCCGGCGCCGATTTCGACATGGGGGCCGATAATGCTGTAGGCCCCGACTTCAACGTCTTCGGCGAGCTCGGCCGACGGGTCGATCAGCGCGGTCGGATGAATCCGTTGCTGGGTCACGTCACACCTCCCGTTGCGCGCACATGATCTCCGCCTCGCAAGCGACTTCGTCGCCGACACGGGCAATGGCACGGTACTTGGCGATGCCGCGTTTGCTCTGCAGTTGCACCGCCTCCAGCAGCAGCGTGTCGCCCGGCACGACTTGACGGCGGAAACGGGCGTTGTCGATGCCGACAAAGAAATACAATTCGTTTTCCTTACGCTCATGGCCGGCGCTGCGAATGGCCAGCACCCCGGCGGCCTGGGCCAGCGCCTCGATGATCAGCACGCCCGGCATCACCGGATAGTGTTCGAAGTGCCCTTGGAAGAACGGCTCGTTGATGGTCACATTTTTGAGGCCGACAATGCGCTTGCCCGCTTCGAACTCGACGATGCGATCGACCAACAAAAACGGATAACGGTGCGGCAAATAACGCATGATCTCGCGCACGTCAATCGACACGGCATGTTCACTCATTCGGGACTTCCTTGTTTTGGATGGTTCTAAGCTCTTTTTCCAACTGCTTGACGCGGCCGACCAGGTCGTCGAGATGACGCAAATGGACCGCATTGGACAGCCAGTCTTTCATGGTGGACAAGGGGTACGACGAAGCGTAGCTGTCCGCCTGGCGGATGGATTTGGAAACCAGCGTGCCGCCGCCGATATGCGTGCGGTCGGCGATCTCGATGTGGCCGACGAACATGGCGGCGCCGCCAATCGTGCAATAAGCGCCGATGCGCGTGCTGCCGGCGATGCCGACGCAACCGGCGATCGCGGTATGTTCGCCGATATGGACGTTGTGGGCGATCTGCACCAGGTTGTCGATCTTGGCGCCCCGGCCAATCACGGTATCGGCCAACGCGCCGCGGTCGATGGTGGTATTGGCGCCGACTTCAACGTCGTCGCCGATCAGCACCCGGCCGGTTTGCGGGATCTTGAACCAGGCATCGCCGTCCTTTGCCAAACCGAAGCCATCGGCGCCGATCACCGCGCCGGAATGGACGGTCACACGGTGACCTATCACGCAATTGTGGTAAACGGTCACGTTCGGGTAAAGAACCACATCGTCGCCCAGCACGCAGTCGTCGCCGACCACCACGCCCGGCATCAGGCGGCAACGCTCGCCGATTACCGCACGCGCGCCGATGCTGACGTGCTCGCGCACCTCCGCGCTCGCCGCCACCTTGCTGCCCGCCCCCAGCGAGGCCAAACCGTGCACCCCGGCAACGGCGGCTTGCGGCGGGTTAAACAGGGTTGCCACCTTGGCGAAATACAGATAGGGGTCCGGCGTCACGATGACCGGCCGGTCCACCGGCGCTGCCGCCAAAATCCGCGGCGAAACAATGACGGCACTGGCCTCGCAGGCCTCTAGCTGATGGCGGTACTTGGTGTGCGTGATGAAACTCAGCTCACCCGGCCGCGCCATATCCAGCGGCGCGACGCGCGCTACCGCGACATCGGCGCCGTGCCGTTCCCCCCCGAGGCGGGCAACAATTTCCGATAAGGTATAAGACATCAAAAACAAAGCCGACCCGGGGCCGGCTTCTCCCGACGGTAATGGGTTTATTGGTCTAGCGCCTTGAGCAGCGAGTCGGTCAGGTCATACTTCGGGCTGACATACACCGAATCCTGCAAGATCAGGTCGTAGTGCCCCTTTTCAGCGATATCGCGCACCACTTGATTGGCGCGCTGCAGGAACGCAGCGAACTCTTCCGCCCGACGCTGGTTGAAGTCTTCGCTTAGCGAGGCCGACTTAGCATTGTAGTCACGAATCAACGCATCCAGTTCCCGCTGATCGCCCTTACGTTCCGCGTCGGGCAAATCGGGCTTCACCAGCAGCGCCTCGAGTTGCTTGCCCTTGGCTTGCAAGCCTTTGAGCTCCTCGCGGCGCGCGCCGAATTCGTCATCGAGGCGTTTCTGAATGGCGAGCGCCGGCTTGGCCTCGCGATAGACACGCTCGATATTGATATAGCCTAGTTTGAAATCATCGGCGTGGCATTGCCAGGCCAACAGCAGCCCGGCAGCCAATCCCAACCATTTATTTGCCTTCACAGACATTCCTCCGTTAGAACACGGTGCCAAGCTGGAATTGCAGTCGTTGAATCTTATCGCCTTCCTTCTTATGCATCGGCATCGCATAGCTAAACTTCATCGGCCCGACCGGCGACAGCCACGTCAGCGCGAGACCCGTCGAGTAGCGGAACGCCTGGCTCGCCGACGTCGGCACGGAGTCGTCGCCCCATACCGTCCCCGCATCGGCAAAGACGCTCATCCGCACCGATTTGTTATCGCGCATCCCCGGGAACGGGAACAAAAGCTCCGTGCTCGCCACCGCTTTACGGGTGCCGCCCAATGCATAGCCGTTGTTGTCCTGCGGACCCAGGCTGCCGTTGTCGAAGCCGCGCACCGAACCGATACCGCCCACGTAATAGTTGTCGAAGAACGGTACGGTCGAGGTCTGGCCATAGCCGTTGATGGCCCCGACTTCACCGTAGATCATCAGCGTGTAGGTCTTGGAGACCGGGAAGAACCACGACTCGTTGTGCCCCAGGCGGTAGTAGTTGACGTTACCGCCCGGCAGGCCCATGTCGTACGACACATTGGTGGTATAGCCGCGGGTCGGCCATAGCGCGCTGTCGCGCGTGTCGCGTCCCCAGCTTGCGCCGGCGCTGAGCGTCGTGCTCCGATTGCCGTGGGTGTTGACGTAATCGATATATTGCTGCGCGCTGTTATCGAAGGTCGTGATGTCGGTTACGTCGTAGCCCAGGGTGAAGTTCACCCGGTCGCGCTCGGTGATCGGCACCCCGGCAGTGACGCTGGCGCCCGTGCTGGTCGTCTTGTACGCGGACAAGTTGATGGTGTCCGGGTTGTAGCTGCGATGATAAACGTTGTAACCGAGGCTGATGCCGTCGGTGGTGTAATACGGATCGGTGAACGACAGCGAAATCACCTTGTTGACCGAGCCGGTGGACACGCTCAACGCGGCGGTCTTGCCCGACCCGAGCACGTTGGTCTGCGAAATCCCGGCCGACAGCTGCAAGCCTTCGCCCTGGACGAAGCCGACACCCGCGCTAATGCTGCCGGTGGAGCGCTCCTTGAGGCCGACGTTGACGTCGACCTGGTCCGGCGCATCGCCCACGGCCGGGGTTTCGACATTGATATCGTCGAAATACCCCAGCAGGTCGATACGCTCCTTGCTTCGTTTGATGGCGGCGCTGTTGTAATAACCGCCTTCCAATTGGCGCATCTCGCGTCGAACCACCTCATCGCGGGTTTTGGTGTTGCCGCTGATGTTCACGTGACGCACGTAGGTGCGACGGCCCGGATCGACGAAGAAGGTCAGATTGGCGATGTTGTGATCGCGGTCCAAATCCGGCACCACGTTGACGTTGGTGAAGGCATAACCATCGTTGCCCAGACGGTCGGTCAACGCCGTCACCGACTCGTTGACCTTCTCGCGATCGAAAACGTCGCCGGTCTTGATCAATAGCAGCTTGCGCAACTCGGCTTCCGGCACCTTGGTGTCGCCGCCGATCTTCACGTCGCCGATGGTAAAGCGCTTACCCTCGGTCACGTTGATGGTGAGATAGACCGACTCTTTGTCGGCCGCAATCGACACCTGAGTGGAGTCGATATTGAATTCGAGATAACCCTGATTTTGATAGAAAGCGCGCAGCTTTTCCAAGTCACCCGTCAGTTTTTGCTTGGAGTACTGATCGTTATGGCTGATCCAGGAAGCCCAGTCGCCGGTCGTCAACGCGAACTGATCCAGCAACGTGGACGTATCGAACGTCTGATTGCCGACGATGCGAATATCCTTGATCTTGGCGGTAATGCCTTCCGTGATGTCGAGCGAAACCGATACGCGGTTACGGTCGAGCTTGGTGATGTGCGGGCTGATTTCGACCGAATACTTGCCACGGCTGTAATACTGGCGCTTGAGTTCCTGCACGGCGCCATCCAGCAATGCCTGGTCATACACCCGGGACTCGGCCAAGCCATTGTCCTTGAGCGCTTTTTTCAGCTGATCCTTATCGAATTCCTTGGCGCCGGAGATGGTGAGCTGAGCGATCACCGGCCGCTCGGCCACTTCCACATACACGATGCCGTCGGACGACTCGACGCGCACGTCATTGAAGAATCCGGTGGCGAAGAGCGCCTTGATCGCGTCGCTCGCCTTCTGGTCGGTAAAGGTGTCGCCGACCTTGATCGGCAGATAGTTGAATACGGTACCGGCTTCGGTACGTTGCAGACCTTCGACCTTGATATCCTTGACGACAAACGGATCGGCAGCCCAAGCAGCAGAGGACAGCCCCAGCACGGCCGCCGCGACGAGTTTCAATTTCATAGGATCTTCATTAACCCCCAAAAAGGCGGCTGATATCGTTTAGCATTGCAAAGGCCATTAACGCGAACAGCAGCGCGAATCCGATACGCTGCCCCATGAGCTGCACGCTCTCGCTCAATGGCCTCCCCCTGACAAGCTCCGCCGTATAATACATTAAGTGCCCGCCATCCAGAACCGGTATCGGAAGCAAATTGAGTATTCCGATGCTGACGCTGATCAGCGCAAGAAACTCCAAGTAAGCGATCAACCCTTCACGCGCGCTCTGTCCCGCCACGCTGGCGATGACCAACGGGCCGCTGAGATTGTTGGCCGAGGCCGAGCCCGTCAGCATGCGACCCAGGAATTTCAAGCTCATCCAACTGGTCTCGCCGGTTTTCCGCCAGGCGGCCCCTGCCGCTCCCGGGAGATCGTAGCGTTGCGTGAACTGCAGCGCCGCCATCCAAGCCGCGTCCTGCTGCGGACCGATACCGACGTGACCGACAAAACCCTCGCCGCTGTCGACCGAGGCCGGGCGCAGCACAACGGACACCGGCTTGCCGTCACGCAGCACGCCAACCGTTATCGCACGGCCCGGGTTATCGCGAATCAATGCCACCCAGGCTTGCCAGTCGGGTAAAACGCGCCCATCGGCGGACAACATCCGGTCGCCGACACGCAATCCGGCGCGCATTGCCGCCCCATCATCCTCCAGCGCACCGACAACCGTCTGATAGCGCACCGGCAAGACGCCGATCTCTCCCGACTCGAACGCCTGAGCGTACTGCCGAGCGAAACGCGGCACGTCAATGCGCCGCGTGGCCGCACCGCTACCGGTCTCGACGCGCACATCCAGCGGCGTGCTCCTGCCCGCCAGCGCATCCAACAGCGCCAGACGCATTTCTTGCCAATTGGCAACCGCACGGCCATCGACGGCCGTCACCTTATCGCCGGACTGGAAACCGGCACTGGCCGCCGGGCTATCGTCAACCACGGTGCCGACCCACGGCCGCGCCTGAACCACGCCATGCGCCATCAATACCCAGTAGAGCAAAAAGGCCAGCAGCAGATTGGCCAAGGGCCCTGCGGCTACGATAGCCATCCGCTTAAGCACCGGCTGGGTGTTGAAACTATGCGGCAATTCGTGATCGGCAACCGGCGCCTCACGCTCATCGAGCATGCGCACATAGCCGCCCAGCGGAATGGGGCACAAGGTCCATTCGGTATCAAACATCCGCCATGACAACAGCGGGCGGCCAAACCCAATGGAAAAACGCAGGACCTTGACGCCACAGAGCTTGGCAATCGTGTAATGCCCCAGTTCGTGAAAGGTGACCAGGGCGCCGATTGCCACCAAAAAGGCTACGAGAGTCAGCATGACGCTCCAATCCGAGTCAAAAGATAGGCGCGGGTGTCTTGATCTTTGGCGAGCAGGTCGCCGAGCGAATTGCTGGCGCCGAGATGGCCATGCGACAACGCGGACTCGACGAGCCCGGGGATATCGACAAACCGTATCCTGCCGTCCAAAAACGCCGCTACAGCCACCTCGTTGGCGGCGTTCAGCACAGCCGGCGCGTCGCCGCCCGCGCGTATGGCGGCGAACGCCAAGCCCAGGCAGGGAAAGCGCTGCAAATCGGGCGCCTCGAACGTCAGCGCGGACAGCGCGCACAAATCCAAGGGCGGCACGCCGGCATCGACACGCTGCGGCCAAGCCAAGGCGCAGGCGATCGGTGTACGCATATCGGGCGACCCCAATTGCGCAATCACCGAACCGTCACGGTACTGCACCATGGAATGAATGACGCTCTGAGGATGAACCACGACGTCGATGCGATCGACCGGCGCGTTAAACAACCAGTGCGCCTCGATCACTTCCAAACCTTTATTCATCAGGGTGGCGGAATCCACCGAGATTTTACGCCCCATCTCCCAATTGGGGTGCTTGCAGGCGTCCTGCGGGGTGATGGCGGCAAAGGTGTCTGCGGGACGGGTACGGAACGGCCCGCCGGACGCCGTCAGAATGATTTTGTCGACACCGGCGGCATCGAGATCGCCGGACCAGTTGTCGGGCAGCGATTGGAAAATCGCGTTGTGCTCGCTATCGACCGGCAAGAGCGTGGCGCCACCGCGCTCGACCGCCTGCATGAACAAGCGCCCCGCCACCACCAGCGACTCTTTGTTGGCCAGTAGCACACGCTTGCCGGCCTGCGCCGCCGCCATGGCGGAAGGCAAGCCGGCAACGCCGACAATGGCAGCCATCACCACGTCGACCTCGGGAAGCCGAACCGCCTCGACCAGCGCCTCGGCACCGTGCCAAACCTGGATACCGGACAATGAGCGCTCGGCCAGGCGCTGGCGCAGCGCGCCGGCGACGGTCTCGTCGGCCATGACAACGACGCGCGGCGAGAACTGCAGACACTGAGCCAACATGCGGTCCACCTGGCGGTTGCCCGTCAGCACTTCCACGCGATAACGATCGGTATGGCGCGCCAACACATCGAGCGTATTAACGCCGATGCTGCCGGTTGCGCCCAGTACGGCAATACCTTGAGGTTTCATGAGCAATACTCGGGAGTTGACATTGCGCCGCGCTTAGCGCGGCGAAAAAGAACAGCGCCGGAATGTCACCAACCGGCCAACGCCCGCAGGGCATTGCTGACGGCCAACACTGCAATCAGGCTGTCTATGCGGTCATAAACACCGCCATGTCCCGGCAAGAGCGCGCTGCTGTCCTTCATGCCCGCGCAGCGCTTGAACCAGGACTCGAGCAGATCGCCGCCGACGCTCACCATGGTCAACGGCAGCGCCAGCGCCAGCCATTGCCACCGGGAAAGCGGCAGGAGCATCCAGCCCATATGATTCACCCACTGCACGTACAGCGCCACTGCGAGCAATGCGCCCGCCACGCCTTCCCAGCTTTTGCCGGGACTGATGGCCGGGGCGAGCTTGCGCTTGCCAAAGGCCTTGCCGGCGAAGTAAGCGGCAACATCGGCAATCCAGACGAGCCCCATGATGGCCAGCAACTGCCGCGCATGCGCCGCGTCCGCCTCGGGACGCCATTCCAACATGGCAAACCATGCGGGAAACAACAGCAGCCACCCCAAGAGCGCCGCCGTCAGTCCGGACGGCGCGCGCCAGCGCCGATAAAGCCAAAGCGGCACCGCCAGGAGCCAAAACGCCAGCACCGCCCCGTGCAGCCAGGGCGGCGGCACCACGGCTGCGCGCCCCAAGCCCCAGGCGGCAAGCGCCGTCACCGAAAGATAAATACCATTGCGCCATGGCGTAAAACCGGACATGCGGGCAAATTCCCACAAAGCCAGCCCGCACACCAACGCGGCAAATACGGCCCAGGCGGACGCCGGAAACAAGAATAGCGCCGCCAACATCAACGGCAGCAACACCAAGGCGGTTAAAATGCGGGTTCTCAACATGATCAACCCCGGCGCTGCGCCTCGGGAAGTTGCTCGCTCGTGCGGCCAAAGCGGCGTTCGCGGTCGCGATAGGAAGCAATGGCCTCATCCAACGCCTTGGCGTCGAAATCCGGCCACAGCGCGTCGGTAAAGTAGAGCTCCGAATAGGCCAACTGCCAAATAAGGAAGTTGCTGATGCGCTGCTCGCCACCGGTGCGGATGAACAGATCGGGCTCGGGCGCATAGGCCATCGACAAGCGCGTGGCCAAATCCGCCTCCTCGATGCGGGTCGCCCCCTCGGCCAGCAATGCATTGGCCGCCTGCAGCACATCCCAACGGCCGCCATAGTCGGCGGCAATCGTCAGCACCAGGCCGTCGTTCGCGGCGGTCTTGGCCTCGGCCACGGCAATGCGTTCATTCAGCTGCGGCGCAAACCGCGCCCGATTGCCCACGACGTGCAATCGGATGTTGTTTTCCAGCAGACGCTCCACCTCGCTTTCCAGCGCGCGCAGGAACAGCTCCATCAGAAAGGAGACTTCATCCTGCGGGCGGCGCCAGTTCTCGGTGGAAAACGCAAACAGCGTCAAATATTCAACGCCCATCTGGCGGCAGGCGGTGACGATGTTGCGCGCCGCGTCCAAGCCGCGCTTGTGCCCCGCCACGCGCGGCAGCAAGCGCTTCTTTGCCCAGCGGCCGTTGCCATCCATGATGATGGCGATATGACGCGGTACCGCGGCAATTTCCGGCACAGCCTGGGTCGAGCTTCCGAATAGCGCCACGCTTATACCGCCATCAACTCGGATTCTTTAACGGCCAGGGCCTTATCGATCTCGGCGACGAATTTGTCGGTGAGCTTTTGGATGTCGTCCTGACCGCGTCGTTCGTCATCCTCGGTAATGTCTTTATCCTTAAGCAAGGTCTTGAATTCGTTGTTGGCATCGCGGCGCACGTTGCGCACCGCCACGCGGGCATTTTCCGCCTCGGCGCGCACGACCTTGATCAGATCCCGGCGACGCTCTTCGGTCAACATGGGCATCGGCACGCGAATCACCTCGCCCATCGTGGCCGGATTCAAGCCCAGATCGGAATCGCGGATCGCTTTTTCGACCTTGGCGACCATGTTTTTTTCCCACGGCTGCACGCCAATCGTTCGAGCATCGATCAGCGTCACGCTAGCCACTTGATTGACCGGCGTGTCGTTGCCGTAATAATCCACCATGATGTGATCAAGAAGGCCGGTGTGGGCGCGGCCGGTACGCACCTTGGCCAGATCGTGTTTGAAGGCTTCCAGAGACTTCTGCATCTTCTGCTCGGCCGTTTTCTTGACTTCGTTAATCATGCTGACTCCAACTGTGAAACTGGGAAAAACAACAGGGCGGAAGCGGCAGAGCGCCGGTTCCGCCCGATCATCATATTCAAGCTTGGCAGTGTACCAGCGTGCCTTCATCTTCGCCAAGCACCACTCGCTTGAGCGCGCCTTCTTTGAAGATGCTGAATACCTTGATATTCAGGTGCTGGTCGCGGCATAGCGCAAAGGCGGTGGCGTCCATGACCTTGAGGTTGCGGGAAATGGCCTCATCGAAGGTCAGCGTGGTATAGCGGGTGGCGCTGGGGTTCTTTTTCGGGTCGTCGGTGTACACGCCATCGACCTTGGTGGCCTTGAGCATAATATCGACGTTCATTTCCATACCGCGCAGCGCGGCGGCGGTATCGGTGGTAAAGAACGGGTTGCCGGTGCCGGCGGCGAAAATCACCACCTTGCCCTCTTCCAGGTACTGCATGGCTTTGCCGCGCACGTAGGGCTCGGCGATCTGCTGCATGGTCAGCGCCGACTGCACGCGCGCCACCATGCCAACGCGCGTCATGGCGTCTTTCAGCGCCAGCGCGTTCATTACCGTCGCCATCATCCCCATGTAGTCGGCGGTCGCGCGGTCCATGCCGGCCGCGGCCGGCGCCACGCCGCGGAAGATATTGCCACCGCCGATGACCACGCCAATCTGAACGCCCAGCTCGGAGACTTCCTTGATTTGCTGCACGATCTGCTCGATCGTGGCGCGGTTGATGCCATAACTGTCATCCCCCATCAGGGCCTCACCGGAAAGTTTCAACAGAATGCGTTTGAAGGCGGGTACTTGGCTCATCGCGGATGACCTCGGTAATGGTTTTTAGTCGAATTTCATATTGTCAGGCGTTACCTGACAAAACGGCACCCTGATGCAGGGTGCCGTCGTCGGTGCCACAAAAACGGGAACGAAAATCAGATCTTGGCGGCGGCGGCCACTTCGGCGGCGTAGTCCACAACCTTCTTTTCGATGCCTTCGCCAACCACGAACATGGCGAACGCCTTGACGCTGGCGCCCTTCTGGGCAAGCAGCTTCTCGACGGTCAAGTCCGGATCCTTGACGAACGGCTGGCCCATCAGGGTCACTTCAGCCAGGTACTTGGTGATGCGGCCTTCAACCATCTTGGCCACGATCTCGGCAGGTTTGCCGCTTTGGGCTGCCTGCTCGCTGTAGATGCGGCGTTCGGTTTCCAGGTTTTCAGCCGGAACCTGATCCTTGGAAACGCAAAGCGGCTTGGAGGCGGCAATGTGCATTGCCACGTCACGGCCGACTTGGTCGTCGCCGGCGAAGTCGACGATCACGCCGATCTTGCTGCCGTGCAGGTAGGTAGCGATCTTGCCGGCCGTGTCAAAGCGCACGAAGCGGCGAACCGACATGTTCTCGCCCAGCTTGGCGATGGCCGCCTTGCGGATCTCTTCCACCGTCTGACCGCCAACGGTAACCGCCAGCAGCGCGTCGACATCCGCCGGATTGGCCTGAACGGCGGCTTCGGCAGCCGCTTTGGCAAAGGCCAGGAACGTAGCGTCCTTGGCGACGAAGTCGGTTTCGCAGTTCACTTCGACCATGGCGCCGATGCCGCCGGCGGTCGAGGTGGCGATAATACCTTCGGCGGCCGTGCGGCCGGCGAGTTTGGCAGCCTTGCCGCCGGACTTGATGCGCAGGACTTCTTCAGCGCGCTTCAGGTCGCCTTCGGCTTCAACCAGTGCCTTCTTGCACTCCATCATGCCCATGCCGGTCGAGGCGCGCAGGTCGGCGACCATTTTTGCGGTAATTTCCGCCATGCTAGAAACTCCTTAAATTAATCCGTAGCGTGATGCTTAGGTCAAAAAAAGGGGCTGGCGCCCCTTTCCGTGCCTCGACCTTACTCGGCCGCTGCCGGTTCGGCGGCGACGATTTCCTGGATCGACTGAGCTCGGCCTTCCAGAACCGCATCGGCAATACCGCGAGCATACAGGCGGATGGCGCGACTGGAGTCGTCGTTACCCGGGACGACGTAGTCGATGCCTTCCGGCGAGTTGTTGGTATCAACCACGCCGATGACCGGGATGCCCAGCTTCTTGGCTTCGACGATCGCACCCTTTTGATAACCGGTGTCGATGACGAAAATGGCGTCCGGCAGGCCCTTCATATCCTTGATGCCGCCGAGCGAGCGTTCCAGCTTGGCGACTTCGCGTTCCAGCTCCAACAGTTCCTTCTTGTTGTAACCGGTTTCGCCGGCGTTCTCGAGCACGGCGCGCTTGTCTTCCAGGCGCTTGATGGATTGCTTGACGGTCTTGTAGTTGGTCAGCATACCGCCGAGCCAACGATGATCAACGAACGGCATGCTGCAACGGGTTGCTTCTTCACGCACGATCTCACGCGCTTGACGCTTGGTGCCGACGAACAGTACGGTGCCCTTGTTGCCAGCCAGACGACGCACATACTCCTGCGCGTCCACGAACAGCGGCAGCGTTTTTTCCAGGTTGATGATGTGAATCTTGTTGCGGCTACCGAAGATGAACTGAGCCATCTTCGGGTTCCAGAAACGGGTCTGGTGGCCGAAGTGAACGCCGGCTTCCAGCATTTGACGCATGGTAACGTTGGTGGACATACAAAACTCCTTAAAGGGTTAGGCCTCCATCCGCGCAGACAACCCCCGAATCTTGCTTGGGGCACCCTTTGGCGCGGATGTGCGTTATTACCCCCGAAAATGGGGGACGCGGGATTCTATCATCCCGCATAGGTCAAACTCAAGTTTTAAGCCGGTTTTGCGCTTTCGCCAGGCGCAACCGCCGCCGCCGCTGCAACACCCGCCCCAGAAGCCAGAGCGGCAACACCCCTAAAAACAATAAAACGGACACGCGGGACGTCCAGCTCGTCTGCGCCACGGCAAAAACACCCACGACATACAACCAGCCCAGCAAAACAACAATCATCGCGACTCCCGCCCCGCCCGAACGTGGCCAATAAAACAGCTACATGAACTTAACAGCAAGCATATTTGTCTCTGTAGTTTACGCCAACGGAAAAGGAGAGCGCATGCACCTCCCCTTCGGAGCGATGTCCCTACTCAACCCGCTGACCGCGCTTGGCATCATTTTGGCGCTCGGCATCCTCGGCGGCCAAATTGCCCGCACCAGCAGCGCCGTCCCCACGTTGACCGGCTATATCGTGACGGGACTGATCATCGGCCCGCATGGGCTAGGTCTTATCAGCCAGCCCCTCATCAACGCCACGGACGAGTTTGTGCAATTGGCGCTTGGCATGGCGCTCTTTGAACTCGGCCGGCGCATCGACTTGCGCTGGCTGCGCAAGGAGCGCGCCCTCTTGATCACCGCCGCGGGCGGCAGCGCCGTTTGCTTCACCGCGCTTTATCTGATTCTGCCGTTGTTCGACGTGCCGCTCGAAACGGCCGCCATCCTGGCGGTGCTGGCGCTGTCATGTTCGCCGGCCGCCCTACTGGAGGTCCTGCGCGAAAACCGCGCAGAGGGCCAGGTCAGCGAACGCCTGGTTGCCTACGCCGGTATCGGCAATCTGCTGGCGCTGGCAGGTTATTGCCTGGTGCTCGGCATCAGCCGCCAGGACAGCGGCCTGCCGGTGGAGAGCTGGCTGCTGGCGCCGGGTTGGATTTTTCTTGCCTCCGCCGGTGTCGGCCTGGCGGCCGGACTCATCGCCATCCACGGCAACCGCTGGATCGGCGCACAGCACCGGGAGGCCCAGGAGGTGCTGCTGTTCGCCTTGATCGCACTGACCGTCGGTCTGTCCAGCGCGCTGCATCTCCTGCCCGCGCTGGCATTGCTGGCATTTGGCCTCTCCACGCGCAACCTGCCGCGCGGCTACGCCGTGGGCAGCCCCTGGGTCATGCGCTATAGCGTGGTGTTTTTTGCCGCGCTATTCGTCATCGCCGGCGCATTGCTCGACCTGCGCCAGTTGGGCGACTATCTGCCGCTAGCCATACTGCTGGTCGTGCTGCGCAGCCTGACACAAGTCCTGTCGGGCACGCTGATGGCGCGCGCCAACGGTCTCTCCCGCCGCCGAGGCGCGCTCATGGGACTCGCGCTGATGCCGATGTCCGGCACGGCCAATTTGGCGCTACTCACCTCCCCGGCGCTGCTGCCCGTCTCGACGGCGACCGTGCTGCCCCTGGCGATTGCCACGCTTTGCCTCACGGAATTGCTCGGCCCGCCCCTGACCCAGCTTGCGCTGAAACTCGCCGGCGAGACTCGCCCGCAATCCTGAACCAAGGGAGCCATGATGCTTGAATTCACAAACAGCCCTCCCCTGACGCTCGGCATCGAACTGGAGCTGATGATCGTCAACCGGCACGATTACAACCTCACGCGGGGATCGGACGACCTGCTGTCGCTACTCGACCGCCGCAACCACGGGTTCGACATCAAGCCGGAAATCACCCAAGGCATGATCGAAACCGCCACAGGCATCCACGACAACCTGGGTGAGATGTATAAAGAGCTATGCGCCATCCGCGGCCTGCTCAATCAATGCGCGGAAAAACTCAACCTGGGCCTCGCCGGCGGCGGCGCACATCCGTTTCAACGCTGGGGCGAGCAGCGCATTTACCCCAAGGAGCGCTACCGGCTGGTTTCCGAGCTCTACGGCTATCTCGCCAAGCAATTCACCGTTTTTGGCCAGCACATCCACATCGGCTGCCCGGACGGCGACAGCGCGGTGCGGCTGACACACTTCCTGTCGCGCTACATCCCGCATTTCATCGCGCTATCGGCGTCGTCCCCGTTCTATCAAGGAGCGGATACGCTGTTTCAAACGTCGCGGCTCTCCAGCGTCAATGCTTTTCCGCTCTCCGGCTGCATGCCGCTCGTACAAAACTGGGCGGCGTTCAACCAATATTTCGGGCAAATGCATGCGCTGGGTATTGTCGCCAGCATGAAGGATTTTTATTGGGACATCCGCCCCAAGCCGGAATTCGGCACAGTGGAAATCCGCATCTGCGACACGCCGGTCTCACTCGGGCTGGCACCGCTCTTGGCAGGGTACGCACGCATGCTGGCGCACCATTGTCTAGCCACCGGCTGGGACCGCATCGAGCCAGCGCTCTATCTCCCTTACACATACAACCGCTTCCAGGCCTGCCGCTTCGGCCTCGACGGCGACATCATCCTGAGCGGCGACCAGGGGCGCATCAGCCTGCTGGAAGACATGCTGACCACGCTCGACCGACTGACGGACGACGCGCGCGCACTGGGATTGGAAGACTGCCAGCGGCAACTGCGCGAACGCGTGGTCAAACGTCATAGCGACAGCGAGTGGCTACGCGCGCACTACGCCGCCAGCGGCTCGCTATCCGATACGGTGCGGCGCCAGAGCGAACGCTGGATGTACGACGCTTAGACGACTGTTTTGATCATGCCACGCAGGCTTGGTAAAATCGTCGCTTATCCCATGCATGGAGAACGACGTGAGCCTGACAATCAAAACACAACAGTCTCCCGACGGCCCCAAGCGGTGGATTATCTGGCATGAGGGACAAGTGCTCACACTGGCAGGCCAGCTTCCCGAAACGGTGGACGGCCTTGCCTTGACGCATCAGCGCCACGTCGGCGTCATTGAAGATCACGCCTACCTCACCGCCGAATTGGTCGGTCCGGCACCGGCCGATACCGAGTGGCGTCCGCTCCGCCCGCTGTTGGCCGAACAAGACACAGCCCACCAACAAGCTTTATCGCGCGCGCGCCAGCTGCTCACCTTCGAGCGGGAGCACCGCTATTGCGGCACATGCGCCTCGGCGCTCGAGTACAACGGGCACGACAGCGGCAAACACTGCCCCTCCTGCAATGCCCATTATTACCCCCGGCTCGCGCCGGCCATGATGGTAGCCATTGTGCGCGGCCGGGAAATTCTACTGGCGCGCGCGCCGCACTTCTCGCCGGGGGTCTATAGCGCGCTGGCCGGCTTCGTCGAGCCTGGAGAAACGCTGGAACAGTGCGTGCATCGGGAGACCCTGGAAGAAGTCGGCGTACGCATCGGCAATCTGCGCTATGTCGCCTCTCAGTCCTGGCCATTTCCCCACTCGTTGATGCTGGCCTTCGTGGCCGATTACGTCGACGGCGAGATCGTGCGGCAAGAAGAGGAGATCGAGGACGCCCGCTGGTTCGACATCGACCACCTGCCCACGCTGCCGCTGCGCGCCAGCATCGCCTGGGCGCTGATTCAACACGTCGTAACGCAAATCGGCCAAGCACACGCCCACCACCCGGATTAAAACCACATGTCGCTACGCCGGCTCGTCAGCCACTGGCTGCACCCACGGTTTCGTTACAATCAACTCGCGGTGATCCATGGTCTGCGCCTAGCGTTCGCCTATTTGACCGCCTGGCTGATCGGCAATATCACCGCCGAGCCGTATTCGGTCTGGATGATTGTCACCGTGGCGGTCGTCATGGGCAGCCTGCCCCACACCGGCAGCATCGTGGAAAAGGGCAAGCAGCGCTTTCTCGGCACGACGCTAGGGGCGCTTGGCGGCTTCCTGGTGATTTACCTGATGCACCTGAACCCGCTGCTCGCAGCGTTGGCCATCGTCGCCATCGTCGGTTACAGCGGTTTCTGGGCGGTGCGAGGCGGCGGCTATATCGCACAACTCACCTGCATCACACTCGCCATCGTCTCCACCAATAGCGCCTTTGACGTTGGTCTATGGCGCATGCTCGACGTCTATGCCGGCGTGGTGCTGGCCATCGCTTTTGGCATGCTATTTCCCGAGCGCGCACGCGACCACTGGTATTTCATGCTCGAAGAAAGCCTGGAAGGACTGAATTGGTTGTATCGGGAGCTGGCGACGCGTGGCGAGTATGACATGACGCTGGCAGAAGGGCTGCGCCAACGGCACGGCAAGATGCGCGAGCTGATTGCCGCCGTGGCCAGGGAGTCCGGACTAAACGGCAAGGACTTGAAAAGCACGCTCGGCCTGCTGCATCGCGCACAAGTCGCCATCGAGTTTCTCGCCAGCGAAGCCGCCGAGCCGGTGCGGCAAGCCGCCGCCGGGCCGGCGGACGAAAAGCGGGTGGTCGCCTCGCTTACCCGGATTGCACAACGCTTCGCGCTGCCCATTGCCGAGGGCATCCCCTCGCTGTCCATGCCACCCAGCCCGCAACAAGTCTGGCTGCTGAGCACGCTGGCGCGTCATCTGGAAGAGCTGGAGGCCATGCTGGACAAAATGCTGCCGAAGCTGCGCGGCCAAGACGGTTCACGCTGGTTCGAAACCGCCTGGCCGCCGCAAGATTAATCGCGAAAATTATTGAACTGCACCGGAAAATCGGTGATTTCCTTGCGCACCATCGCAATGCAATCTTGCAGGATGTCACGCTTGGCGCCGCTGACCCGCACGGCCTCGCCTTGGATGCTCGCCTGCACTTTGAGTTTCGAGTCCTTGATCAAACGCACGATCCGCTTCGACAACTCCGTTTCGATCCCCACGCGCACGGTGATCGCTTGCTTCACCTTGTTGCCGCTCACTTTCTCCAGCTTGGCGTAGTCTAGGCAGCGCACGTCCACCCCACGCTTGGCCAGTTTGCCCAGCAGAATATCCTTCACTTGCTCCAACTGAAACTCCGCGTCGGCGAACAGCGTCAGTACCTTGTCGCCAGACTCGACACGGGCATCGCTGCCCTTGAAGTCGTAGCGCGTCGAGACCTCCTTGTTGGTCTGATCCACGGCGTTTTTGACTTCCACTTGATTGACTTCGGAAACGATATCGAATGACGGCATGATGCTCTCTTGATGGTTGATACTCGGTATTAGCTGGAATTTTAGGGCGTCTACCCCACAAAAGTCACCATTCACGCGATGAAACCCGACATTCGCCGAATTTCGCCGCCGCCGCACATACCGCATGGCATAATTCAAAAACACTAATAAACCAGAAAGCATCACATCATGTGGCGGATTGCCGGAGCCGGCGCGCTGGTGCTGCTGTTGGTCATCGTTTTTGCATACAACAACCTTTGGCGCAGGCCGCTTGCCTGCCAGCTGGCCGCCAACGGGGACACGGCTCAATTGGCGCGCCTTGACCACGCCCAATTACGGCAAACCGATCCGCTGGGCAATACCGCGCTCATGTTCGCCGCCGCCTCGGACCAAAAACCGGCGATTGCGCTGCTCTTGGCCCGCGGGGCCAATCCCCATGCCGTCAATCGCAACGGCGCGACGGCGCTGATGCTGGCCGCCGCGGCCGGCGCAAGCGACATCATTCCGTTATTGCCGACGTCGCGCCCCGCCATCGACATACGCAACAGCGATGGCGTGAGCGCGCTGATGAGCGCCGCCTGGAATGGGCAAAGCGATAGTGTCGCTTTGCTGCTTTCGCTGGGCGCCAACCCTTGCCTTCGCGACCGGCAAGGCAAAACCGCCGAGGACGACGCCATCGCGCGCGGACAACACCTCAGCCAAAAAATCCTACACGATTTCAGCAGACAAACCGGCATAGTCTGCCAAGGCGAAGCTCATGAATAATCCGCTGCGCGCGTGTTCGCCCGGCATATTGACGCTGCCACTTCTCATTTTGGCGCACCATCTCGCCATGCTGCCGCACGAATATGCCCACTCCCTCATGGCGTGGCTACTCGGCTTCAAGACGGCGCCGCTGGCTTTGCACTACGGTGACGCGAGCTGGCACAGCCTGCTGACCCTGGGGCAAATGGATGAAAATGTCGATTACTACGCCATCTACCTGCTTGGGCATCAGTCACTGATCGCCCCGATCGCCCTGGCCGGACCGGCCCTCGCCAATGGCGGCTTGTTTCTCGGCTGCGTGGCGCTCATCAATCGCTGCTCGCCGAGCAAGCGCTGGCGCGCCTATTTTCTCTATTTGTACTTGTTGATGAACCTGGGCAATCTGATCGACTACATCCCCAGTCGTGTCTTTTCGACCCATGGCGACATGGGCAATGTGGCGTTTGCCTTGGGTCTGTCGCCTTGGTGGATTTTGCTGCTGGGGGGTGGTTGGGTTGCTTGGGCCGGGTATTACAGCTTTCACGTCATTTTGCCGAGGATGTACGTCCTGCTTCCGCTAACGTCAACCCGGGCCAGAGCCAAGCTATTGATTTTAAGCCTGGTGGTGCTGCTCGGCTTCTTCGGCTGTGCGGGTATTTCCGGTTATGGCGCCGCCTCGCGCGAGCTTTCCGTCGCCTGCTTGGCCACGATACCGGGATGGATCTGGATGTGTTGGCCGGGACGCGTTTGGGTCAAACGGCAAATTCAACAACAACGGGATCGCCTCTCACAAAATAACCCTTTGTCGAAAAACAAGCACACCGGATAGGCGGCTGTTCTTAACCGCGGGCATTTGCTAAGATTCGCCCCCAGCTGAATACCGGACTCCCTTCATGGCCAAGCTCTTTTTCCGTTACGCTGCGATGAACAGCGGCAAAAGCACCCTGCTGCTGCAAATCGCCAACAACTATGAAAGCCTGGGCATGCAGGTGGCGCTCTATACCGCCGCCATCGACGACCGCTACGGGAGCGGCAAGATCACGTCGCGCCTCGACATTCAACGCGATGCGCTGACCTTCGACGCGGGACTCGATTTCTTCGCCCTGCCTCTGCACGACATCACTTGCCTACTGATCGACGAAGCCCAGTTCCTGACGCCGGAACAAGTGACGCAGCTGCACCGTCTGGCTCATCTGCGCAACGTGCCGGTAATTTGCTTCGGCTTGCGTTCCGATTTTCAAGGACAGCCCTTCCCGGGCTCCGCGCATTTACTGACCTTGGCCGAGGACCTGGAAGAGATCCGTACCATCTGCCTATGCGGCCGCAAGGCCACCATGCATCTGCGGGTCGACAGCCAGGGCCAGCGCGTGGCGGACGGCCCCCAGATCGAGATCGGCAGCGAGACGCGCTACCGCTCGGTTTGCGCCAAATGCTTCTACAACGCCCATTAGAAGCGGGCGCGTTCACGCGCCTAGAATGACGAAAATGGGTATTGAACGCTTAGGGTCTGCCTGCAAACCCTAGGTCGCGGGCTGGATCTGCTGCTGCGGCATCAGCTTGCGCGCAACGCGCAAGTGGATCAGACGCACGGCATCGTCCATGGCGGCCTTCACCGCCGTACGCATTTCGGCGTATGTCAACGTGTGATCGCAACTGCGGCAACGCAGTACTTGATGGTCAAGCGGAAGCGACGGCCCCTCGATGTCCATCGAACAGCATTTGGGACAAATCAAGAGCGGAGCGGCGTCGGACATGGTGGGCTTCCAGAATTCGGTAATCGGATTTTATTGTAGGCTGATGGCTTTTTCTGTCAACCACTTTCCCCTTTTCCCATCCTTGGATTTATCGCCAAGCCAATGAAATCATTGCGCTTTACCCAATCGCTGACGTGTCCATGCAACACCTCTCTCGCGGTCAGGCTTGTTCTTTTCAATGATTATGTACATAATCAAAAAAACAGTGAGGAGCCAGACTTATGACTCAAGGCGGAAAACGAGAAGGCGCGGGCCGCAAGCCACGCTTCGGCGCGGACAAAACCGTGGCCATGCGCGTGCCGGAACCGCTCAAGCCCCTGCTCGATCAGTGGCTGGCCGACTACCGGTCGCTGCGTACGATTCAGAGCAGCCAGGCCGAAGATTTCCGCACGCTGGGCCAAAGCCTGTCCGCGCTCTCTCTACCACTCTTTGCTAGCCGCGTGCCGGCAGGCGCCCCCGTCCCGGCCGATGATCTGCGCGAGGCGGATATCGATCTCAATACCTTGCTGGTACGACGGCCGGAGGCAACCTTCATGGTCACCGTCAAGGGCGAGTCGATGCGCGACGCCGCCATCCTGGATGGCGACATGCTGCTCGTGGATCGGTCCATCGAACCGAAGAACGGCAAAATCGTCGTGGCGGTGCTCAATGGCGAACTCACCGTCAAACGGCTTGAAAAAACCTCGGCAGGCATACGCCTTTTACCCGAGAACCCAGACTATTCCCCGATCGAAGTACCGGAAGACGCCAATTTCTTCATTTGGGGCGTGGTCACGCGCGTCATCCATAAAGTGGAATAACCCGTTAGGCAACGCGCGCCAACGCCCCGCCGACTCGCGGGCGGCATCAGGAGAACGACATGCAAACGAACGAACAACCGATCAAGATCAAGTTCATGGACTGGCGGCGCCTGCCACGCGCGTTTCGCAGCGTGGTGGCCGGCCAGCCTCAAGTACTGGTATCCCGCACCGGCCGCAACTTTTTCGTGCCGGTCGAGTTTGTCTAAGCACATTTCCCTCCCTGAGACACCCTCTTTCCTTCTCCACGCATCACAGGCCGGCCAGCCCTTCGGGGCCGGCGTCTACCGGCGCATCGCGTTGTCGTTTGCAGACAGGCCCTAGTGCGAACGGCCGGTTTTGCCAAAATTCAGCCATAACTTAAAATAAATAGAAATTCACTATGAAGGCGATGCTTTTGCTGTCATGCGGCCGCACAACCGGTAAAATCAAAGCCTTCCTATGACCGAACGCTGGACCGCATGCCACGCGGCCCTCATGGTGTGCGATCGATCGCCTTCCCCAAGGACTGCATAGACGAATGACTGCTTCACATCGTTTTTTCCGCCCGGCCGTACTGATGATGGCCCTTGCCGCGCCCACCCTGGCCTTGGCCGCCGCGCAAGACTCTCTGCTTGCCGCGCTGGATGCCTACCGCGCCAACGACATCCCCAGACTGACCCAGATTGCCGCGGCCATGCCGGCCGACCCATTACAGCGTTACCCCAGCTATTGGCTGACCCTCAAAGCGCTCGACCATGACGACGATGCGCAAGTTGCGCGCTTTCTCGCGCAAGGCGACCCCAGCTTGCTTAACGAGCGCGTTCGCCGTGAGTGGTTGAAAAAACTCGGCAAGCGGCAAAGTTGGAGTCAATTCGAAAGCGAATGGAACAAGCTGCCCGTCGATGCGCGCGACGAAGAAACCCAGTGCTATGGCGATCTATTGACCCTTCGGCAAGGACGCGCCCCCGATAATCTGGACCGTTTTCTCGAAAGCCGCCCGCTAGCGGACGGCTGCAACGCCTTGATCAACGCCGCGGCACAGCGCGGCATCCTCAATCAGGAATGGCTGTGGCGCCGCCTACGCCTACTGTTAGCGGGCAACTTCACCACGCAAGCACGACAGCTTGCCGCCGCCAACAACCTGGCGTTCGACGCGACATTGCTCAATAGCCCCGCCCGCGCCGATTTGGCCACGCGACAAGGGCAAGAGGCCACGCTATTCGCCATTGAAATGAAAGCACGAACCAACCTGCCGCTGGCCGCGCAAAACCTGCAAATGGTCGAGGGCGCGCTGAGCAAGTCCGCTTCGGGTTTTGGCTGGGGACAACTGGCGCTATTGGCCGCCCGCAAACAGCAAATGGACGACGCCCTGCATTGGTTCGCCCGCGCCGACCGGCAACAGATGAACAACGACCAATGGGAATGGTGGGCACGATCGGCGCTGCGGCTTGGCCAATGGGATACGCTACAAACCGTGATCCAAGCAATGCCGGCGCCACTGGCCGCCAAGCCCGCCTGGCAGTATTGGCTCGGACGCTCGCTTCGCGCGCAAAATCACGCCACCGAAGCCAACCAGTTGTTCGCCAAGGCAAGCCTTGACCGTGGTTACTATGGCTTGCTGTCTTTGGATGAAATGGGCACTGCGCTCGCCGCCATGCCCGACAGAACCGCGCCTAGCGATCAAGATAACGCCGCGATAAAGGCCGATCCCGCCGTCATCCGTTCGCTCGAACTGTACGATATCGCCGAAAACGCGAAGAAACCCGATTTGCGCGTCGACGCCCAGGCCGAGTGGCGCTGGTCCATGCGCGGCCGCTCCGATATGCAGCTCTTGGCAGCCTCCGAGATTGCTCGGCAGGCCGGTTTCTACGACATGGCCATCTACAGCGCAGAGCGCACCAAGACTCAACATGACTTCTCTTTACGCTACCTGACGCCTTACCGTGACATCACGCAGCGCTATGCGCAGCAGATCGGCGTCGACGATGCTTGGGTCTATGGGTTGATCCGCCAGGAAAGTCGCTTCATCACCGTTGCCCGCTCCAGCGCCGGCGCCTCCGGCCTGATGCAGCTCATGCCCAGCACCGCGCGCTGGGTCGCCAAGAAAATGGGGTTGAGCAACACCCTTGCCGTCAGCGATATCGATACCAACATTCAGCTGGGCACCTGGTATCTGAAGTACATTCTGACCTCGCTATCCAGCAATGCCGTACTGGCAACCGCAGGCTACAACGCCGGGCCGAACCGCGCGCGCGCCTGGCAGGGCACCACCCCCATGGAAGGCACCATCTATGCCGAAACCATCCCGTTCAGCGAAACCCGCGATTACGTGCAGAAGGTCATGGCCAACGCCGCCTACTATGGCACGGCCATGGGCAACGCGCGGCTGACGCTGAAGGCGCGCATGGGCACCATCCCCGCGCGCGGCGGCGCCACCGCCACACCGGAGGCCTCTCCGGCTCCCGAGGTTACGCCATGAAATTTCCCACCCCGGTCCAGGCCTATATCGTTGGCGGCGCCGTGCGTGACGCGCTGCTCGGCCATACGCCGGGGGATCGCGACTGGGTCGTGGTAGGCGCCACGCCGCAGATCATGCTGGATTTAGGCTTTCGTCCGGTTGGCAAGGATTTCCCCGTGTTCCTGCACCCAGAGAGCCACGAGGAATACGCCTTGGCGCGCACCGAACGCAAAACCGCGCCCGGCTATCGTGGCTTTGCCTTCCACGCCGCGCCCGACGTCACGCTGGAACAGGATCTGTCCCGCCGCGACCTGACCATCAACGCGATGGCGATGGATGACGATGGTCAGATCATCGACCCCTTCAACGGGCAAGCCGACTTGGCCGTTGGCCTGCTGCGTCATGTCAGCCCCGCCTTCAGCGAAGACCCTGTACGCATTCTGCGGGTCGCGCGTTTTGCCGCCCGGTTTGGTTTTGCCGTGGCGCCGGACACATTGACGCTCATGCGCGCCATGACGGCGAGCGGCGAAGTGGATGCCTTGGTCGCGGAACGCGTCTGGCAAGAAATGGCGAGAGCGCTCATGACGCCCCGCCCCTCGGCCTTCTTTGATTGTTTACGGCAGTGCGGCGCGCTGGCGCAAATCATGCCCGAGGTGGATGCCCTGTTTGGCGTGCCGCAGCGCGCCGACTTTCACCCGGAGATCGACACCGGCGTGCATGTCATGATGGCGCTCGATTTCGCCGCCACGCGCGGCTACGCGCTGCCCGCGCGGTTTGCCGTGCTGGCGCACGATCTGGGCAAAGCTTTGACGCCGGCCGATGTTCTGCCGCGACATATCGGGCATGAACTCCGCGGCGAGAAACCCCTTCTCGCGCTATGCGATCGGCTACGAGTGCCTGCCGAGTGCCGCGATTTGGCACGACTGGCCACGCTGCAGCACACCAAGATCCATTGCACCGCCGAACTGCGGCCAGCCACCGTATTGAAGCTGTTCAAACAATGCGACGCGCTGCGCCGACCCGAGCGTTTTCATCAGTTGCTCGACGCCTGCGCCGCCGACAATGGCGGCCGCCTCGGCTTCGACACCGAGCCCTACCCGCAAGCACAGTGGCTCAGCGCCATGTTGACGGCCGCTCGCAGTCTAGACGCGGGAGCCCTGGCAGCCCGCACCCAGGACAAACAGCACCTGCCGGACATCATTGACCGGGCACGCATCGACTTGATTGCCGACTGGCGCAAGGCGAATTTTCCGGACTGATTTTACCCACTCGCAGTTCAGTCCATTCCCACCTGCGGGCGAGCAAACCTCATGCGCGGCCGCCCCTCCAAGCATGGCGCATCCCCGCGCTCGTCAGGAATACGCCATGCCATCCTTGCCCCCGCCTTGCCTTAGCGCCTGTCCCAACGACGCGAATCTGACCCACATCCAACACGAAGGATGGCAAGGAGGCATACCATGAGTTTTGTGATCTCGCCGCAACTGCAACACCTCTTCGACACCCAGCCCGGCAGCTGGGGCTGCCGCGACCTGGCATCCCGTTTTCTCTACGCCAATCAGTTGTGCGCCCATTTCACCGGCTTCCTTCACAAAGAGGAGCTGATCGGCCTGACCGATCTGGATCTGCGCTGCCCAGCCGTCGCCTGCGCGCCGTTATTCAGAGCGCAGGATCGCGAGGTGCTCCAAAGCGGCGAGCGGCTGCGTATCCTGGACATCCACTGCTGCGCCGACAAGAAATGGCGTTCGTTTCTGACCACCAAGACCCCACTGCGCGACAAGGAAAAAAACATCGTCGGTACTATTTTTTGCTGCCAAGAACTCAACTCGCGCGAACTGCTGGAACTTGGCATTCTGCTGAACAAGATCACCCATAGTGCCAAGGACAGCGCTCTGCTTACCAGTTCGACCAGCTACACCATCGGCCACCCCGCCAAGGGCCCCAGACTCAGTCCGCGCCAAGAAGAAATTCTGTTCCTGCTTCTGCGAGGCCGTTCGGCTCGGCAGATTGCACTGGCTTTGGGCATTGCGGCGCGTACTGTCGAATGGCACCAACAGATATTGAAAGAAAAATTCGGTGCTCGCAGCAAGAGCGAACTGGTGGAGAAAGCCATTGAACTCGGTCATCTGCACAATTTGCCGCCAGGGCTCAGCAAACGCGCACTTTCCATCATTCTGCGAGATGGTTGACAAAAGCAACTTCATCCAGCGCCAGGGCAAGTGCCCCGCCACTTGCCCAAAAGAGATCATTTCCTACACATTTACCAGCATTTATCCCAGGTAAGCCAGAAAACATCATAAGCCTTTATACCTCCAACGCAGTGTGTACCAAGGAGGCACCATGACCGTTTCCATTTCCCCGTATCTTCAGCATCTGCTCGACACGCGGCCTGGCTTGTGGGGCTGCAAAGATGCCCAATCAAACTACATCTATGTCAACCGGGCCTTTTCCGTTATCGCCGGCCTCCAGCATAACGGAGAAATCGCGGGCTTGGCGGACAGCGACCTGCCCTGCAACACCGAGGAAAGCGCGCGCTTGTTTCGCGCGCAGGATGGAGAAGTCATACGCAAAGGGCAGGCGCTGCGGATCCTCGACATCCATGGCTACCCCGACGCGACCTTGCGGTATTTCATTACCACCAAGGCTCCGTTGCGCAATGCTGGCCAGCAGATCGTCGGCACCATTTTTCATTGCCGGGAATTGAACTCGGTCGAGCTCATTAAACTGGGCACGCTGCTGAACCAAACCGCTTACAGCAGTGAGGTGGCCGCCTGGCTAGCCTCCGGCAGCAGCCACACGATCAACCATCCCGACCGTCGGTCCACGCTTAGCCCACGCGCGCTGTCGATTATTCTGCGCGAGGATTAAGAACACACGCAGGGGGCCAGTCAGCGTGCGCTCTCGATCGTTTTACGCGAAGGGTGATATGCTCAACCGGCTTATACCAAGGAGAAAATCGCTTGTTTCATACTCCCGCGCCCCATTTTGCCGAGACGCGGCGCCTGATCCTACGCGCCTGGCAACGCAGCGACCTGGCGCCGTTTCGCGCACTGAATGCCGACCCGTTGGTCATGGCGCATTTCCCCGCACGGCTTGCCGCCAGCCAAAGCGACGCCCTGGCCGAGCGATTGGCGCGACACCTCAGTGAGAACGGCTGGGGATTTTGGGCGCTGGAACTGAAGCATAGCGGCGAATTCATCGGATTTTGCGGTCTGAACCAACCGTTGTGGCAGGCGGCTTTCACGCCTTGCGTCGAGATCGGCTGGCGCTTGGCGCGGCCGTTCTGGCGCATGGGCTATGCACGCGAGGCGGCGCGCGCGGCGCTGGCCTTCGGCTTCACTCGCCTGAGGCTCGACGAAATCGTGGCGTTTACCGTGCCGGCCAACCTGCGTTCCGTGGCGGTAATGGAAGCCATCGGCATGCAGCGCGATGCAAAAGGCGATTTTTCGCACCCTCAACTACCCGCGGCGCACCCGCTGGCGCCGCACGTTCTCTACCGGTTGCCTGCCGCTGTCTGGCGCTCGCTCCCCGCGCTCTCCAACTGACGAACGCGCTCGAACAAACACAGCGTCGCCGCCATGGCCACATTCAGCGATTCGGCATGCCCCGGCATGGGGATACGCACGCGCGCGTCGGCGGCATCGTGCAATGCGGCGGAAACGCCGGCCCCTTCGTTGCCAAACACAAAGGCCACCGGGCCGGTAAGATCCTGCTGATAGAGCGAGCGGTCGCCGGCAAGACTCGTCACCAATCGCACACCGGCAAAATCGGCCAGCACGCTCGGCAGATCCGCCTGCTCATGCAGCGCCAAGTGAAAATGCGCCCCCATGCCGGCGCGCAGCACTTTGGGCGCATAGACATCGACGCAGCCGGCGCTCAAATACACCTCCGTCACGCCGGACGCGGCGGCGGAACGCAAAATCGTCCCCATATTGCCGGGGTCTTGGATATCCTCCAGCAAGACACGCGCCGCCGTTGCCGGCGCGGGCGCCGGCCGCGGCCGCAGACAAACGGCAAGCACCTCGGGCGCGCTTGCCAGCGCGCTGACGCGGGCAAGCAGGTTTTCATCCAGCTCGTACACGGAGGCCGTCTTCGACGTTGCCGCCATCAATGCGACCACCTCGGTCTTTTCGCGCGCCAAGCGATTGACGAACAACTGGGTGCACCCTAGCCCCGCCTCCATGGCGCTTTGTGCCAAATGGATGCCCTCGACGACGAGCAAGCCTTGCTTGCGCCGCTCGCGCCCTTGCTCGATCAAGCGGATCAATTGTTTGAGCGTGTCGTTATGGGGAGATGAAATCTGCTTAATGGACTGCGGCATGTCAGGTGTGCGGCGCCGTCATCGACACCACGATTTCTTTGAAATGTTGATAGATATCGGCATCCAGCGTGACCGGCTCATCGCCATAGTCGACGTAGAACACACCAACAAGCTGATGACCGGTAAAGACCGTCATGGCGGCGAACGCGCCACCCGCCATCTGGCCGAAGAACTCGTCCGGATAACTCTCGGCGATCTTCGCCCGCGCCGTCTGCGGCGCATGAAAACTTTGCGGCTTGCTCGACAACAGCGAAAAAAACGTGCCCGGCTCAAGCGCCACCGCGTGGTTGCGCAGCGGATGTTCCGGCGACAATCCCACTTGATAACGCAGCTTCAGGCAGTGGCCCTCATTGTCGTAACGCAGGAACAAGACGCGACTGAAATGCAGATCTTGCGCCAGACGACGAACGGTATCGCGCAACGCCGTATCCAATTCGCCTTCATCGTCACGCGGCGCGATGCGATGCATCTCCGCCTGGTGAAACTCGCCCGGCATCATGATCAATTCCCGCGCCGGGTAGCCGTAAGCCATGGCGCGCGGCGAACGTGCCACTTGCAGGCAAGCGAGCGGCACGGCGCTATAGGCGACGGAGGGGCCAACGCCGATCAAACGCGCCGCCGCCTCGATGCCCACCCACCACTGAGGACGCCAAGCGCCCTGGATCAACCCGTTGGCCGTGGCCACCGCCAGTCGCAAGAGTTGCTTGCGGCGGCTCGCGCCGGGATCGGTCGACAGAATATTGAGCAAGCCCATCGGCAATGGCACGGTCTTGACGAACTGCTCAAGCAGCTTGGGATAATCGACGCCGAAAACCTCGGACACTTCCTGCAACAGCGGGCGTTCCGCGGTGCGATTGTTGTAGAGCAAATAGAAGCAGGCGGGCAGATTGTAAATCAGCGCGGCGATGTAGCAGTCTTCCACCTTGTGCTCGCCCGCCAGCGACAGCCAATCTTTGGCGATGATCGCTGCCACGCGGCCATGGGCGAGCCACATCGTAATATCTTCCACCACGCCGGGATGCAAGCGGCCGGTCACGGGTTCGAGCACGGTCAAGGTATTGAAGCGGGTCACCACCGGCTCCAAGCCGATCAGCATCATCGCTTGCTCGATCGATGGCATGCTTTCGTTGCGCTGCAGCGCGCGCGACCCGCCCACCACGCGAATCAAATCGAACAGCAGGAGCGGATCGGACAGCGTAAGGTTTGCCAGGTCGGTGAAATTGATCAGATCGCTATGGCGCGCGCAGGCTTGCCGTAGCTCGGTCATGGTGCCCGAGAGAATCGGCCAGCGCCGCGCCGCGATGCTATTGAGCCAGCTATTCAGTTCCATGTTCGATCCGCCAGAACAGGAGCGATTGCTGCAAGCGGCCGGACAACGGCGTGCGGCGCGTCGGTTCGGCCCCGGGAATGGAGAAGGTGTTGCTGATCAGCAGGGCTCCCGGCTTGGCTTGTAATTGAAATTTTTCCCATACCCTTTGCATTGGCGCTGGAGAAAGAAACACATAAACCGCGTCGTACTCACCCCAATCAACGCTCCAGAAACTGGCCGGCCGCAGCCGCACGTTGCCGGGGCGCCCCATCAGCCACCAGCGTAACCGTGCCAGACAAAAACTTCCCCAGGCATTCTCCAACGCGGTAATTTGCACGTCGGGTCGCAAGCGCGCAAGCCACAATGCCAGCCGGCCATCTCCGGCGCCAGCTTCCAACAAACGCGCGCCGGGTGTCAATGCCCCGGCCAGCACTTCCGCCGCCTCGCGGCTCGATCGGTACAGCGGCACGCGCGCCTGCCAGGCATTGCGGCCAAATGCCAGCGTGGCGAAAAACGCCGCCAGAAACACCCAGGGCGGAATCCCCGCGCGCCAAGCCAACAGGGCCACAGGAATCGGCAGCCCCTGCATCCAGGCCGTCACACCCCGACTCTTCCACAACATCGACGCCGCGACCGCCAACACCCCTGCGAGCGCCGACCATTCCACTGGGTGCGCCGCCGGCGCGACAAAGTACCAGGCCAGCACCGCCGCCGACAGCTGTATCACCAACGCGCGCGCGACGCGCCCTGCCGCGGCAGCAATCAGTTGTTCGCCCCCGTATGCGGCGCCGGAGCGATCGGCCCGATCGGCTCATTGTTGAGCGGAGGCTTGATCCCATCATCGAGAATCGTCTGCTCGGCATCGCGATTGAGCACCACGATGGTGATGCGGCGATTCTCGGCGGCAAACACATCGCTATGAATCAACGGCACGGCATCGGCCAGCCCTTGCACGCGCAGTACCTTATCGGACCCCAGGCCGCCGGCGATCAATTCGCGGCGCGCGGCGTTGGCCCGGTCGGCCGACAATTCCCAGTTGCTATAGCCGCCGAGTCCGCCGCTATACGGCGTCGCGTCGGTGTGGCCGGAGATGCTCAAGCGATTGGGCAATTGGTTGAGATCCTTGGCCAGCGCCTGCAGCAACGCGCTGGTCGCGGGCAGTAGTGTCGAACTGCCGGAAGCGAACATTGAGCGGTTCTGCTCGTCGACGATCTGAATGCGCAGACCTTCGGGCGTCATCTCCAACTTCAGCTGGCTCTTGTACGCCTTCAATTGCACGCTGGTGTCGATGGTTTGCTGAATCTTCTGCTGCAGTTGCGTCAACTGCGCCTTTTCCTTGGCGGGATCGGATTGAGGGTTTTTCTTCACCTGGCCCGCTTTGCGCGTCAGATCGGTGCCGCCGCCCTTGACCACGGAAGTGGCGTCGCCCGCGCCCTGGCCCCCGGACAGCGCGACTTTGAGCGGCGTCTTGAAGTAATCGGCGATGCCGTCAAGCGTTCCCTGCGATACCGAGCCAAGCAGCCACATCAGCAGAAAGAACGCCATCATCGCCGTCACGAAGTCGGCATAGGCAATCTTCCATGCGCCGCCATGGTGGCCGTGGCCACCCTTCTTGATGCGCTTGACGATAATGGGCCGTTGCGATTCATCTGCCATGACTGGCCTCGTGGGTTATCGGTTTTTGGCCTGCTTGACGTGATCCTCCAATTCCTTGAAGGACGGGCGATCATGCGACGACAGCGCCTTGCGGCCGAACTCTACCGCCACCTGCGGCGCATAACCGTTGAGGCTGGCCAAAATGGTGACCTTGATCGTCTGGAAGACTCGGGTGCCGTCATTCAGGCGATGCTCCAAAATCGTGCCCAGCGGGCCGACGAAGCCATAGGAAAGCAAAATCCCGAGGAAGGTCCCCACCAGCGCGTGCGCGATGAGCAGACCCAATTCCGCTGGCGGGATGCCCACCGACTCCATGGTATGCACCACGCCCATCACGGCGGCCACGATACCGAAGGCCGGCATGGCATCGGCGATGGCCTTGACCGCCAAAACCGGAATCTCGCCCTCGTGATGATGGGTTTCGATTTCGACATCCATCAAGTTTTCGATTTCGAAGGCATTCAGATTGCCGCCCACCATCAGGCGCAAATAATCACAAATAAATTCAACGACATGGTGATCTTTGCCGATAGCGGGATATTTACTGAAGATTGGGCTGGATTCGGGGTTATCGACGTCGTTTTCGATCGACATCAGCCCTTCTTTGCGGACTTTGGCCAGGATCTCATAGAGCATCGCGAAGAGCTCCATATAGAAGGCCTTGGTGTAAGGCGACCCTTTAAATATCTGCGGGAAGGCCTTGAGCGTCGCTTTCAACGCCGGGCCGCCGTTGGCGACGACGAAGGCGCCGGCCGCGGCGCCGCCGATCATCATGAGTTCGATGGGCTGAAGCAGTGCCGCCAAATGGCCACCGGCCATGACGAAACCGCCGAGCGTGGAAAAAAGGATCACCACATAGCCTATACCGACAAACATGCGCGCTGCCCCATAGTTTTAGGAAACGGACAAGCCATTTTCATGACTATCTATTTTTATTTTTAACAAAAATAGCGGATTTGATTATACCAAATCCGCTATTCGAAGCGCAAAGCAGAAATCGGATAGTTCCACTATACACCAGAGAACATAAAACGATTAAAACAGGACCTCTTTTTCAAAAGTTTCAATGCAACGTGCCGCCAGACCCAACATTTTGTCGATCTCTTCCTTGCTGATGATGAGCGGCGGCGCCGAAACGATATGGTCGCCGCAGGCGCGCATGATCAGATTGTTGCGGAAGAAAATGTCGCGGCACTTCATGCCCATGTCGCCCCAATTCGGGAAGAGTTCGCGCTTGGCGCGGTCCTTGACCAAGGTAAACGCCTGGATCAGACCCACACCGCGAATGTCGTCCACATGAGCAAACTGGCCAAAGGTTTCGTGCCAGCGTCTTTGCATATACGGCCCGGTTTCGTTCTTCACGCGCTCGACGATACCCTCGTCACGCAGCGCGCGCACATTGGCCTGCGCCACCGCCGCCGCCACCGGATGCCCGGAATAGGTAAAGCCGTGATTGAAGTCGCCGCCGGCCAACAGCCCTTCCGCCACGCGATCGCCGACGAACACCGCCCCGATCGGCAAATAGCCCGACGACAGCCCCTTGGCGGTCGTGAAGATATCCGGACGAAAACCCAAGGTTTGATGGCCAAACCATTCGCCGGTGCGACCGAAGCCACAGATCACCTCGTCCGCCACCAACAGGACGTCGTATTTGCGACAGATGCGCTCGACTTCCGGCCAGTAGGTGGCCGGCGGGATGATGACGCCGCCGGCGCCCTGGATCGGTTCGCCGACGAATGCCGCCACCTTGTCGGCGCCGATTTCCAGAATCTTCTCTTCTACCCAGCGCGCCGCCTGCAGACCGAACTCGTCCGGGGTCATATCCTTGCCATGCTTGTACCACCACGGCTGCTCGACGTGAGCGATACCCGGAATCGGCAAATCGCCTTGCTCATGCATATAGGTCATGCCGCCCAGGCTTGCGCCGCCGATGGTCGAGCCGTGATAGCCGTTCCAACGGCCGATCAAGGTCTTTTTCTGCGGCTTGCCCTGAACATCCCAAAAACGGCGCACCATGCGCATCATGGTGTCGACCGACTCTGAGCCTGAGTTGGTGTAGAACACATGGCTGAAGCCTTCCGGCGACACTTCGTTGAGCAAGGCCGACAGTTCGACCACCGCCGGATGGGTGGTCTTGAAGAAGGTGTTGTAGTAGGCCAATTCTTCCATCTGCTTCTTGGCCACTTCCGGCAGATCCTTGCGGCCGTAGCCGATATTGACGCACCACAGGCCCGCCATGCCGTCGATGATCTTATTCCCCTCCGAGTCCCACAGATAAATGCCGTCTGCGTGGGTGATCACGCGTGAACCCTGGCGGTTGAGCGACTGCATGTCGGAAAACGGATGCAGGTGGTGCGCGGCATCTTGCTGACGAAGAACTTCGGTATTGTGCTGCTTCATTGCGTTTTCTCCTGTTGATTCCCCGCGGCCAGCTTCTCCTGGCCGGCCGCGCTCGCGTCGACGCGTTTCAGCCTTATACGTGCAACAGCAGGAACTTACGTTCCCACGGGCTGATCACGCGGAAATACTCAGAAAATTCTTTTTCCTTCAGCGCCACGTACATGCGCACAAAGCGCGGACCCAGCACTTCGGCCAGCTCCGGGCATTCGCGCAACTTGGCCAGCGCCTCTTCCGACCCATGCGGGAACTGGAACGGCAGTTCATAGGCATCGCTCTGGCAGGGCTCGGAAGCCGGAATTTTGTTGATCATGCCGAGATAGCCGCAAGCCAGCGTGGCGGCCATGGCGAGATACGGGTTGGCGTCCACGCCCGGCACGCGGTTTTCCACCCGGCGCGCCTGCGGCGACGAATGCGGCACGCGGAACGCCACCGTGCGGTTGTCGTAGCCCCACTGCACATTGGTCGGCGCGGCGGTATAGCGTGACAGGCGACGGAAGGAATTGACGAACGGCGCGAACAGCGGCATCGCGTGCGGCAGATAGGTTTGCAAGCCGCCGATGAAATGGAAGAAATGCTCGGACGGCGTGCCATCCGCATTGGTGAAGATGTTCTTGCCGGTCGCGCGGTCAATGATGCTCTGATGGATATGCATCGCGCTGCCGGGCTCGCCCTCCATGGGCTTGGCCATGAAGGTGGCGTACATATTGTGGCGGAACGCCGCCTCGCGCACCGTGCGCTTGAACAAGAACACCTGATCGGCCAGCGCCACCGCGTTGCCGTGCAGGAAGTTGATCTCCATCTGCGCGGTGCCGATTTCATGAATCAGCGTGTCGACTTCCAAATTCTGCGCATGGCAGTAATCGTAGATGTCCTCGAACAGCGGGTCGAATTCGTTGACCGCATCGATGGAGTACGAACGGCGGCCGAACTCGGCGCGACCAGTGCGACCGATCGGCGGCGCCAGCGGGATATCGGGATCGGGGTTGGGCGAAAGCAGATAGAACTCCATCTCCGGCGCCACCACCGGCTCCCAGTCGTGCTGGTCGAACAACGACAGCACGCGTTTCAATACATTGCGAGGCGACACGTCCACCGGCGTGCCGTCGGAACGGGTGCACTCATAGATCAGCTGTGCCGTGGGGTCCGCGGCCCAGGGCACGAAGCGCAGCGTTGCGGGATCGGGGAACAGCACCATGTCCGGGTCGGTGACATCCAGATAGCTGTCGTCCGGATAATCGCCGGTGACGGTCTGAATCAGCACCGCCTCGGGCAAACGCATTTCAGGGTCGCTGAGAAATTTGTCGCGCGGAACGATCTTGCCGCGCGCCACGCCGGTCATATCCGGCAAAATACACTCGACTTCGGTGATGTGGTGCTCTCGCATCCACTCGATGATCTCGTTGTTCATGCAAAAATCCCTCTCTATTTCAATTTCCGGCCGTTAAAACGGCTCTAGAAACGCGCCGATTTTTAGCGGCTGCGCTGTGCGCGACGGGCCAGACAGGCCTCGCCAAACGCTTTGAAAAGCGCCATCGACACCGGGTTTTCGGCGAAAAGCCATTCCGGATGCCACTGCACGGCAAAAGCGAACGACTTCGAACCGGGCACGCTGAATGCCTCGACCAGCCCATCCTCGGACAAGGCCTCGGCACGCAAGGACGGTCCCAAACGGCGCACGCCCTGGCCATGCAGCGAGTTTACTTTGTACTCAGCCAAACCCAGCCAATGACGGAACTGCCCGCCTTCGGGGAAATGCACCAGATGCGCCGGCGCATACTTCAACGCCATGTCTTCGGCCTCCGGCTCGCGGTGGTCGCGATAGCCAGGCTCCTCATGCACGTACTGGAACAATTCGCCGCCGAGCGCGACGTTCATTTCCTGAAAGCCTCGGCAGATGCCGAGCACAGGAATGCCGCGTTCGATCAGTTGGGGAATCAAGGGAAGCGTGGTGGCGTCGCGCGCGGGATCGACCGGATTGCCCGGACGGCTCGGTTCGCCTTGGTAATGATGGGGTTCGATATTGGATGGCGACCCAGGAAGCAACACGCCATCGACCAGATCCAGCAAGGCTTCCCGGTGAGAAGCATCCCCCATGGAGGGGATCAGGATGGGAACACCCCCCGCGCCGCCCGCCGCGGCGGCGACATATTTGTCGCCGACCGCGTGGAACGGCAGCAGGCCGATCATCTTGTTATCACATGGAATACCGATAATCGCTTGCCGCATGCCTACCTCTTTCAGGAAGAAGCTTTGATTGCCTCGACCGGATCAACGTACTGATAGCCGAGGTCCTTGGCAACCGCCTCAAACGTCACCTTGCCACGGCACACGTTCAGGCCGTTGCGCAGATGCGGATTGTCGAGCAGCGCGCCCGCCCAGCCCTTGTTCGCCAGTTCCAGCGCGAACGGCAAGGTGGCATTGGACAACGCCAACGTCGAAGTACGCGCCACACCGCCCGGCATATTGGCCACGCAGTAGTGCACCACGCCGTCGACGACGTAGGTCGGTTCTTGGTGGGTGGTGGCATGGCTGGTTTCGAAGCAGCCGCCTTGGTCGATCGCCACGTCCACCAGCACCGCGCCGGCCTGCATCTTCTTCAGCATAGCCCGCGTCACCAGCTTCGGCGCCAATGCGCCCGGCACCAGCACGGCGCCGACGACCAGATCAGCCGCCTCGCACTGCTCTTCGATATTCGAAGTGTTCGATACCAGGGTCTTGATGCGACCGCCGAATACGTTGTCGATTTCCTTCAGACGGTTGAGCGACTTGTCGAGGATGGTCACATCCGCGCCCAGCCCCATCGCCATGCGGGCGGCATTCAAGCCCACCACGCCGCCGCCGATGACCACCACCTTGGCCGGCGCTACGCCCGGTACGCCACCCAACAGCACGCCGCGGCCGCCTTGCGCTTTTTCCAACGCATGCGCACCCGCTTGGATCGCCATGCGGCCAGCCACTTCGGACATCGGCGCCAACAGCGGCAGGCCGCCGCGTTCGTCGGTCACGGTTTCGTATGCCACGGCGATGGCGCCCGACTCGATCAACAGGCGGGTTTGCTCAGGATCCGGAGCCAGGTGCAGGTAAGTAAACAGAATTTGGCCCGGGCGCAGCATGCGGCACTCGACCGGTTGCGGCTCCTTGACCTTGATAATCATTTCGGCCTGATCAAACACGGCCTTGGCGCTCGGCGCGATCGCGGCGCCGGAAGCAATGTATTGTTCATCGGTAAAGCCGATGGCGAGGCCAGCCTGGGTTTCCACCAGGACCTTGTGACCGTGGGCGATCATTTCGCGCGCACCGGAAGGCGTCAGGCCCACGCGGTATTCGTGATTTTTGATCTCCTTTGGAACGCCGATTAACATACTTCTCTCCTGTGATTGATGTCTGGGTCCGGATTGAGATTCAGACAGCCGTTTAATAAAATTTACATACCGCTTGCTGTCTGATACTGATTTTGACTATAAAATCTGCGTATTGCAAAGCACTATCGATTTTGCATCGCAGCAACTCAAGTCGATTGCATCGGCCCAAACATCGCGGTAACGTCTAAAATTATTAACATCTCAATTTCATCGGCACGCCCCCGGTGCAAGACGGAACAACACGAGGAAAGACAATGGATGTAGGCGCACGCCTGAGAATGGTACGAGATCGCTACGGACTGTCGCAGCGGGAGCTGGCAAAACGCGCGGGCGTCACCAATGGCACCATTTCACTCATCGAACAGAACCGGGTCAGCCCATCGATCAGCTCGCTGAAAAAGGTGCTGGAAGGCTTGCCGATGACGCTGGCCGACTTCTTCACCTTCGACGCCGAACCGCAGACGCCCAAGGTGTTCTATCAGGCCGATGAACTTCCCAACCTGGGCAACGATCAGATTCGTTTCCTTCTCGTGGGCACCGCGCACGATCATCGCGACATCGCCATTTTGCGCGAGCACTACGAACCAGGCGCCGATACCGGCCCGGACATGCTGATCCATGAGGGACAGGAAGGCGGCGTGGTCATCAGCGGCCAAATCGAAGTCACGGTCAACGGCGAAAGCCGCGTGCTCGGCCCGGGCGACGCCTACTACTTCGACAGCCGCCTGCCGCACCGCTTCCGCAATATGGGCGAAGGAATCTGCGAGGTGGTCAGCGCCAGCTCGCCGCCGACATTCTGAGCCGGCACAATCGAATAACAACGCACGACAGGCAGCACACACAAAGGAGATGTCGATGAGTCTCACCCATGCCGAATGGCAAGCCCGCGCGGCGTCTATCCGGGTCGAGGGGCGCGCCTTCATTAATGGCGCCTATCAGGACGCCCACGACGGCAAGCGCTTCCCCTGCATCAACCCGGCCACCGGCCAAAGCCTGGGCGACATCGCCTGGTGCGGCCCGGCAGAAGTCGACAGCGCCGTAGCCGCCGCGCGCACGGCATTCGATCACGGCGACTGGCCCGGGCTCGCGCCGCGGGAACGCGGCCGCATTCTCAAGCGCTTCGCCGCGCTGATGCGCCAGCACCTCGACGAATTGGCGCTATTGGAAACCCTGGACGCCGGCAAGCCGATCGGCGACACCCTGAGCGTCGACGTGCCAGGCGCGGCTTACTGCACCGAATGGTTCGCCGAAGCCATCGACAAGACGGGCGGCGAGCTGGCCCCGGTCGACCCGAGTCTGGTCGGCCTGGTCAGCCGCGAACCGATCGGCGTGGTGGCCGCCATCGTGCCGTGGAACTTCCCCATCCTGATGGCCAGCTGGAAATTCGGCCCCGCGCTCGCCGCCGGCAACGCCGTCATCCTCAAGCCCTCGGAGAAATCGCCGCTGACCGCCATCCGCCTCGGGCAACTGGCGAAAGAGGCCGGCATTCCCGACGGCATCTTCCAGGTGCTGCCCGGCGCCGGCGACGTCGGCAAATTGCTGGCGCTGCATCAACAGGTCGACTGCGTCGCCTTCACCGGCTCGACCGGCGTGGGCAAGCTGATCGCCGGCTATGCCGCGCAAAGCAACCTCAAGCGTGTCTGGCTCGAACTCGGCGGCAAGAGCCCCAACATCGTGCTGGCCGACTGCAAGGACATCGGCGCCGCTGCGCGCGCTGCGGCCGGCGCCATTTTCTACAACATGGGTGAAATGTGTACCGCCGGTTCGCGCGTCTTGGTACAACGCGAAATTCGCGACGTTTTCCTCGCCGAATTGAAACAGGCCGCGGCACGCTATGCGCCCGGCGACCCGCTCGACCCGTCCACACACATGGGCGCCATCGTCGATCGCCTTCAATACGACAAGGTGCTGTCCTATATCGACAAGGGTCAAAGCGAAGGCGCGCGCCTGCTGACCGGCGGCAAGGCCGCCAACGCGCACCCGCAGGGACTCTTCATCGAGCCGACCATCTTCGACTGCGAACGGCCGGATCTGACCATCTGCCGCGAGGAAATCTTCGGCCCGGTGCTGTCGGTGATCACCGTCGACACCATCGATCAAGCGGTGCATATCGCCAACGACACCGAATACGGGCTGGCCGCCGCGGTCTGGACCGCCGACCTGACCACCGCGCACCAGGTGTCGCGCCGCTTGCGCGCCGGCACGGTCTGGGTCAACTGCTACGACGAAGGCGGCGACATGAACTTCCCCTTCGGCGGCTACAAACAATCCGGCAACGGCCGCGACAAGTCGCTGCACGCGCTGGAGAAATACACCGAACTGAAGAGCACTTTAATCAAGCTGTAAATTCTCTAGGTAAAGCGAAAATCGCCACAATTTCATTGTGGCGATTTTTATTTTAGCCAGTGTTTGTCACTACAAAAAATCAAACAATATAGTTAAAAACACTATATGATGTTTGAGATTCTAAACACCCTTCCGCGTTAACCTGTCGCACATCAAAGGGCAACCGCGTGTGAGTGCGTAGCCAGAATGCAACACTGCACCAATCACCCTCACGGATAGATCCCAAGCGGAGAGACGGCGTCATCTCGCCTGGCGGGTGAGTAAGTGCAAGGGGGGGTATTCGCAATCCAAATGAGTAGCGTGCGTTCGCGCAGCAACGCACGGCCTCGGTGCGTGTACTCGCTCTCGTAAACAAAAACGGCCAAGCCAGTCGACCGGCTTGGCCGTTTTTTCACTCCAACCCGTCAGCACCGCGGCACAGTACTGCCAGCCGAACCGCGCTCCCTTGACGCACACCGCCCTCACCCCTAACCTCCGTCACCGTTGCGAATGAAAATAAGCAACACGAGGCTTGGCAGCCTTGAGTCACCGAGCACGGCATAAAAGCTGTGCTCGCTCTGCCTGCTGCCTCCTTACGGCAGCTCCTACTGATGTTCAAAAGACAAGGAGCACCCCATGAAGCACGACCGTTCATCCACCCCGCCCAACGTCCAGCGCGATTTGCGTGACATTCAGCACACCGTTGACCATCTGGTGCGCCAATTCGCACCCCAGCATCGCCATGCACTCGATCCCAACGCCGTGCGCAGCCTGCTCGCCGCCGTCAGCTATAAGCTCGGCTATGTACAGGGGGCGTTGCGGGGGTAAGGAAAAGGGGAAGGCAAAGCCAGTCAGTTAACGCTGACTGGCGTTTTTACATAGGGAGTAAATAGTGGGTTACCGCTTGGCAAGGCAGGAGCACAAAAATGCTATTTCCAATCGCAATTGAACTTGGCGACGATACTCACGCATTTGGGGTAATTGTTCCCGATATCCCCGGCTGCTTCTCTGCCGGCGACACCCTTGATGAAGCGCTGCACAATGCCAAAGAAGCTATCGACTTTCATCTGGAAGGACTTGTGGAAGATGGCGACGATATCCCTGTCGCCAACACGGTACAAACTCACGCCAGCAACCCAGACTATGTGGGCTTTGTTTGGGTCGTTGTATAACTTCTCCCTCACACCGAAGGCACTTGGGGCCGCTGTTAACAGGTATTCGCCGTAGGCAATGTGCGTTGCGTGCAAATCCGAAGGCCGTGCGTTGCTGCGCGAACGCACGCTACCCTGCACTCAGAGTCGGTTACGGGCACTTACCTGGCGCTTGCCATAGAAGAAATGCGCCGTGCAGGGGCTGCCACAGGAGAAGTGCACGTCGGCCAGATCGTTGCTGAGCCACTGCACACTGATATCCGTGGTGTGGGCATTGTCCACGATAGGCGTTTTGCCGTTAGCGCCATCAACCCAGGCAGAACAGCCTTGTTCGCTGCAGGCGTGTTCGATCACAGTGGATTGATCCGGAGAGCGTGTTTCTATCACATCAGCCATTGCCCAAGCACGCCCGACCATTAAAAGCACACCCATAAGTGCAACTTTGAAATAGTTACACATTTTTACAGCTGTAGATGCTAATTTTGACCTGCAAAATAAAGTCGCCTCAAGGGTTAAACTCAACGTCAACTTTCTTTAAAGACTGGCAGATTGCACGATCTATCTTGATGTAATTTGGGGATTTTCTGTTGATATTGTATGACTCACGGTTGTAGGATCCATACGCGCCCACCGAAATTAGTTGCACTCCACTCTTGTCAACAAAAAAGGCCACATCAAATCCAGAAAGCAACTGATCGTCCTTATACCCCCTCAAAAACATTGAAACTTTCTTTATCGCAGCAGAATCCCCTTTCAAAACCCCATCAATCAAACTACGATCAAGCCCATTGGGTGTTTTTTTATAATAGAATGAATCCACACCAGACCCTCTCAAGGTAGCCCAGCAATTCTTATTCACGCCTGTGTCATAATATTTTTCACGGTAAACCTTAAAATAAGATATATCTCCAGAATAATCTATATACACGGCATTGTATCCACGCTCACCAGCCAGCGACAAAGCAGAAAACAAGGAAAACATAACAAACAAGCATATTTTATCTATCACGGGAAGTTTTCTTCCTAGCGTATTTTTTATAATTAATCGATTTATTCAGGTCAACAATATCAAATTTGCTTAAATAATTTTGGAAATTTTTCACCATTGGCACATACGCTTTTGGCACAAAATACCCAACAAGCTTCTTAGTTGTCCCTGACTTACCCAGCATAAAGGTGATTCGATCATCTTGGTTTCCACCAAGACAAATCACCTCCCCAGTAACCGTATCTATCCCATAGCAAAACGCCACATGTCCTTCTCCGCCCTTTTTCCAAACAGACAATGCGCCATAAATAGGTGCATCCACCTTTACAAAGTTCTTATCTTGTACAAATGAATTTGAGCCTGCCGGGTTCGCAGACATGGCATATTTTGCTTGACGTAGGCAATAGTTCACAAAGGAAGCGCACCAGGGTGAGCCAGTATCGTTCCGCAGCGATTTAAAATCATGGGCATTACCTTTGCGATCCTTCCAACTCCCTGACCTTATTCCATCAAGTGCATGATAATTGCTTGTTTTCGTAATATCATTTTCATCTTTCCCCGCCCATTTATGGGCCTCTTCAAACGCAATTTTCATCCACGGCGCACGCTTATTATCCGGGCTCAACAACGCAAGCGGCGAACCAGTTCCATCCTTACTACGCGCGGCCTCTGCGCTCTTCTGCCCGGGTGGTGCAGGCGTCGCAGCTGGGGCAGACGCCGCCGGCGCACTAGTCTGAGCCGAGGACGGACTCGGTTTCGACTTTGCGTGGGTGGGTGTTTTGGCGCCCTCGGGGACAATAACCAGCGTCTGCCCCGGGAAAATCTGATTGACGTTCTTGAGTTGGTTCGCCTGCTTGATTGCATCGACGCTGGACTTGAATTTCTTGGCAATTTTGCCAACGGTGTCGCCCGGCTGAACCACGTAAGAAAAACTTTCACGAACCTGTTTCTTGGCACCATTAGACGGCTGATGCGGCGCGGTCGGCGCGTGCGCATGCAAACAGTCCCAGACCAGGAGAAGATTCTTCCCCGCACCGGACATATCCAGCTTGCAGACGCTTTCCAGTGCTCCCTTCAAGTTCTTCACCAGCAGCTCGGCGGCGCCAACCCCTGGCAGGTGAACCAACGTCGGCAACCGGCCATACTGATCGGTTTTCAGCACATGATCTTTACCCTGCTGGCGCAGAACCACCTCTTTATTGGGAACTGGCCATGCCCCATCCGATAAGGTGACATCCGTGCCTTTGAGCATTTTTTCCTGGCGCGCGCCCTTCGACTGATCGTTATAGCCTTCGACACGAATGATGGCCTGCACCAACCGCTCAAACTCGTCACCGTTCAGCTCACCCACGATACGGTTTCGGCTAAGGCCGGAGAACGCTTCCACCTTATCAACATACCCAGAGGTATCATTTTCCTTGCTTGGCGCGTAACCATGAATGGCTTCGTTAATGGTTTTCTTGCTGTAGATGCGCTTCAGGTTGGCGCGCAGTTCATTCACCCCGGTGTCGTAGTCCGGGAAAATCAGGAAATAGCTTTCCTCTCCCTTATCGTTTCTTGCTTTGGCAAAGCCGATATGGGTCTTTACCTTTCTGGGCGCCGGCTGACCTTGCGTATTGAGCCGAGGCCGCAGATTGCCAGGGTTATTAACCCGCCAGGGCAAACTACCGCCGGAGCGGACCATGAGATTACCTTGATTGTCGGTATACGTTGCCGCTCTGAGATCGGTGTTGTACTCGGCGCGAGTCCATTGCGTCATATGTTTTGCTCTTCTGCGGAAAGTTAACCCTGCAAGATCTTCTGCAAGATCTCATGCGAAAGGATGGGAGCGCCGTCTTCTTGCAAAGCCGCCACGTACGGCATATTGCTCAGATCCTCTTCCTCGCTCTCATCCTCCGCCGCCTCGCTGGCTGTGGGTGTAGGCTCCTGCGCAGGATGCGGCAGCACTTGTTGCTTCCACTTATCTTCGCCAACAGCAAGCGACAGATGCTGGGGCTCCTCCGTCATTACACGCGGCAAACGGCCATTTTTGGGCACAAAACCCGATGCATGGACCTTGCCGGTCTCATCGACAATCTTGTAGGGTTTCCCGACCAGCCCCATATCCTGTGCCAGCTCATCCGAATGGGCAGAGGCAAAGCGCAAGCTGTGCGTATTGCGGTACTCGCTTTGCGGCAGCAGCGGCATGCTGGGCGACATACTCGCCGGCCCGCTCATCGCATGGTTCGCACCCTTGATAGTTACCTGCCCGGGGCAATGCACCTCGATGTTGCCACCGACCAAGCGGATGTAACCGCCGCCGCTGGTAAGCAGGATTTCCTTATCGGCGTTAAGCACGAC
>NZ_JAFAND010000124.1 GCF_019232825.1 Paludibacterium sp. | reverse complement strand
CGTCGCCCGGCTTGAGCACCTTGCGGCGGATGTCGAGGCTCTGCTCGAGCACCGGCTGCGCATCCTCATAGCGCCCCAGCGCCTTGTAGAGAACGGCGAGATTGTTCAAGGCCGAGGCATAGTCCTGATCCTGGGTTCCGCTCTTCTTCTGGCGCAGATCCAACACCTGCTTGGCCAGCGGAACCGCGTCGGCATAACGGCCCGCGCCGTTCAGCTCGACGATGCGGGCTTCGAGGTATTTGATCGCCTGATCGGGGTTTTTGTCGGCGGCCAAGGCAAAGCAGGAAACGCCGGCGAGCAGCAGGCCAGCAGCAAAGCGATAAACCATTCCATCCTCATCGGTCGTGTCCGGTTGCCAACCTAACACGCGACGAGCTCAACCGGCCATCCGGGTCAGGACGATTTCGCCTGCGCCGCCTGGATTTGCTTTACCCGGTAGAGGATCGGGGCGGCGAGATTATCGCGGCCTTGACGCTCATACATCTTGGCCAGGCGCTGAAGTGCCGCGACATGGAGCACGCTGGCCTCGCCGGCAGCCGAGGCATAGATGGCGATGCTGCGCTTGAACAGGGTCTCCGCGGTGCCGTAATCGCTACGGTTCATATAGAACGTGGCCAGATTGTTGAGCGTGGCAGCGACATCGATATGGCCTGCCCCTAGAGCGCCCTCGCGGATAGCCAGGCTCCGCTTCAATGCCTCCAAGGCTTGCTGGTCATGCTTCTCGTCGAGATAGACCACGGCAAGATTATTGAGGCTTCCGGCAATGGCCAAGCTGGCGGGGCCTTCGGCTTTTTCGAGAATGGCGATGCTGCGCAGCCACAGCGCCTCAGCTTCGCCGTCCCGGCCGAGGCTGCCATAAAGCGCCGCGAGATTGCCGAGGCTGTTGGCGACCACCGGACTGTCCGGCCCCAATAATTTTTCGCGCAGGGCCAAGCTCCGCTGAAGCATCGGCTCCGCTTCGGCGTAGCGCTTCTCGACGAGCAGCAGAGACGCCAGATTTGCGAGCGCGGTGGCGGCATTTGTACCGTCCGCGCCATAGACTTTCTCGTAGATCGACAGCGAGCGTCGATAGAGCGGCTCTGCCTCCGGATAATGGCCCTGATCCTGATACAGGCTAGCCAGGTCGTTGAGGGTGGCAGCAAGGTCGGCGCTGTCGGGGGATTGGCTTTCGCGCAAAATCACGGCGCGGGTCAGATAGGTTTCCGCCTCGCCCAGCCGCCCACGGCGCTTGGCCACCAGCCCGAGATCGCCCAGCACCGCCGGCGTTTCCCGCAAGGCCATGCTCCGGCCGAAGGCGTCCTCGGCCTCGGCCAGACGGTTCTGTGCGAGATGCAGTTCGCCCAGCCGAATCAGCAGATCGGGATAAGCAGGCGTCCCTTCGCCGGCCAGAGCGGCGCGCTTCAGCAGCGGTTCGGCATCGCCGTCGCGCCCCTCTTCACGATAAAGGATGGCTTGGTTAACGAGCGCCGCCGCAAGCTCGGCGGAGGATCCGCCTTCCTTCAGCGAGACGACTTCCGCATAGAGGGGTTCGGCATCGCCATAGCGGCGCTCGTCCCTGTAGGTCAGCGCCAGATTGTTAAGCGCGATCCCGATCTTGGCATGGCCGGCGGGATAGGATTTGCGGTAGATGGCCAGGCCGCGCTCGAACAGCGGCTCGGCGAGGTCGAAGCGGCCCAGCCCGAAATAGAGTTGCCCCAGACTTTCCAGGCTGTTACCGACTTGCGGGCTGTTCGCGCCGAGGCGCTTCTCGCGGATACGCATAGATTTCTCATAGAGCGCCTCGGCCTCGTCGGTGCGGTTTTCGCGGACATAGATCGCCGCCAGCGTATCCATCGCGGCGGAGCCCTCCGGATGCTCCGCTCCACCCGATTTCTCGAACGTCGCCAAACTCTCACGACCGGCTTTCTCGGCCGCCTCGTACTTGCCTTCGGCGCCGTAAAGCTCGGCCAAATCTCCCAAGGTCGCGGCGATATCGGGATGATTGGGGCGAAGGATATCGCGGCGGATCGCCAAGCTCTGTTCCATGGCGGTCTCCGCTTCGCCATAGCGCCCGAGGCTTTTGCAGATAAGCCCCAGATTGACCAGCCCCGCGGCATAATCGGGATATTGAGTGCCATCCCGCTCGCGGCGCAGATCGAGCACTTGGCGCGCCAGGGGCAGCGCCTCTTCGTACCGTCCCTGGGTGTTGAGAGTGAGGATCTGCTGGTCCAACGCCTTAATCTGGCGATCTAGGGGCGGAGCCTCGAACGCGACAACCGGCGCGGCTAGACCGATCGACAGGAGTGCTATGACTATCCGAGAAACCATTCCGCTCTCCACCGACAATCGCCATAGTTGTAGTGAAGCGGGAAAATCGCGCGGCGACAAGCGCCCTTAATGGTGGAACCTTTTACAGGTTCACATCGACCAGCACGGCGACGAACAACCCGACCAGATAGATCATCGACTCGAAGAAGTTCTTGCGGGCCAAAGCATGGCTCTGCTCGCGCACCATCTTCCAGTTGGTCCACAGGAAGTGCAGGCCGAGCACCAGCGCCACCGCGCCATAGACCCAGCTCAGCGTGTGGAAGGCGACCGGCAGCAGCGACGAAGCGACCAGCAGGATCGAATTGCCGAAGATCCAATGCGCC
>NZ_JAFAND010000016.1 GCF_019232825.1 Paludibacterium sp. | reverse complement strand
CGGTCGATGCCCAGTCGTCGTGGTTGTACCTGAAAAACGCCGCGCGCCTGCGCGAGGTGGCGGGATGCTTGGTGTTGACCGCCGATTAACACCCTAACCTGGAGGCGGGGAGCGAACGCTCCCCGAACCTGGTGTCACCGTGCGTTGAAACGTGCGTTGCTTCGCGAACACACGCTACGCCCTCCCCGCTTTCAACGAATCTTCTTGACGACATCCAACAGTTCGGCCGCCATATCCTCGGCCGAGGACGTGCCGAACGAACGCGCCACGCAGCCATGCACGTGGTTTTCCAGCAACTGCATCGCCACGGCGTCGAGCGCCGACTTCACTGCGGCCACCTGGGTGAGGATGTCGACACAGTAACGATCGTCGGCGATCATGCCGCCGATGCCGCGCACCTGGCCCTCGATGCGCGCCAGACGCTGCAACAGCCGAGTCTTGTCCGGCTGCACCACCGATTTGTCCGATTGCGGCGCGCAACCGCAATCGCGAGGCGTATCACTCATCCCTTACCCTCCCCGGCCAGTACGCGTTGACGGCGGCTCTCGGCCAACACCATGCCGGACGATACCGATACGTTCAGGCTCTCCACCGTGCCGAACATCGGAATCGACACCAGCGCATCGCAATGTTCGCGCGTCAGGCGGCGCATGCCCTCGCCCTCCGCCCCCATTACCCAAGCCAGCGGCCCGCGCTGGTCGAAATGGAACAAATCGGTTTCCGCCTCCATCGTGGTGCCAGCAATCCAGATGCCGGCATCCTTGAGGTCTCGCAGCGTGCGCGCCAGATTGGTCACCATGATGTAGGGAATGGTCTCGGCCGCGCCGCAGGCCACCTTGGACACCGTCGCGTTGATGCTGGCGGCGCGATCCTTGGGTGCGATCACCGCATGCGCCCCCATGGCATCCGCCACACGCAAGCACGCGCCCAGATTGTGCGGATCGGTCACGCCATCCAGGATCAGCAACAGCGGCGGCTCCTGCAGACTATCGAGCACATCGGCGATATCCACCACTCGGTGACTGGCGTCGATCCACGCCGCCACGCCTTGGTGACGCGCGTTGCCGGTCAGGCTGTCAAGCCGGGCCTTGTCGACCACATGCACCTTGACCGCCTCGGTCTGTGCCCGCTCGGCCACGGCGCGGGCGCGTTCATCTTGGCGGCCGCCGGCCAGGTAAATCTCGATCAGACTCTTGGGGTTTTGCCACAGACGGGCGTTCACGGCATGAAACCCGTGTATCAGGCGCTTGTTGCTCATTATTGACTCATAGGAAGGTTCGCGGCTATTTAACCGCGCGGGCTCGTCGAATGCAACCGCCGCAACGGACGCTCAAGCATCGACCGCGCGCGGCGGCAACGAGGTCTCGCCCTCGGCGAGCCAGGCGACGAAATGTTCGGCCGGCATCGGCTTGCCGAAATAGTAGCCCTGCAGGCTGTCGCAGCCGATGGCCTGCAGGAAGTTGGCCTGCCCGGCATGCTCGACCCCCTCGGCCACCACCGAGAAACCCAACTTGCGCGCCATCGCCAGCACCGCCTCGGTGATCGCCGCGCTGTCACCGTCCTGCGGCAGCCCATCGACGAACGAGCGATCGATCTTGAGCGAATCGAGGGGGAATCGTTTAAGGATCGACAGCGAGGAATAGCCGGTACCGAAATCGTCGATCGCCAGCTGCACGCCCAGGTTTTTCAGTTCATTGAGAATGCGCACGGTCTCGACCGGGTTCTGCATAATCATGCTTTCGGTGATTTCCAGTTCCAGCCGCTGCGGCGCGATGCCGCTTTCTTCCAGCGCGGCGTGCACCAGGCTGATCAGGTTGGCCTGCTCGAACTGACGCGCCGACAGGTTGACCGCCAGCCTCGGCACGGACAACCCCTCGCGGTCCCAGCGCTTGAGCTGGCGGCAAGCCTCCTTGAGCACCCAGGCGCCGATCGGTTTGATCAGCCCGGTTTCCTCCGCCAAGGGGATGAAGCGTCCCGGCGCCACCAACCCTTGCTGCGGATGCCGCCAGCGCAACAGCACCTCGACGCCGATCAAGGAGCGGGTGACCGCGTCCACCTGCGGCTGGAAATGCAGCTCGAACTCGTCGCGCTCCAACGCCTGACGCAGGCTGTTTTCCAGCACCAGCCGCTCCACGGTCTGGGCGTTCATTTCCGCGTTGAAGAACTCGTAAGTATTCTTGCCGGCGTCCTTGGCGCGATACATGGCCACATCGGCATTCTTCAGCAGCGTGCGCGCGTCGGCGCCATCGTTGGGATAGACGCTGATGCCGATACTGCCGGTGACGAACACCTCGTGCTCTTCCAGCTGCAACGGCTTGGCCAGCACCCCCAGCACCTGCTCGGCGATGATCGATAGGTCGCCGAGGTTCTCGAAATCCGACATCAGCAAAGTGAATTCGTCGCCACCCAGCCGCGCCAGCATGCCGCGCTCGCCGACGGTATTGGCCAAGCGGATGGCGATCACTCGCAAAAGCTCATCGCCCGACTGATGGCCGAACGAATCGTTGATCAGCTTGAAGCGGTCCAGATCGATGAAGATCACCGCGAGCTTGCCGCCGCCCTCGGACATGGTCAGCAGTTGATCTTCCAGAGCCGAAATCAAGCAGCTGCGGTTTGGCAGGCGGGTCAACGGGTCGTGATTGGCCAGGAAATTCATCCGCTCCTGCGCCTGCTTGCGCACGGTGATATCGGCAAACAGGCCGACATAATTCACCACTTCGCCTTGGGGATCGCGCACCAGCGACAGCGATAATTCGGCCGGATACCAATCGCCGTTCTTGCGCCGGTCCAACAGCTCGCCACGCCAATAGCCCTGCTCGTTGAGCGCGCTCATCATTTCGGCGTAGTTGCTGCGGCTCTCATCGCTAAACACGCGCGAGACCTTGCCCAACGCCTCCTCGCGTTGATAGCCGGTAACGCGGCTGAAGGCGCCGTTGACCGCAATGATGCGCAATTCGGCGTCGCAAATGAGAATCCCCTCGGCAGAGGTTTCGAATACCTTGGCGGTGAGCTTCTGATTGGCGTCGGCGGCGATGCGGTCGGAAATATCGAGGGCAAACCCGATGCTGGCTGGGCGGCCGTTGTAGTCAAAGAGCCGGCTATGCACCTCGACATCCAGCAGCGAACCATCGCGGCGCGAAATGCGGGTGGTGTAGTGCATCACTTGCACGTTATCGTCGAAACGCTGGCGAATCAGCTCGCGCACTCGGACGAGATCGCCGGTCGCCACCAAGTCTTCCAGCCGGTACCCCTCCAGCGACTCGGGGGATCCTCCCAACATCTCGGCCAGTTTTTCGTTCAAATAGACCAGGCGGCTATCCTGAAAGATGAAGATACCGGCCAGCGATTGTTCAATCAGCGCGCCATATTTCTGCTCGGCCTCCACCACCGCCTGCTGCTGTTGGCGCAGTTCGGTCACGTCGGTCACCACCGAACCGATGCCGGACGGCAGCCCTTGCGCATCGAACAGCGGGAACTTGGTCTCCAGCAGCGAATAACGGCTGTCATGCAGATCGCTGGCGTATTCGAACTGTCGCGGTTCCAGGCAACGCAGCACCATCTCGTCCTGCCCGCGAATGCGCGTGGCCACGTCGAGCGGGAACAGCTCGGAAGGCCGCTTGCCGAGGATCTCTATCGGCGCCTTGCCCACATAGCTGGCATAGGCCCGGTTCACCATGGCGTAGCGGCCATCCAGATCCTTGAAGGCCATCAGGTTGGGGCTATTGTTGACCAGCGCCTCGATGCGCGCCTGAAACTCGCCTAGCCGACGCTCGTGGCGGCGCTGCACCTCGACCCCCGCCGCCACGATCAGCCCAACCAGCACCGCCGACAGCAATACCAGGCCATCCGCCAGCGCACCGTAGAAAGGTCCGCCGGCGTTAAACAGCGTCAGCATCACCATCACCATCACGCTGATAAGCGACACGCCGCGCAAGGTCAAGCGGAAGGCGGCCACCACGATCACCGGCAGATACAGCAATGCACTGGGGAACAGCAGCTGATGGCGGGCGGGATAGAGCGCCAAGCCAAGCCCCAGCGTCAGCAACAAATACAGCGACAGCTCGAATAGACGCCGACGCGCCAGCGTGCGCTCGCAGAGCGCCAGCGGCACCAGCGCCACGACGCTCAGACTCACGTCGCCCCAGGCCATCCCGGCCCACAACCCCATGTGCGCGGACACCTCGAACAACATCGTCTGCAGCGACAGCAGCAGCGCCACAAGAAGCGCCGGATAGAGCACCAGCCGCGCCAGAAGACGCAACAGCGAGAGAGGGCTTGCCAGCCAGTCGACCTCGGCGGTCAGACCGGCCAACGACAGCGTGCCGGCAAGCAAATAGAGGGAACTCGCGAGACAAAGCGCCCAGCCGGTGGGCATGAGCCACAGCGCGACAACAAACGCGCATAGCGGCCACCACAGAACCGGTGCAACGCGGCGCGAGCGGACCACCTGGGCGGCGAAGAGTCCATGCGGCAAAAATGAAGCCAGGGAAATGGCGGCAAGCGGTGCCCGGGGCCACAGAGCCAGGGCAGCGAGAAAACAGAGGAAGCCCCCTGCATCGAACAATCTTTTGGCATTCACGCCCGCGGATTCCTCATCGTCACCCCTTCGGCCGGCTGCCCGTTATCTAGGATACATAATCCTATCGGGAACCTTTCTGAAACAGCCTTCGGGCTGCTGGTATAATACCGTGAGCGCCATGAATGTGAAGCACTTTATGTTGGACAAATACCCAGAAATTCCTAGTCAAGGACAGAAACAACGCATTGGCGCCCTGCCTGAAGGTGTGGATGCCGCCTGGTTGGCCGGATTGGCCCGGCACGCCGGCCGCCCGCTGTTGATTCTTACTCCCGAAGCCCAATCGGCGCAGCGGCTGCAGGCCGAGCTGCCCTTCTTCGACCCCACGCTGCGCGTGGCCTTGTTCCCGGACTGGGAAACGTTGCCCTACGACCACTTTTCGCCGCATAGCGATCTGGTCAGCGAGCGTCTGGCGACGCTGTGGCAGATCCGCCATGGCGAGTGCGATGTGGTGCTGGCGCCATTGCCGACGGTGATGACTCGCCTGCCTCCGGTGGCTTTTCTGCTGGCGCGCACCTTTTTCCTCAAAACCGGCGATACGCTCGACGTCGAGCGGCTGCGCGCCGATCTGATCACCGCCGGCTACAACCACGTCACGCAAGTGATGGAGCCGGGCGAATTTTCATTGCGCGGCGGCCTGATCGACCTCTTCCCGATGGGTTCGGTGTTGCCCTACCGCATCGACTTGTTCGACCAAGAAATCGAAACGCTGCGCACCTTCGATCCGGATACGCAGCGCACGTTGTATCCGGTACAGGAAATTCGCATGCTACCGGCGCGCGAATATCCGACGGACGAAAACGGCGTCACCCAGTTCCGCCAGCGCTATCGCGAAAAAATCGAGGGCGATCCGTCCAAGAGCCGCATCTACCGCGACGTGTCGCAGCAGTTGTTCCCCGCCGGGATCGAATACTACCTGCCGCTGTTCTTCGAACAGACCGCCACCTTGTTCGATTACCTGGGCCCGGACACGCTGCTGGCGCTGTTGCGGGTTGATGTCGCCGATGCCGAGCAGTTTTGGCGCGACATCGAAGCGCGCCACCAAATGGCGAGGGGCGACAGCGAGCGCCCCGTGCTGCCGCCGGCCGAGCTGTTCGTGCGCCCGGACGACCTTATGCGTCGATTGAAGGATTTCGCCCGCCTGGACATTCCCGCCGGCGAAGAGGTCGAAACCGGGGTCGTGCCGCTGCCAAACCTGGCCGTCGACCGCCGCGCCGAAGCGCCGCTGAATCGGCTCGCCAGCTACTTGCGCACGCAGACGGCGCGGGTGCTGCTCACCGCCGAAAGCATGGGCCGCCGTGAAACCATGCTGGCGTTCCTGGCCGAAAACGGCATCCGCCCGGAAGCCGTCGATGGCTGGCAGCGGTTCCTGACCGGTAGCGCGCGGCTGGCACTGACCGTGGCGCCGTTGTTCCGCGGCTTTCAACTCAGCCAACCGGACGTCGCGGTCATTACGGAAACCGAGCTCTACCAGCACATCGCCAAGAGTGCCACTCGACGCGCCAAAACCCGGGCGCAATCGGACGCCGTGCTGCGCGATCTGGCGGAAATCAAAATCGGCGACCCTGTCGTGCACGAGCAGCACGGCATCGGCCGCTACATGGGGCTCGTGTCGATGGACCTTGGCGAAGGCGCCAGCGAAATGATGCAGCTCGAGTACGCCGATGACGCCAAGCTGTACGTACCCGTATCGCAATTGCATTTGATCTCGCGTTATGCCGGCGCCGCCACCGACGCGGCGCCGCTGCACCGGCTGGGTGCGCCGCAGTGGGAAAAGGCCAAACGCAAGGCGGCGGAAAAGGCGCGCGACACCGCGGCGGAACTACTCAACCTCTACGCCCAGCGCGCCGCGCGCGAAGGCCATCAGTTCACCTTGTCGCACCACGACTACGACGCCTTCGCGGCCGGTTTCGGCTTCGAGGAAACGCCGGACCAGGCCACCGCCATCGAGGCCGTCATCGGCGACATGTGCGCCGGCAAGCCGATGGATCGCCTGGTGTGCGGCGACGTCGGCTTCGGCAAAACCGAAGTCGCGCTTCGGGCCGCCTTCGTCGCCGTCATGGGGGGCAAGCAGGTGGCGGTGCTGGTGCCGACTACGCTCTTGGCCGAGCAGCATTTCCAGAGCTTCAGCGACCGTTTTGCCGATTGGCCGGTGAAAATCGCCGAGCTGTCGCGCTTTCGCTCCGGCAAGGAAACCAAGGCCGCGCTCGAAGGGCTGGCCAAGGGGTCGGTCGACATCGTCATCGGCACGCACAAACTCGTGCAGCCGGATATCGTCTTCCACAATCTGGGACTGGTGATCATCGACGAGGAGCACCGCTTCGGCGTGCGGCAGAAAGAGCAGCTCAAGCGCCTGCGCGCCAACGTCGACGTGCTGACGCTGACCGCCACGCCGATTCCGCGCACGTTGTCGATGGCGCTGGAAGGCCTGCGCGACTTCTCCGCCATCGCCACCGCGCCATCGCGCCGACTGGCGGTCAAAACCTTCGTTACCCCGCTGTCGAACGGTGTCATCCGCGAGGCGGTGCTGCGCGAGCTGAAACGGGGCGGTCAAGTCTTCTTCCTCCACAACGAAGTCGACACCATCGAGAACATGCGCGAGAAGCTGGCCGAGTTAATCCCGGAAGCACGCATCGGCGTCGCCCACGGCCAGTTGCGCGAGCGCGAGCTGGAGCAGGTGATGCGCGACTTCTTGCAGCAGCGCTTCAACGTGCTGTTGTGCTCGACCATCATCGAAACCGGTATCGACATCCCCAACGCCAACACCATTCTGATCAACCGCGCCGACAAGTTCGGCCTGGCGCAACTGCACCAGCTGCGCGGCCGTGTCGGCCGCTCGCACCACCAGGCCTACGCCTACCTGCTCACCCCGGACGGCATGACCCGCGACGCCGCCAAGCGGCTTGAGGCCATTCAATTGTCTGGGGAACTCGGCGCCGGTTTTTATCTGGCGATGCACGACCTGGAAATCCGCGGCGCCGGCGAGGTATTGGGCGAGGGGCAGTCGGGGGAAATGCAGGAGGTCGGCTTCTCGCTGTTCACCGAAATGCTCAAACAGGCGGTGCGCGATTTGAAAAAGGGCCGCCAGCCCGATCTGGACGCGCCGCTTGGCGTCACGACCGAAATCAACCTGCATAGCCCGGCGCTGCTGCCGGAAGATTACTGCCCGGATGTGCATGAGCGGCTAGTGCTGTATAAGCGGCTGGCAACCTGCGAACGCGACGATGAGGTCGACGCCATCCATGAAGAGCTGATCGACCGCTTCGGCCTGCCGCCGCAATCGGTCAAGACGTTGATCGACAGTCACCGTCTGCGGCTGACGGCCAAGCAGCTTGGCGTGCAGAAAGTCGACGCCAGCGACAGCGCCATACAGCTCACCTTCGTACCGAACCCGCCCATCGAGCCGATGAAAATCATCAGCCTGATTCAAAGCAAACGCAATTACCGCCTGGCGGGCCAAGACAAGCTGCGTGTGGAAATCGGCATCGAGGAGGTGGCGCTGCGCGTGGTGCGGGTCAAGGAGCTCTTCAAGGAACTGGGCTGACCTCGACCGCGGGCCGCGGCGTGGCGCAAGCGCCGCCCCAAATCCGCTGCGCGAAATCCGCGTGATCGATGAACGGGTTGCGGTTGCCTTGCAGACGCGCAATGACGTCATTGCGCCGCCGCTCCCGCGGAGATACCGGGTCTTGCTCGTGCCAGCGCAGCAGCATGCAGCGCGCGCCCATCCTCGGGCCGGCGGCGCCCATCGCCACCTCGTCCACCAGCCGTAGATCCGGCGTGCGGTCCCTGGCCGCGTCCCCGCCGGTATAACGGATCGCCATATAGAACAGCATGCGCGCCACATCGCCCTGGACCTCGCGCGGCGGCTCCCACCAGTCAGGCCCGCGGTGACGCTTCGAGGTGGCGCACCCGGCCACCCGTTCGCCTCCTGTGCCGAAATCCAGATGACCGCGCGCGCTATTGCAGCGCGGCAGCTCGGCGCGCAAATGATGCAGATCGGTATGGGCCCATTGCGACTTTTGCGGGAAACCACGCGACTTGGGCCAAACATGCTCGCGGTTCCAGGTTTCGCTGCAGCGCGCCTGGGCGCGCCCCTCGCGGCAGACCTTGGGTATGGAGCGGTTGCTGTACAAAGTACGGACGTTGGCGCGATTCGCCGGATCCTCGTCGGTCTGGGCGATGGCGTCCCATAGCGCGCGCGACGACAGCGGTCGATGCTCGCGGTTGCTGATGACGGCCAGCGTGGCGGCCAGCGGCTCGCCCGCCAGTCCGGCCGCCGCATCGTAGAATCCGGCGGGCGGTCCCGACCAAGCCGGCGCGCCGGCGATCCAAAGCGCCAAGGAAAGCGGTCGGGTAAACCCCCGGCCACCACGTTGCCTATACATGATGCCACCCCCTCGCCATCGAGAATGCTCCAGCCTAGGCAGGACGCGCGAGAAGGTCGAGTCAGCGCGGTTGGGCAGCGCGCTCGCCGACAGACAAACCCGAATCTGGCGAGAGATACTGGCCAAATCCCTCTGCACGCAGATTGAATATCGCGCAGGTCGTGACTAAGCAGCGCGCCACCGTATGGCGCGTTTCATATCCACTGCGACCTGGAGTCCCCATCAAATGCACGATTCATCCTGTGCGCGGCGCGTCCTTTCCGCCCTGCCGTGGTTGTTTGCGCCCGGCTTCGTCTGGGGCCACGCCATGCCCACTCACCTCGCCGCCGATCAAACCTGGCGCTTGTGGCCGGGCGGCGTGGTGTACTACGAGTTCGTCGCCGCGCCCATCGACGCCAACGGCTGGGTGCTGCAGCCGCAACACCCGGTGGATGCCGCTACGCGCCAGGCGATCGTCGAGGCCATGCGGCACATCGAACAGAAGACCGAGCGTGCGGTGCTGTTTATCGCGAGCCCCGATCACCCGCGCCGGGTGCGCTTCTCCCTGATGCCGGATAGTCCGGATAGGGGTTTCTGCGGCATGGCCAGCGTCGGCTTCCTGCCCGCGCATGCCACATTGCAAATCACCGACCGCGCGGAATGCAAAACGCGTGCGGTCGCCCTGCACGAACTGATGCACACGTTGGGCTTTTTGCATGAAAACCAGCGCTTTCAGGCCATCATGGACCGCGAGCGGCGCCCGAAGGCCCTGGCGGAGTATGCCGACCCGCGCACCACGGTCGATTTCGACTCGATCACTTACAACGACGGACTGCAGGGCGAACGGCTCGATGCGCTCGGCGACCCGGCCGACACCCTGCTCGTGCGTTTGCGGCATGGGCCAGGCAACACCGGCCGATGGTTCCAGGAGCTGTCGACCGAGGATGTGGCGGCAATCCGCAAGTACTACCACCCGGACAACACCTTGGCGCAACAGTTGGCGCGCGCGCGCCGCGAACGGCCTTGGTTGCGTTTCGAACGCTTCGAACTCGGCAACGGCCAGTGCCTGCAAACCGGCGCGCCAAAGAAAGACGATGACTGGCGCGAGCTCTATGTGGCGCGCTGCGATACCGTCTCGGCCGGCCAGCGCTGGGCGCTGGACGACCAGGGCGCGCTTCACAGTTTGGCTTACCCCGGCCAATGCGTCGTCAAGCACAATACGCCCGCTCATCCGGAAAGCCGTGGCGATATCGCCGTACTGCGCGCTTGCCGGCCGGGTGACGCGCGCCAGCATTGGGATACCCGCGGGTTACGCCTGATCAATCGCGCCCAGCCTCACTTGATGCTCGGTTACCAGCCGCAAACCCGGCACGTGCTCGCCTGGTGGGAGCAACCGGATCTACGCGCCGACTGGCAACGCCATGCGGCGCCGGCGGCGCGACCGGCCGGCGAACCGCGCCCCCCCCTTCCGCCGCCCGATCCCTGGCGTCACGCGCTGCATACGCGCGAACACGCAGCCCACGCGCTCTACCGGCTACAACTAGGCCAGCGCTGTCTGACCGATGCCGGCCCCGACGCCCGGCTGCGCACGCCCGGCGAGCGGTTGGCGCGGCTGACGCCCTGCCAGGCCAGCAATGCCGCGCAGCAATGGATTCTCGATCAGGGCCGGCTCGCCAGCCGGCAGCATCCCGGTCACTGTCTTGGCAATACCGGCTTGCATCAGGCCACCGATGACGCCCGGCCGGCCTTCGTCGGCTTGCAGCGCTGCGTGGCGGGACGGCCATCACAACGCTGGGCGCTGCGGCATATCCAGGGATCGCCACGCGTGGCGATCACCACCCGGCTCAACCCGCTCATCGCCGACGATGTGCGGCTGCTGGCAGCGCTGCCCGACGGCCTGCTGCACTTTGCCACCACCGACGCGCCGCGCGAGACCGTGCTGTGGCAGCCGATCGCGGAGCCGATCGCCGGCGAGCGCCCGGCGGTGCGCACAGCGCCTCCCCCGCCGGCGGCCTTGCCGGCGCTCGCGCCTGGCGCAGGCCAGCCGATTGTTTTGCAAGGCGGAAATCTGCCGCTACGCGGCGCCCGCCTTTGTCTGAGCGCCCAGGAGAGCCCGCCGCCGGGGTTTGCCGCCGACGAGCGCGGCGTTGCCGCGCGCGACTGTGACGGCACGGCCGCGCAGCGATGGATCATGCAGAAAGATGGCCGCGTGACCCCATTGGCCTCGCCCTGGCTGTGCCTGGGGCGCAACCAAACGCGCCAGGGGCAGGCGCGGCACGGCAGCTATCGCGCCCTCGCCTACCGCTACACCGGCCACGCCGCGCTGCAGCCATGCCGCGCCGGAGAGCCCACCCAGCACTGGACGTGGCGCGCCACGCGCTTTCATCATCAAGACGAAACACCGGGCAACCGCGGCGCCCAGTTGGTGCTCAGCGCCAGCCCAGACTTGTCGTTGATCGTGCACGGCAAGGCGCGTGGACCACAGCTGACCATCGGCCAAGCCGATATCGCCGACAATCACCAGTTCTTCCGCTGGCAGCCGACGCAGGACACCGCCATGCTGGCGGGCGCGCCGGGCGGCGCGCGCCGGCTCGATTGGGCCCGGCTAGGCGCGAGTTGGCAGCGAGATCGGCCAGATTACATTGGCCAAGGAATCAATATGGCGGAAGAACGCGCTTATAGGCAGCTCGTCTGGCAGGACAGCCAGCGTTGCCTCAGCCTACGGCCGGATGGTGCCTGGCGTTTGACGCTAGCAGCCTGCGAAACCCACGCGTCGGCGCAACGCTGGCGCGTCGATGCGCAGTATCGCCTGGTCAATCAGCGCCATCCCTTCCTTTGCCTGCAGCGTTCGCCGACGGGGGTGACACTGGGCGCATGTGGCCAACCACAGGCATTGCCGCACTGGTTCCTGAATGACAGCCATCAGCTCGACAGCCTGGACTGGGCGCCGCGGCGGCTATCACCGGGCCGCCATGGCGATATCGCGCTCGATGACGCGCCGTTCACGGGGATGCGCGCAGGATGGCGCTGGCGATAGCGCTATCGACGCTGGCCGATCAGCACGCCCACAAGCACCAGTCCGCAAGCCATCGTCTGCGTGACGGATAGCGTCTCGCCCAAGACAGCCCAGGCGCCAAGCACGGTCATGACCGGGATCAGGTTGTTGAAGGAAGTGGCCACCGTGACCGGCACGCGCGTCACGGCCCAGATGTGCAACCCATAGGCCCCCAAGGTGACGGCGGCACCAAGGTACAGAATCAGCAGACTCGGCACGAGCGGATAGTGCTGCGGCCAGTGCACGCCAGGCAACAGCGTGCCAGCGCCGAACCATACGCACCCCATCAGCGCCGGCATGCCGGTCATCAACAGCGGCGAATACCGATCCGATAGCTTCTTGACGATCAGCACGAAGGCCGCCGAGCAGCCCATGGCGGCCAATTCCAATGCGTTGCCCAACAGCGGATTAGGCGCGTGCGCATCCGGCTGGCCCGACCAGGTCAACCAGACAATGCCGGCACTGGAGAGCACCATGCCCGCCCACTTGGACACCGACAACCGTTCGTGCAGGAACGCCATGGCGCCCAGCGCCGCCAGAAACGGCATGGCGCTGGTCACCATGCCCGCTTGGGATGCGCTGGTATAGCGCAAGGCATTGGCTTCGAACAGAAAATAGAGACAGGGCTCGATCAGCCCCAACAACAGTAGCCATTTCCAGTCGCCGGCGCGATAGTCGTAGCGTAAGCCGCCGCGCAGCCAGACCAACAGCCCGAGGCACAAAGAGGCCACCAGCATGCGGGCGAACAACACGAACATCGGATCGAAAACGGCGAACACCAGCTTGAGAACCACAAAGGTGCTCGACCACAGAAACATCGCGGTCAGAATGGCAAGATACGGCACGGCAACCCCATCCCATGCTTCAGGCATGGTTCGTTAACTACTTTTGCAAAGAGCATATTGTCGCCGGGGAGATGACGTTTGTCGAATCGCTGGCCAGAGTGGCGGCGCTATGTAAAAAAATGAGGGTGTTGACAAACCCATGCTCGCGAAGCGAGCGCCCCCTCTCAGGGAGAGGGCAGGGGGAGTGGGAATCGATGGACAGGCTGCGAAATCAGTCAGTGGCCACTGAGGCCCGGCTTTGCCGGGGCCTCCAGAACCGCTGCAAACCACTAAATCAACAGCCTGAAAATGGCCGGGATGTCCCGGCCATTTTGCGCGATATCGACCGTCGCGCGACGGCTCGGCCCCGGCTCAGACCGGCACGCCGACAATGACGCTAGACGCCTTGAACAAGGCCGACACCGGCTTGCCGGCAGACAAACCCAACGCCACGGCGCTCTCGTTGGTCACAATCGCGGTGATCGCCACACCGGACGCGACATCGACGACCACTTCGCTATTGACGGCGCCGGGGATGACGCGCAATACCTTTCCCCGCAGCTGGTTACGGGCCGAGAAACGCACCTGCGCGTCATCGATAACGAGCAGGACCGAAGACGACTTGATCAATGCCATGGCGGCCACCCCCGGCGCCAATCCCAGCGAGTCAGTGCTTTCACGCGTGACGATCGCCACGAGGTGAAGCCCCGGGGCAACCTCGATGTCGATTTCGTCGTTGACGGACCCGCGTTGGACCGCGGCGACTTTGCCGGAAAACTGATTACGCGCACTGGTCTTCATGATGATGAGCTCCTATCCATATTGGCGATTAGCACTCGTTAACATGGCGCAGGGGCCCCACGAGTTCAAGCCAGCCCCGGGCAAATACTGCCCGTTGTACCACCTTGTGACACCACAATAAAAAACACCGCCCAATCAAAGGACGGTGTTTTTATCTTCAACGCGCCGAGAACTCAGCCGTTGAGTTCCTTGGCCAGATAAATCCAGGTTTCCACCACGGTATCCGGATTGAGCGACACGGTGGCGATGCCCTGTTCCACCAGCCACTTGGCGAAATCCGGATGGTCGGACGGGCCCTGGCCGCAAATGCCGATGTACTTGTCCTGCTTGCGGCATGCCTGGATGGCCATCGACAGCATGGCCTTCACGGCTTCGTTGCGCTCGTCGAAGGTCGAGGCGATCGGACCGCCGGAATCGCGGTCGACACCCAGGGTCAGCTGGGTCATGTCGTTGGAACCGATCGAGAAACCGTCGAAATACTGCAGGAACTGCTCGGCCAGCACGGCGTTGCTCGGCAGCTCGCACATCATGATCAGACGCAGGCCGTTCTCGCCCCGCTTGAGACCGTTGGCGGCCAACAGCTCGATCACCTTTTCCGCCTCGGCCAGCGTGCGCACGAACGGAATCATGACCTCGACGTTGGTCAGGCCCATTTCGTCGCGCACCTTCTTCAGCGCGCGGCATTCCAGTTCGAAGCAGTCGCGGAACGCCTCGGCGACATAACGGGCGGCGCCGCGGAAGCCGATCATCGGATTTTCCTCGTGCGGCTCGTAGCCTTGACCACCGATCAGGTTGGCATATTCGTTGGACTTGAAGTCCGAGGTGCGCACGATGACCTTCTTCGGATAGAAGGCGGCAGCCAGTGTGGCAATGCCCTCGGCCAGCTTGTCGACATAGAACTGCACTGGATTGGCGTAGCCGGCGATGCGCTCGCGGATCACTTTCTTCAGGTCTTCCGGCTGCTTGTCGAACTCCAACAGCGCCTTCGGATGAATACCGATCTGGCGGTTGATGACGAACTCCAGGCGCGCGAGACCGACGCCTTCGTTCGGCAACTGGGCGAAATCGAAGGCCAATTCCGGGTTGCCGACGTTCATCATGATCTTGACCGGGCTCTTCGGCATTTTGTCGAGCGCCAAATCGATCACTTCGATGTCCAACAGACCATCGTAGATGTGGCCGGTGTCGCCTTCGGCACAGGACACGGTGACCGACATACCGTCGGAGAGCACGTCGGTGGCGTCGCCGCAACCGACCACGGCCGGAATGCCGAGTTCGCGCGCGATAATCGCCGCGTGGCAGGTACGACCGCCGCGATTGGTCACGATGGCCGCGGCGCGCTTCATCACCGGTTCCCAATCCGGGTCGGTCATGTCGGTGACCAGCACATCGCCCGGCTTGACGCGATCCATTTCGGACGCGCTCTTGATCAGACGCACGACGCCCTGCCCCACCTTCTGGCCAATCGCTCGGCCATGGCACAGCACGTCGGAGCGGTTTTTCAAGCGATAACGGCGCAGGGTTTCCACGCGATTTTCCTGCGACTTCACCGTTTCCGGCCGCGCCTGCAGAATATAAAGCTTGCCGTCCAGACCATCACGGCCCCACTCGATATCCATCGGGCGGCCATAGTGTTGTTCGATGATCAGCGCGTATTTGGCCAGTTCGGTCACTTCGGCCTCGCTGATCGAGAAACTCATGCGCTCCTGTTCGGACACGTCGACTGTGCGCACCGAGCGGCCGGCTTGCGAGGCATCGGTGAATTCCATCTTGATCAGCTTGGAGCCGCGGTTCTTGCGCAGGATCGCGTGGCGACCGGCCTTGAGCGTCGGCTTGTGCACATAGAATTCGTCCGGATTGACGGCGCCTTGCACCACGGTTTCGCCCAGACCGTAGGACGCGGTGATGAAGACCACGTCGTCAAAGCCCGACTCGGTGTCGATGGTGAACATCACGCCGGCGGCGCCAAGGTCGGAGCGCACCATGCGTTGGATGCCCGCCGACAAGGCGACCACATCATGGGCAAAGCCCTTGTGTACGCGATAGGAAATGGCGCGGTCATTGTACAAAGAGGCGAACACATGTTTGATCGCCTCTTTCACATTCTCCAGACCGCGGATGTTCAGGAAGGTCTCCTGCTGACCGGCGAAGGATGCGTCCGGCAGGTCTTCCGCCGTCGCCGAAGAGCGCACGGCCACGGAAATGTCTTCCGAGCCGGCTTCGGCCACCATCTTGGCCCAAGCGGTCGCGATTTCCTTGTCCAGCTTTTCCGGGAAAGGAATGTCGATAATCCACTGGCGGATTTCCTTGCCGACCCGCGCGAGTTCGGACACGTCTTCCACGTCGAGCTTGGCGAGCGCGGCATTGATGCGGTCGGCCAGACCATCGTGCTGCAGGAAATCACGGTAGGCTTCGGCTGTGGTTGCAAAACCGCCCGGCACACGGACGCCGGAGCTGGTCAGCTGGCTGATCATTTCACCCAGGGAGGCGTTTTTGCCGCCCACCCGCTCGACATCGGTCATGCGCAGCGCTTCGAACCAGATCACGTAATTCTCTGCCATCACTTCATTTCCTGTATTGGATTGGAACGGTAGAAGCGCTAATTCTATCCGAATAGCCAAGGGTTTGCGTAGCCCATTTTGCGACGCACAATCCTATTTAACCGGGGTTTCCGACGCATTTTTGAAAATTCCAGCAGCATATAACCACCGTAAAAATATCTTCATGTAAAATTAATGGTGGCTTCAAACTACCAACGGCGGGAAACTGGGCAAGACAAAAACCTTATGACAATCCGAGCGTCATCATCACAACACGATATACTTGAACTCCGGTTTTCTCGAACAAACAGGTGCATCCATGCCACACCGCCGCTCCGCCTTTTTCATTTCCGACCGCACCGGCATCACGGCCGAATCGCTGGGACAGACGCTGCTGACGCAGTTCGACACGCTGGAATTCCATCGCGAGACCGTGCCCTTCATCGACACGGTGGAAAAAGCGGAAGCGTTGGCGGCGCGCATTCGCGAACGCGCGCAAATCGATCATCACAAGCCGCTGGTCTTCACCAGTATCGTCAATCCGGAAATTCGGCAGGTTTTGCGTATCGACAGTGCGCTGACCATCGACTTCTTCGAGACGTTCATCGCCGAGCTGGAAAAGGAGCTGGGGCAAAGCGCCTCGCTGACGGTGGGCAAGGCGCACGGGATGGTCAGCGAAGAAAAGTATGACCACAGGATCGAAGCGGTGAATTTCTCGCTGAACCATGATGACGGCGTGAAATTGAAGGACCTGACCGAAGCCGACGTGATTCTGGTCGGCGTATCGCGTTCGGGCAAGACGCCCACCTGTTTGTACCTGGCGCTGCAATACGGCATCAAGGCGGCCAATTACCCGCTGACGCCGGAAGATCTGGACACTACCTCGCTGCCGAAGATCCTGCTTCCCTACCGCAGCAAGCTGTTCGGCCTGACCATCGACCCGGCGCGGCTGCATCATATCCGTTCAGAGCGCCGGCCCGATTCGCGCTACGCCAGCCTCGACAATTGCCGTTTCGAGGTGAACGAGGCCGAATCGATGTTCCGTCAGCACGCGGTGCCGTTCATCAGCACCACGCACAAGTCGATCGAGGAAATCGCCTCGACCATCATGCACAAGGCGACGCTGGAGCGTCATTTCTGATCGCCTTGACGGAAACGCCTCAACGTGGTCATATACTTGCCATGACGAAATCAACCCTATGCCTCTCCAGCTGGTGGTGGCGCCGCGACTAGGCGCCACGGGAGAGTCGTACCCCCACACCCGGAGGCGGCCGGCCAGGCGAACCCCGGGTGTTTTCATTCCCGGTCCCGGCCGGCGGTCGCCACAGATTCTGACAATGGAGACTGCTTCATGGATTCACAAAAAGTCGGCGCAAGCGACATCATTCTGACCGGTGACCGTACCACCGGCCCGCTGCATCTGGGTCACTACGTCGGCTCGCTGAAAAACCGCGTGGTGCTGCAGGACGTCTGCCCGCAATTTTTGCTGCTCGCCGACGCGCAAGCGCTGACCGACAACATGGGCAACTACGTCAAAGTGCGCGACAACGTGCTGCAAGTGGCGCTCGACTATCTGGCCGTCGGCATCGATCCCGCCAAAAGCACCATCTTCATTCAGAGCCTGGTGCCGGAGTTGTCCGAACTGTCGTCCTACTACTTGAACCTGGTGACCGTGGCGCGCCTCGAACGCAACCCGACCATCAAGGACGAAATCAAGCTGCGCGGCTTTGAACGCGATATTCCGGCCGGCTTCCTCACCTACCCGGCCGCCCAAGCGGCCGACATCACCGCCTTCAAGGCCACCGTGGTGCCGGTTGGCGCCGATCAGGTGCCGATGATCGAGCAGACCAACGAAATCGTGCGCCGCTTCAACAACAGCGTGGATGCCGACATTCTGGTCGAGTGCCGGGCCCTGGTGCCGGAAGACGGCGCGCGCCTGCCGGGCATCGACGGCAAGGCCAAGATGTCCAAATCGATGGGCAACGCCCTGTCGCTGGGGGCGTCGGAGGACGACATCCGCCAGGCGGTGAAGATGATGTTCACCGACCCGAACCATCTTCGCGTGGCCGATCCGGGACAAGTGGAAGGCAACGTGGTGTTCACGTACCTGGACGCCTTCGATCCGGATAGAACGGCGGTGGAAGAGCTCAAGGCGCATTATCGCCGCGGCGGTCTGGGCGACATGGTGATCAAGCGCCGGTTGGAAGACATTCTGCAAACCTTGCTCGCACCGATCCGCGCGCGCCGGGAAGAATTCGCCAAGGACCCGGCGCAGGTCATGGCCATTCTGAAAGCCGGTACGCAAAAGGCGCGCGAGGCGGCCGGCCGCACGCTGTCGGAAGTCAAGGGCGCGATGGGCATCAACTATTTCTGACACTTTCCCGCCGCCGGCGCGCCTCCCGTGCGCCGGCGGTACGGCACCCGGCTCAGGCTGAATACGCTTCCCGGTCAAACTGGGCCTCGCTCTTGGCCACCAGCACCGCCGCCAACGCATCGCCGGAAATATTGGTCGAGGTATTGATCATGTCGATGACGCGGTCGACCGCCGCGACGATGGCAATCACTTCCAGCGGCAAGCCCACGCTCGACAACACCAAACTCATCACCACCAGACCGGTCCCCGGCACGCCGGCGGCGCCCAGCGCGCCAAGCGTGGTCGTGAGCACCACCATCGCCATCTGCGTCACCGTCAGCTCCACGCCGGCGGCATTGGCCGCAAACACCGACACGGCGCCAAGGTAGGTCGCGAGCCCGTTCATATTGATGGTTGACCCCAACGGCAGCACGAAGGCCGAGATGGCGTGCGGCACGCCAAGACGGTTGGCCGTCTCCAGCGTCATCGGCAATGAGGCGTTGGAGCTGCAGGTGGAGAAGGCGAACAATTGCACCGGGATCATCTTGGTCATGAACGGCAGCGGATTGAGCCCGGCGAGAAACAACAACGCGCCGTACACCGCGGTCAGCACCAGCAGGCACGACAGATAAAGCGTCCCCACCAGCGCGCCCAATTGCGCCAGCATGCCTACCCCGCTCGTGGCGCTCACCGCGGCCATCAAAGCGAACACGCCAACCGGCGCGCAACGCAGCAACATGCCGATCAACTGAAAGATGACCTGGTTGAGCGCCTCAAAGAAGCGTGCCACGGGCCGGCCGGACTCGCCGCTCAGATTGACCGCGATGCCGAACAGCAACGCGAACAACATCACGGGAAGCACCTGGCCTTGCGCCATCGCCTGGATAGGATTGGCCGGCATCAAGCTCGACCAGTCGAGCCCCACGCCGGGCACCACGGCGTGGCCGGCATAAGACAATCCACGGCCGATACCGAAGGCCTTGGCCAGCGACATGGCCAGCGTCGCGGACAGCATCATGGTCGCACAGTAGATCGCCAACGTTTTGCAGGCGATGCGGCGCATACGCGCCAAATCGCTGATTGACGTCACCGCGCTGACCAGCGACACGAAGATCACCGGCATGACCACCATGCGGATCAGGGCGACGAACAGATCGCCCAGCGGCTTCAGCCACACGGCGCGTTCGCCCAGCGCCATGCCCGCGACAACGCCAAGCAGCATGGCGAGCAGGATGAGCGCCCAAGGGGGCAGGGGTTTTCTAACAGGGGTAGACACTAAATTCACCGATCAGCATCAGAAAGTACTCAGTCTCTGCGGTGATTTTTTACGAGTCAAATAGGTGTAACTTAAATATATTTGTTGATATCTTTTTGTATTAATAAAACAAGTAAATCTCCCGCATCTAATGCCAATAAGTTAGTGGCCACGCATAAAAAAATACCGACCTCTCGGGGCGGCACCTGGCAAAGTCTTGCGTAGCGGTCATTCCAGCCGGATGCGCATGCCGTCGTATCCCACCTCGACACCTGGCGGACAGAGCGCCTGCAAAGTGTGGTATTCCAGTTCATGCGTCATGTGGATCAGTACGGTGCGTTCGGCACCGATACGCCGTGCCCACGCAAACGACTCCTCGACCGACAAATGCGAATGATAGGGTGTATGACGCAAGCAATCGAGAAACACCACGCGCACGCCGTCGAGCAGCGGCAACGTGGTCTCGGGAATGGTCGACAGATCGGTCAGCCAGGCCATGTCGCCGATGCGCCAACCGAGGCAAGGCCAGGCGCCGTGCGCCAACGGCAACGGCGTCAGGCGCACGCCCTCGTGCTCGAAGGGCGCGCTGGCCTCGATCAGCGTCAGGACCGGTTTGTCCCAGTGCGTCGACGGCGCGTGCAGCGCATAGCCGAACCGTTGGCGGATATTGGTCAGGGTGAAGTCATTGCCGTAGAGCGTCAGCGCCCCCTTGCGGCGATAGCAGTACGCGCGCAGATCGTCGATGCCGTTGAGATGGTCGGCGTGCGGGTGGGTATAAAGCACAGCGTCGAGCCAATCGATACCGTGCTCCAGCGCCTGAGCGCGTAGATCCGGTCCGGTGTCGATCAGGAAGGTGCGCCCGTTGCAGCGTACCGCCAGGCTTGCACGGCGACGGCGGTTGCGTGGATCGTCCGAGCGGCAAGTCGGGCAATCGCAGCCGATCACCGGGGAACCGGAGCTCGACCCGCAGCCGAGCACAACGAGATCGACGGCCTGGCTCATGCCGCACCCTCCTCTGCCTTCACCGGCAGCGCCTTGGCGAACAGCCGGAAGAAATTCGCGCTGGTGGCTGCGGCCAGCTGTTCGAATGGCATGCCACGCAAATCGGCAATGCACTCGGCCACATGGCGCACGTAAGCCGGCTGGTTTTGCTTGCCGCGATAGGGCACCGGCGCCAGGTAGGGCGAATCGGTTTCCACCAATAGACGGTCGAGCGGCACTTTGCTCGCCACGTCGCGCACCTGCCCGGCATTCTTGAACGTGACGATGCCGGAGATCGAAATGTGCATGCCCAGGTCGAGCGCGCGCTTGGCGCTCTCCCAGTCTTCGGTGAAACAATGCATGACGCCGCCGCACTCGCCGGCGTGCTCTTCAGCCAAAAGACGCAAGGTGTCGGCGACCGACTCGCGCGTATGCACCACCAACGGCAGACCGCATTCGCGCGCGGCACGGATGTGCGTGCGAAAACGCTCGTGCTGCCAGGTCAGATCGCCTTGGCACCAATGATAGTCGAGCCCGGTCTCGCCGATGCCGACCACGCGCGGGTGGCGCGCCAGCTCGACGAGCTGTTCGCGCGTGGGTTCGACGGCATCCGGATTGTCGGGGTGAACGCCGACAGTCGCCCACAGATTGTCGTGCGCCTCGGCCAGCGCCAGCACCGACGGGAAATCCGGCAGCGCGACGCCGATCACCAGGGCGTGGGAGACCGCCGCGGCGCGCATGGCCGCCAGCGCCTCGGGCAACCGGGCGACCAGATCAGGAAAATTCAAATGGCAATGTGAATCGACAAGCATGGCGTTCTCAGCAAACAAAGCGCGGTAAGCGGCGCTCAGGCAAAAATCTTCAAATATTCCATCAGCGCCGACTCCAGCTGCAGCCTGACATTCAACGTATGTTGGCCGTAAGGTGCGAGCTTGTCGAGGGCGCCGGCGGCCTGCATCAACTGCGTCAGGTCGGCGCGCCGCGCCAGATTGTCGAGCGCCACGCGGTGGTCGGGATAGTAGCGCAAGGTGCCGGACAGACGCATCGACGACAAATCGAACAGCCACATCTGCAGCCATTCGAGCGGTACGGCCAGCGCGAGCTTGAGCTTATCGGCACGCTCGCTCATCAGCAGCACATTGGCCAGCGTCGGTTGGATCAACCCCTCGACGAACGCTTTGCGCGCGGCCGCCAACGTCGGGTCGTGGTCGAACAACGGCGCGCCGCCGTGATGCGCGAGCTCCGTCGCCGGGTCCGCCACGCCTTGCCCATGCAACCATGCCAGCGCCTCGTCCGCTGCCGGCGCGGTCATGGCGAACTGACGGCAGCGGCTGCGGATCGTCGGCAACAGACGCTGCGGCGCATGCGCCACCAGCAGGAACAACACATCCGCTGGCGGCTCCTCCAGAATTTTCAACAGCGCATTGCCCGCGGCGGGGTTGAGCGCTTCGGCGGGCTCCACCAGCACCACGCGCTGGCCATGGCGATGCGACGTCAGATGGGCGAACTCGATCATCTCGCGCACGGCCTCGATCTTGATAACCGGCAATTTGCGCCCGGCCTTGTCCTCGTCCTCGGCCTCTACCGGCGACAGCCGGCGATAATCGGGATGACTGCCCAGCGCAAACCACCGGCAGGATTCGCATTCGCCGCAAGCCGCATGATCCGGTCCGGGCCGGTCGCACAACAACGATCGCGCCAGCTCCTCGGCAAAAGCCGACTTGCCGATGCCGGCAAGCCCGGTCAAGAGCCAGGCGTTGGGCAACCGGTCCCGCTCCCGGTTGATACGCTGCCAATCCGCCTTCTGCCAGGGGTAGCGCATCAGCGTTGCTCCATCAGCAGCCCCGAGAGGCGGGCAGCGATGTCGGCGCGCACGGCCTCGAGGGCGCGGCTCGAATCCAGCACGCAAAAGCGGGGGTATTGCGCGGCGCGCGCGAGATACGCCTCACGCACGCGCTCATGGAAATCGCGCGCTTCGCGCTCGAAGCGGTCGAGCGAGCGCGTGGCGGCCATGCGCTCTTGCGCCACGTCGGTCGGTACGTCGAACAACAACGTCAGATCAGGTTCGAGCCCCTGTTGCACCCAGTCGGCCAACACGGCAATGCGTTCGCCAGCCAACCCGCGCCCGCCCCCCTGATAGGCGAAGGAGGCATCGGTAAAACGATCGGACACCACCCACCGTCCGGCAGCCAAAGCGGGACGGATCACGCGCTGAATATGGTCCTGCCGCGCGGCGAACAGAAGCAGGGTCTCCGTTTCCAGCGAGACGTCGGTGTCCGGCGCAAGCAAGAGCGCGCGCAATTTTTCGGCCAGGTCGGTGCCGCCCGGCTCGCGGGTGAATACCGTCTCGATGCCGCGCTCGGCGAGCCACTGGCGGATGAAGTCCAAATGCGAGCTCTTGCCGGCACCGTCGATACCTTCAAGGGTGATAAAACGGGGAGGCATCGATCAGTTGCCCTTCTTCAGAATGAATTTACGTACTGCATCGTTATGCTCGTCTAGCGTTTGCGAGAAATAACTGCCGCCGTCGCCGCGCGCCACAAAATACAGCACGTCACTGGCCGCCGGGTGCGCGGCGGCCAGCAGCGACGCCGCGCCCGGCAACGCAATCGGCGTCGGCGTCAAACCGTTGCGGGTATAGGTATTGTATGGCGTATCGCGCCGCAGGTCGGCTTTGGAGATGTTACCGCGATACGCGTCGCCCATCCCATAAATGACCGAAGGGTCGGTCTGCAGACGCATATTCTTGTTCAGCCGGTTGACGAACACGGCGGCGATCAAGGTGCGGTCCGCGGCGCGGGCGGTCTCCTTTTCCACCAAACTGGCCAACGTCAGCAGCTGATAGGGCGAGGTGATCGGCAGGCCGTTGGCGCGCGCTTGCCACGCCTCGAGCAGCTTATGCTGCATGGTGGCATAAGCGCGGCGATACAGATCGATATCACTGGATCCCGGCGTGAAATAATAGGTGCTGGGAAAGAACAATCCCTCCGCCTGCGGCTCGCTGGCGCCGATATGCGCCAACAGCGTGGCGTCGTCGAGGCCGGTGCTGTCATGCTGCACGTCCGGACTTTGATCGACGGCGACGCGGAACTGGTGGAACGTCCAGCCTTCCACGACGGTAATGCTGGCCTCGTCAGGATTGCCGGCGGCGAAGCGCTGCAGGATCTCCCACAGGCTGATCGGCCCCTGGAAGCGGTACAGCCCGGCCTTGATGCGGCGGTCGGTACCCTGCAGACGCGCCAGCAACACCATGACGTCACGGCTTCTGATGACGCCCTCCTGCTTCAGACTATGCGCGACTTGCGACAAGGTACGGCTGGGGCCGACCGTGATGGCGTAAGGCGAGGTCGGCGGCTCCACCGGCACGAACACCACCCAGGAAAACCAGACCAGTGCCGTGAGCACCGCCACCAGCATCAAGCGAATCAACCATCTCATAGTCAAACTGCGTCCACGAAGTCAATACGACCCGCCGGCCAAGCGCCAGCAGGGAAAAGTACGTGCATGATACCAGACGCGGGACGGCTGCCGACCATGCAAATGTATAGGTTTTGGAACCAATAGATATCTCAATGGTCTCTTTTAAACCCTAAGCATAGATGAGCGTTGAATGAATGCTTTTTATAAGCTGGCCTGTGCACTGGTAGCCTGGTCGGCGTTATCTCTACCCAATGGCGCGCAGGCGATGCAACCGCTCTCCGCCCTGCCGGCCAGCGCATTCAATATCTCGATGGCGCACCCTGACCGCTGCAGCTTCCTCCGTCCAGGCATCGATTTGAGCAACTACCATAGCGTGCTGATCGAACCGCTGTCCTTTCTGGCACCGGGAGATAACGGCGATTGGCTATTGCTGCGCGCGCTGCCAGGCAATCCGCTCGACCATCACTTCCGTCAGGCCATGACGGAGGCGCTACGCGCGCATGGCTTGACGGTGGCGGACGCGCCAACGGCCGATGCAATGCGGCTGACGCTCGCGCTGGCCTACGACGCGCGCACGCAGCCTGTGGAAACCGTATTGAATTTGGCCGAGCTCGGCGACGGCATGGCGCATTACCTGACGCGCGTTCAGGCCGTGGGCCAGGTCGCGGACGCGCACAGCCATATCGCCCTGGCCGGCAGCGCCGAGTTGACCCTGTCGGCGCAACGCCACCCCGCCAACCGCGAGGACATATTGGGCATACTCGACCGCTGGAGTCTGGCCAGCGCCGATCGGATCGCGCTGGCGCTGGGACAGGCTTAGAGCCATCACTCCCGCATCGGGTCTGCCGCCTCACCGCCCAGCGCGACCAGAAGCGCATCCGGCGTCTGATCGCAGGCACGCAACGCATCGCGCACGCGGTTATAGGCGACACTGGCTTCAGCGGGATATTTGGTGAACGGCGTCAAGCTGTGATGCTTCCAGCCAGCCGCGGCCATGACTTTTTTGTGATAAGCCGGCGCCGTCGTACCGCCACCGCATAGCTGCATCAGATAGCGGTCGATCAAAATATGCGGATGTGGGTCGCGCGACAAAGTAATGAAATGTTCCGGTTTGACTTCAGCGAATTCCATCATGGATCCTCCCCGAAAATACATTTCATCAAAGCTCACACCTGTCCTTTTTTCCAGTTCAACGCGCGCGCAACGTCGAGAGCGGGGATTGCCGCAACACACGGCGCAACAGCGGCCAGCCGGCAAGCGGCACCAATACGACGCCGCAGAGCAGGCCGAGGAAGGGCAAACGCCCGTCGAGCGCAAACGGCAGATCAAACAGCTTCCACCCGGCCAAGCCTCCCAGCGCCATCGCGCCGGCGCCGGCCAAGAGCCCGGTAAAAGCCCCTAGCCACAAAAGCTCCGCCATCATCACCGTGCGCAGTTGCCGGCGGGACGCGCCCAACGCACGCATCAAGCCCGCGTCGCGCAAGCGCTCGTCGCCGGTGGCGCTCAGCGCGGTCCACAGCACCAGCACGCCGGCGGCCAGTGTCAGGAGGAACAGCGCCTCCACCGTCTGCGCCAGCCGGTCGATCACCGCGCGCAGTTGCTCCAGCACGGCGGTTACGTCGATGACCGTCAGATTGGGAAAACGCCGCACCAGTAGATCGGCGAAGACGCGCCGCGCCGGCGGCAGGTAGAAACTGGTCACCAGGCTGGTTTCCCGTCCCGCCAACATGGTACGCGGCATCAAAACGAAGAAATTGACGCGGAAACTATCCCAGGCCACGGTACGTAAACTCGTCACCCGCCCCGCTAGCCGCGAACCCGCCACATCGAATGCCAGCCGATCGCCCAGCCTGATCGCCAGTTTCTGCGCCAGTCCCTGTTCGACCGAAAACTCGCCGCTCGCGCCCGCCGTCCACCAGCGGCCCGCCGCCAGTTGATTGGCGGGCGGCAGATCGTCCCGCCAGGACAGATTGAATTCGCGCGCCGCCAACCGCTGCGCTTCCCCTGGTGCGAATTGCGCCGGACGGACCGGCAGTCCGTTGATCGCCACCAGGCGGCCGCGTGCGATCGGTGAAAGCGCTGGCGGCGGCAGTCCCGCCGTGGCAAACGCCGCGTCGACAGCCGGCACCTGATCCGGCTGTAGATTGATGACGAACTGATTGGGGGCGTCGACCGGCACGCCACGGCGCCAGGTATCGAGCAGATCGGTGCGCACCACCGTCAGCGTGAGCAATGCCAACAGCCCCATGGACAACCCCACCACTTGCAACACGGCCAGCCAAGGCCGGCGCGCCAAAGCCGCCACGCCGAAGCGCCATCCGATGGCGCCGCCGCCGTGCGCCAGCCGCCGCGTGCCGCGCACCATGCCCCAAGCCGCGAGACCGGCCAGCAGGAAATAGCCGCAAAGCCCGGCGAACAACCACCCCGCCAACCGCCAATCGCCGACTTGCCACAACGACAAGGCAACCAAAGCCAGGATCGCCAACGGCGGGAGCCCCATACTGACCGATCTCGGTGTCCATTCGTCGCGTAGCGCCGCCCAGGGCGGGACACGGTACAGCGCCGCCAAAGCGGGCAGCGCCAACCCGCACAGCAGAACCCATGCGGTCACCGGCCCCAATGCAAACAACCAGGCCGCCGGCGGAGGCAGCGCGTCGCGCGCGTCCGGAATCGCCATTCGCGTCAGGGCTTCCTGGAGCGCATAACCGAGCCCAGCGCCGAGCGCCCCGCTGGCCAAGCCGAGCACGGCGAACAACAGCGTAAACACCGTGGCGAGTTCCCGCTGCGTGGCGCCAAGACAGCGCAACACCGCTACGGATTGCCAATGGCGCGCCACATAACGCCTGACCGCGAGCACCATCGCGCCGGCCGCCAACGTCACGGTCAGCATCGCGGTCAAGCCGAGAAAGCGGCGCACGCGATCCATGGCGTTGCGCAGTTCAGGGCGCGCTTCCTCCACATTCTCGATACGCGCCCCGGCGGGCAAGCGGGGCGCGATGGCGCGCCCCCAGGCGTTGACCGCGGCCAAGGGCCCGCTGACCATCAAGCGCCACTGCGCCCTTGCGCCCGGCCCCATCAACCCGGTGGCGCCCAGGTCGGTCTGATTGAACAGCAAACGCGGCATCAGGGCGAACGTGTCCAGCGCGCTATCCGGCTCGCGCAGCAACACGGCCGTGAGCCGCAAGCGCCGCTGACCGATCTCGATCGTATCGCCGAGCCGCACGGACAGCCGCGTCATCAGCCGCGGGTCGGCCCAGGCCTCGCCTGGCCCGGGCCTGAGCGCGCCCTGGCGCACGCGGCCGTCGGCCAGACCGATGCGCATGTCGCCCCGCAACGGATAATTGCCCGGCACCGCGCGCAAGCTGGCCAAGGCGACCGGTCCGGCGGCCATCGCCATCGAAGGGAACGTCACGCTGCCGCTGACTTGCAAGCCGTTCCGGCGCGCCTCGTCGGCGAGCGCCGGCGGCAATGGCGTATCGGCATTGATCACCATATCGGCCGCCATCAGCTGATTGGCGCGCAGCACCAAGCCCTGTCGGACGCGGTCGGCAAAGAATGCCACGCTGCTGGTGGCGCAGACGGCCAGCAGCAATGCCAGCACAAGCAAGGTCAACTCGCCCGATACGCCTTCGCGCCAACCGAAGCGCCACGCCATGCGCAAGCCTTTCATCGCGGATCCGCCTGCAGCCGGCCTTGCGATAGGCGATAGACCGAGCGGCAACGCGCGGCGAGATCCGCGTCATGCGTCACCAGCACCAGCGCCGTGCCCTGCTCGCGATTCAACTCGAACAACAAATCGATCACCTGTGCCCCGGAGGCGGGGTCCAAGTTGCCGGTGGGCTCGTCGGCGAACAACAGTGCCGGCCGGCCGACAAAGGCGCGCGCCAGCGCCACGCGCTGCTGCTCGCCGCCGGACAGCAACCGCGGATAGTGCCGCATGCGCTCCCCCAGCCCAACCCGTTCCAACATCGCGCGCGCCAAATCCCGCGCGCGCGGCGTCCCGGCAAGCTCCAGCGGCAGCATCACGTTTTCCAGCGCGGAGAGTTGCGGCATCAACTGGAAATTTTGAAACACGAACCCGACATGGCGACGGCGCAGCAGAGCCCGGCCGTCTTCGTCGAGCGCGGCCAAAGGCTGATCGAACAGCGAGACGGTGCCGGCCGAGGGCAGATCCAGCCCGGCCAAAAGCGACAACAGCGTCGATTTGCCCGAGCCGGAAACGCCGACGATTGCTACGCTATCGCCTTGGTATACATCCAAACAAACGTCATGCAGAATGGGGATTGTTTCGTGTTGAAATAGAATATGCCGTGCCACATGCACGGCAGACAGTACTGCTTTTTTCGGATGCTGACTCATGGCGATATGCGCGCGCCCCCTTCGTTACGTCTCGTACTGGCTTCTGCTGTTCTGTCTGGCAGCCCCGTTGCAGGCCGCCACCGTCATGGTGTTCGGCGACAGCATCTCGGCCGGCTATGGCCTACTGCCGGGCCAGGGCTGGGTCAGTCTGCTGACGCAGCGTCTGGCGCCGCGCCATCGGGTAATCAACGCCAGCGTATCCGGCGAAACCACCGCGGGCGGTCTAACCCGCCTGCCACAGGCGCTCGCCGAACACAAACCGGACTGGGTCGTGCTGGAGCTCGGCGGCAACGATGGGCTGCGCGGTCTGCCGCTACCGGCCATGCAAACCAACCTGCAGCGCATGATTCAACTCTGTCGGCTGGCCCATGCGCGGGTACTGCTCGTCGGCATCGAGTTGCCGCCCAATTACGGCGCGGCCTACACGCAAGCGTTCCACGCGGTCTATGAGCGGCTGGCGCGCCAAGCCCGTCTTGCCTATGTGCCCAGCCTGATGGCGGGATTCGCCGGCGACTTGAGTCAATTTCAGCCGGATGGCATCCATCCGGCCGCGGCGGCACAGGCGCGCATGATGCACACCGTTGAGCAACAGCTTCCCTTATAGCGTATCCATACGCCTACGCTGTTTGTGCCCTCAATGGTTTAGAAGTGTTACTAACAACGACAAATTTAGCAGAAAGTCTGTTTACATGGCGGCAACGCTGCGCACGACCTGGCGACAACTGATCGAGCCCTACCGCGGACTCCCCCGCTCGGTTTACATCCAACTGGTCTGCTCGCTGGTCAACAACATGGGCGGCATGGCCAAGCTGTTTCTGCCGTTGTATCTGCATGCCGACTACGGCGTCAGCTACCGTTGGGTCGGCACCATGGTGTCGGCCTATGGCTTTGGCTGTCTGATCGGCGCGTATGGCGGCGGCAGCCTGTCCGACCGCTACGACAGCCGACGCTTGTCCAAGCTGTTCCTTGCCGGCTCGGCACTGTCCTTGTTGGTGCTGGCCACCCGGATTCCCCTGTGGCTATTCGCGCCGGTGCTGTTGGTGTCCGGCTTCTGCGACGGGGCCTTCCGGCCGGTCAATCAACGTTTGACGATGGAGCCCTGCCCCCCGGCGCGACGCCCGCAGGCACAAGGCATGCTGCGCGTCGCCATCAACCTCGGCGTGGCATTGAGCGGCGTAACCGGCGGTTTTCTCGCATCGCTGGGATTTCAGTGGGTTTATCTCAGTAACGGCATCGCCACCGGGATCGCCGGCATCTGGCTCGCGCTGGCCTACCGCCGCGTGCCGGTTGTGCTGGAACGGCGCCATAGCGAAGACCCAGGAGCCAGTCTGGCGCATCTGAGCCCGTGGCGCGACATACCCTATCTGCGCTTGATGTGCGGCATGGTGGTCGCGGCGGCGGTGTTCGATCAGCTCTACTCGGTGGTCGGCCTGTACTTGGCCGAATACAACCATCTCGGCCCCAGCTGGCTCGGGGTGCTGTTTTCCATCAACGGCCTGATGGTGGTGTTCCTGCAAGTGCCGATCGCCCACCGCATGTACCACTGGGGCGTGGGCCGCTGCGCGCAATGGGGCGTCATCTTGACCGGTTTGAGTTATCTGCTGCTGCTCGTCGGCCCGCAGCCCATCTGGCCAATTTTGATGGTCATCGCGCAGACCACTTCGGAGCTGTTGATCTCGCCGGCGTTCATCCAACTGGTGATGCGGCGATCCGAGGGACGGTTACGGGGCAGCTACATGGGGCTTTACAGTGCGGCCTGGGCGGGCCGCACGCTGTTCGCGCCGGCATTGGGCGCCTGGATTTACGGCACCGCCGGCGGCACCACGCTGTGGGTCGGCTGCGCGTTGGCGACGCTCGTGGCGGCGCTGATTCAAATGACGCCGGTGCGCATCATCCTCGATCAAGCGCCCCCGTCCGCCATGCCGCTTCAGGCCAGAAAGGCGGAAATGCGGCGGTAGGTCTGATCGCAGGCGGCGGGCGCCAAATCGGCCATATTCAGAAAGGCATGCAACATATCCGGCAAATGCAGATGCTCGGCGCGGACGCCCGCCGCGCGCATGCGCTGCAAGTATTGGCCGGCCTCGTCGCGCAGCGGATCGAAGCCCGCGCTGATCACCAGTGTGGCCGGCATATGAGGGCCGATGGGCATGAACAACGGCGAGGCCGCGCGGCGGTCTTCGCCATGCTGAAAGTACTGATCGAAATACCAGGCGATGCGCGCCCGCGTCAGAAAATACCCTTCCCCATTTTCAGCCATCGACGGTGTGGCCATCGTGTAATCGAGACAGGGATAGCACAACACCTGATGGGTCAGCGGCACCGCCGGCTCGTATTGCAACCGCGCCGAGAGCGTGGCCGCCAGCGCGCCGCCGGCGGAGTCGCCCACCAAGGCCAGCCGGAAAGTGAACGGCAGTTGCCGCGCCTGCAACAGGGCAAACACCCCCTTCGCCACGGTGTACGCATCCAGAAGCGCGGCCGGATAGGGGTTCTCCGGCGCCAGGCGGTATTCCGCCGCCACCACCACCTGCCCGCTGTCGGCGGCCAGCCGGCGGCAAATAGGATCATAGACCGTCACGCCGCCGGCGGTATGGCCGCCGCCGTGCAAGAACAACACCACGGGACGAGCCGCCTCCGGCGCGGGGTGATAGATGCGCACAGGCACCGTGTAGTCGCGTCCCGCAATGAGATCGTCATTGACCCAGGCGACAGCCGGCCCATCCGGTGTCAGTTGCCGCGTCACCCCCGCCAGTGCTTCACGCGCGCCGATGGCCGTCGGCTTGTAGCCAGCGGCCAACATGCGTTCAACGCGCTCGTTGAACGCGCCGAGCCACTTGGCCAGCTGGGGGTTCAGTTCACTCGTCGCCACGATGTGCTCCACTCGCACTACCCATTTATCATAACGAATAAACACAAAAAAGCCAGCCTAAGCGGCTGGCTTCCTGCCCGTGCTGACGACACGGACGTCTTGTTTTCTCTTTACAGCGACTGCGCGTTTTCCGCCAGGTAAGATGCCACGCCGCTAATGCTTGCCTGCATGGCCTTCTGCCCCTTGTTCCAACCAGCCGGGCATACATCGCCGTGCTCTTCGAAGAACTGCAGCGCATCAACCATGCGCAGCGCTTCGTCGATGTTACGGCCCAACGGCATATCGTTCACCACTTGATGACGTACGACGCCGCTCTTGTCGATCAGGAAGGTGCCGCGGAAAGCCGGACCCTCTTCCGATTCGACGTCGAAGGCGCGCGCCAGCGCGTGGTTGACGTCGGCGACCAGGGTGTACCCCACTTGCCCAATGCCGCCCTTTTCGATGGCGGTGTTACGCCATGCGTTGTGGGTAAACTCGCTATCAATCGATACGCCAATGACCTCGACATTTCGCTTTTTAAATTCTTCGAGTCGATGATCGAAGGCGATCAGTTCCGACGGGCACACGAACGTGAAATCCAGAGGGTAGAAGAACACCACGGCATATTTGCCTGCGGCGGCTTTTTGAAAATTATAGTTTTCTACGATCTGGCCATCGCCCAGTACGGCGGCGAAACGTTTTTCTTCATCATGGAAAAACGGCGCTTGCTTACCAACGAGTACTGCCATCATGGATCTCCTTTTTAGCATCTGTGTGGCGTCTAGCGCCAGGAGTTGGCATATTTATAGCGTAGGCCCTGGAGAACAGGAAATAGTAAATTCATATCGGGTTAATAAACTTTGTCAATATGCTTGACATATCAATGTGTTACCCACATTTTGGCCGAGACAAAAAAACAGGCGCCCGCTGGGGCGCCCGTTCGATTTTAGCAACATCATGCCAAGCGGCATCAAGCCTCTTCGGTTTTGCGCAAGCGTAGATTGAGCTCGCGCAACTGCTTGTCGTCGACGCGGTTGGGCGCCTGCGTCAACAGGCACTGCGCGCGCTGCGTCTTGGGGAAGGCGATCACGTCGCGAATAGACTCGGCGCCCGCCATCAGCGTCACCAGGCGATCCAAACCGAAAGCCAGGCCGCCATGTGGCGGCGCGCCGAACTTCAGGTTGTCGAGCAGGAAGCCGAACTTGTTCTGCTGCTCCTCCGGCGAAATCTTCAGCGCGGCGAATACCTTTTCCTGCACCTCGGCGCGGTGGATACGAATCGAACCGCCGCCGATTTCCCAACCGTTGAGCACCATGTCGTAGGCGCGAGCCAGGCAGTCGCCAGGCGCGCTTTCCAGCAGGTTCTCGTGCCCCGGCTTGGGCGAGGTGAACGGATGGTGGCAAGCGGTCCAGCGGTCGTCGTCCTCGTCATACTCGAACATCGGGAAGTCCACCACCCACAGCGGCTTCCATTCCTTGCTGGCAAAGCCCTTCTCGTGGCCGATCTTGATGCGCAGCGCGCCCAGCGACTCGTTGACCACCTTGGCGCGATCGGCGCCGAAGAAGATCAAGTCGCCGTTTTGCGCCTCGGTGCGCTTGATGATTTCGGCCAGTGCAGCCTCGGACAAGAACTTGACGATCGGCGACTGCAGACCGCTGTCCTCGCCGTTGGTCAGCTTGCTCACGTCATTGACCTTGATATAAGCCAGGCCCTTGGCGCCATAGATGGAAACGAATTGGGTGTAATCGTCGATTTCCTTGCGCGACAGCGAGGCGCCGCCCGGAATGCGCAGCGCGGCGACGCGGCCGTTGGCCAGGTCGGCGGCGGCGCGGAACACCTTGAACGACTCCGTCTTCATCAGATCGGTCAGTTCGGTGAAGGCGAGCGGCACACGCATATCCGGCTTATCGGAACCGTAATAGAACATCGCATCGGCATAGGTCATACGCGGGAAGGCGGGCAGATCGACGCCCAGCACATCGCGGAAAATCTCGCGCGTCATGCCTTCGGTGATGTCCATGATCTCGTTTTCGGACAGGAACGAGGTCTCGATATCGATCTGGGTGAATTCCGGCTGACGATCGGCACGCAGGTCCTCGTCGCGGAAGCATTTGGTGATTTGATAGTAACGGTCGAAGCCGGCCACCATCAGCAGTTGCTTGAACAGCTGCGGCGATTGCGGCAGGGCGAAGAATTCGCCCGGATGCACGCGCGAGGGCACCAGATAATCTCGGGCGCCTTCCGGCGTCGAGCGGGTCAGCATCGGCGTTTCGATGTCGATGAAGCCCATGTGGTCCAGATACTGGCGCACACCCATGGCGACGCGGTAACGCAAGCGCAGGTTCTTCTGCATTTGCGGCCGGCGCAGATCGATGACGCGGTGGGTCAGGCGCACGTTTTCCGACAGACCTTCATCGTCGATCTGGAACGGTGGCGTGGCGGCGGTATTGAGCACTTCGATGGCTTTGGCCAGGATCTCGATTTCGCCCGAAATCAGATTGGTATTGTGCGTACCGGCAGGACGCTCGCGTACGATCCCGGTAATCGACAGCACGAACTCGTTGCGGCTGGCGTCAGCTGTGGCGAAGGCTTCCGGCGTATCCGGATCGATCACCACCTGCACCAGGCCCTCGCGGTCGCGCAGGTCGATGAAGATCACGCCGCCATGGTCGCGGCGGCGATGCGCCCAGCCTTTGACCGTCACGGTCTGGCCCAGATATTTCTTGTCAATCAGTCCGCAGTAATCGGTTCGCATAGTTACAATCGCTTCAATTCATTCAAATTCGTAAAGAGGGGTAGCTTAACGCGTTTGGGCGCCGAAACAAAATCCGGCGCCCCGTCAGCGGAAAGTCCGTCGCATGAACAGCAAAAAACCGCCAAGCGGCGGCGGCCGGTGAACGGTCAGCGCTTGCGCCCAGGCTGAGGCGCCACCACCCCCATGGAGATCACATATTTCAGCGCCTCGTCGACGCTCATATCCAACTCGCGCGTATCTTTTCTCGCCACCATGATGAAGTAGCCGGAAGTCGGGTTCGGCGTGGTCGGCACGTAGACGCTGACATATTCGTCCTCACCCAAGAGCGGCGCCACGCCATCGGACGGCCGGCCGGTCTGGAACGCCACGGTCCAGGCATCCTGGTGGGGAAAACGCACCAGCAGCGCGCGGCGGAACGCCTGACCGGAATCGGACAGCAAGGTGTCGCTGACCTGCTTGACGCTGTTGTAGATCGACTTGACCACCGGCGTGCGCGAAATCACGCCGTGCCAGAACATCAGCAAGCGCTGGCCCAGCACGTTGGCCGTCAACATGCCGGTGCCCAACAGCACCAGCACCGCGAAGATCACGCCCATGCCGGGAATGTTGACGCCGATCAGGTGCTCGGGGCGCCATGCGTCCGGCAGCAGGTTGAGCGTCTGATCCAGCGTGCCGACGATCAGGTTCAGCACCCACAGCGTCACCGCCAGCGGCAGCCACAGCAACAGGCCTGTGACCAAATACCCCTTGAGGGTCATCTTGATCGGTTTCATATCAGCCGTGATTGCAAGCTCCGGAACAGCTATGGCCACCCGAGGCGGCATCGGACGCCGCCGGACAGCCGCCGCCCTTGAAGTCGGTGGCGTACCAGCCGCTGCCCTTCAATTGAAAACCGGCGGCCGACAGCAGCTTGCGATACTTGGTGCTGCCGCAGGACGGGCATTGGGCGATCTGCTCGTCGGTCATTTTTTGCAGGTGTTCTTTTTGGCTGCCACAGTCGTCGCAGCGGTACTCATAAATCGGCATATTGCATACTCCGCAATCATGGCATTCACAAACCCGGGGCTCGATCGAAAGGGCGGCGCCCGGCTACCGCACCTGAGGCGCAGATGAGGTCAACCGGCGCAAACTCAAGGAGAATGCAGGATTATATCTGACAACGCGCGTTATCGCAGCCACCTTGCCGACGGACGTGTCGCGTATATTGCATTGCAACAATATCCAGCTAACATGAAGCATTCATCTGGCATGGAGGTTTCATGGACGGCATTGGCAACATCATCGCAGGTAAGAAGGGACTGGTGGTCGGCATCGCCAACGACCAAAGCATCGCCTACGGCTGCGCCAGCGTATTGCGCGAACACGGCGCCGAACTCGCGGTCACCTATTTGAACGAAAAAGCGGAGAAATACGTCCGCCCCTTGGCCGAAGGCCTGGACGCGCAGCTGGTTCTGCCGCTCAACGTCGAAGAGCCTGATCAGATGAGCGCGGTGTTCGAGCAAATACGGCAAACCTGGGGGAAACTGGATTTCGTCGTGCACTCGATCGCGTACTGCCCAATGGAGGATCTGCACGGCCGCGTGGTGGATTGTTCGCTGCCCGGCTTCCAGCAAGCGATGCGCGTATCCTGCTACTCCTTCCTGGAACTCGCGCACCATGCCGAACCATTGATGTCGGCCGGCGGCACGCTGCTGACCATGAGCTACTACGGCTCCGACAAAGTGGTGGAAAATTACAACATCATGGGCCCCGTCAAAGCCGCGCTGGAAAGCGTCAGCCGCTATATGGCGCACGAGCTCGGTCCCAAGGGCATTCGCGTGCACGCGCTCTCGCCCGGACCGCTGAAGACCCGCGCCGCCTCGGGCATCGCCCACTTCGACAGTCTGATCAGCGAGGCCATCGCGCGCGCGCCGCAAAGCCGTCTGGTGGACATCGAGGATGTCGGTCAAGTCGCCGCTTTTCTGATCTCCGACGCCGCGCGCGCCCTGACCGGCGCCACGGTCTACGTCGACGGCGGCTTCAATATCATGGCTTAATGACATCGAACAGGGGAGTCTCCATGTTGCTACGCGATACGCACGCCTTCGAGGACATCCGTGACGAAGCCAAACGGCTGGGGCCGCTGCCCATGGCGGTGGCGCACCCATGCAGCCGCGAGTCGCTGCAAGGCGCCGTCGACACCCTGCTGGACGGGGTGGCCACACCGATTTTGATCGGCCCGGAAAGCAAAATCCGCCGCCTGGCGGAAGACATCGAAATCAACCTGCAGGATATCGAAATCATCGATGCGCCCCACAGCCACGCCGCCGCCGAAACGGCCGTTTCGCTGGTGCGCGAAGGCGCGGCGGACATCCTGATGAAGGGCAGCCTGCACACCGACGAATTCATGACCGAGATCCTGGCGCGCAACACCGGGATTCGCACCGACCGCCGTATCAGTCATGTCTTCATCATGCGGGTGGAGAGCTACCCGCGCTACCTGTTCATCACCGATGCCGCCATCAACATCAGCCCCGACCTGATGACCAAGCGCGACATCTGCCAGAACGCCATCGATTTATGCCATTCGCTCGGCATTGCCGAACCCAAGGTCGCCATCCTGTCCGCGGTGGAGACCATCACACCGGAAATCGCCTCCACGGTCGACGCCGCCGCGCTGTGCAAAATGGCCGACCGCGGCCAGATCCGGGGAGCGGTGCTGGATGGCCCCTTGGCCTTCGACAACGCCATCTCGCTGCAAGCGGCCGACACCAAGGGCATCGTTTCGCCGGTGGCCGGGAGTCCGGATATTTTGCTGGTGCCGGACCTCGAATCGGGCAACATGCTGGCCAAACAGCTGACCTATCTCGCCGCGGCGGCCTCGGCGGGCATCGTCATGGGCGCGCGCGCGCCCATCGTGCTCACCAGCCGTTCCGAAGACGCACCCGGCCGCCTGGCATCGGCCGCCATCGCCAACCTGCTGGCGCATCGCCGGCGCAAGATCGGGAAAATCGCATGAGGCCTAGCCTGCTTGCCGTCAACGCCGGATCCGCGACGCTCAAATTCCGTGTCTACGCCGACAATGGCGCCGACTTGCTGGTTGACGGCCTGATCGACCGTTTCGGCGACGCCGCCGGCAGCGTCCTCACCTTATCGGATGCCCGCGGCAATCGTCTGGAGGAAAAACCCTTGCAGGAACCGGGCAAGGAGGCTTCGGTCGCGGCGATGATCAACACACTGGCCGACCACCGCATGCGCGTCGACACCGTGGTGCACCGCGTGGTGCATGGCGGCGGCGTCTATACGCAGCCGGTGCGGTTGACCGGCGACGTGCGCGAGCGCATGGAGGAATGGGTGCCGCTGGCCCCCCTGCATCAGCCGGTCAGCCTGGCCGTGATCGACGCCTTCAGCGCGCTCGACGCCGCGCTATGCCAAATCGCCTGCTTCGACACCGCGTTTCATGCCACGCAACCGGAGGTCGCCACCCGCTTCGGCATCGCGCGCCATTGGCATGACGAGGGAATCCGCCGCTACGGCTTTCACGGCCTGTCCTATGCATCGATCGCGCGCCGTTTGCCCGCGCTCGGACTCGATCAGGCGCGCGTGGTGGTGTGTCACCTCGGCAGCGGCGCCAGCGCCTGCGCGCTGGCCAGCGGCGAGAGTGTGGCGGCGAGCACGGGGTTTTCCACCGTCGAAGGCTTAATGATGTCGACCCGGCCTGGCGCGATCGATCCGGAAGTGCTGCTTTACTGGATGGAGCACGAAGGCATGGGGGTGCGCGAGGTGCGGCGCGAGCTGTATAAGAATTCGGGGCTCTTGGGGGTTTCCGGGCTATCGGCCGACATGCGCCAGCTGCTGACCAGCACGCTGCCGGCGGCGCGCGAGGCGGTGGAGTTGTTCTGCTATCGCGTCGTGCGCGAAATCGGCGCCTTGGCCGCCTGCATGAAAGGCATCGATGCGCTGATCTTTACCGCCGGCATTGGCGAGCGCTCGCCGGAAATCCGCGCGCGGGTGTTGAAACAGCTGTCTTGGCTCGGTTTCGAGCTCGATCTGTCGGCCAACCTCGCGCAGGCGCGGCGGCTGACCGCGCCGACGAGCCTGCGCCACGCCTACATCGTGCCGACCGACGAGGAAGGCGAGATGGCGCGCGCCGCCGCGGCGTTGCTGGCCGAGCCCGCGTAAGCGCCGCGCGCGGCCAAAAACACAAAAGGCTCCTTGCGGAGCCTTATTGCGTATGTCTGTACGGCCGAACAGCTTAGGCAGCCATGGCCTTGATCTGGGCGGACAGACGGCTCTTATGGCGAGCGGCTTTGTTCTTGTGGAACACGCCCTTGTCGGCGATACGGTCGATGACCTTAACCGACGCTTGGAAGACTTCGCGCGCGGCAGCCTTGTCGCCGCCTTCGATAGCCTTGATGACCTTCTTCACTGCGGTACGGAACGCAGTGCGCAGGCTGGCGTTGTGCGCGCGCTGCATGAGAGCCTGGCGTGCACGCTTGCGAGCTTGTGCGCTATTAGCCATGAAACTTTCTCCTGGTGAACTGAATCTGAAACCCGCGATTTTATGCTTTAAGTTGTAGTTTTGCAAGAAGAATCCCGACAGGGGGCCAACACGGTGGCGCGGCGGCGGGAAAAACAACGTGGGCCGGGCTTTACGCTACACTTGAGGCCTTTCGCCCTCCCCCTGCTTCACTGGCATGAATTTATTCAAAACGCTGGCCCGGGTCAGCAGCATCACCCTGTTGTCGCGCATCCTCGGTTTTGCGCGCGACGCGCTCATCGCGCGCCAATTCGGCGCAGGGGTCGCCACCGATGCCTTCTTCGTGGCGTTCAAGCTGCCCAACCTGCTGCGCCGGCTGTTCTCCGAGGGCGCGTTCGCCCAAGCCCTGGTGCCGATGCTGAACGAACATCGCCATGGCAAGAGCCATGCGGAAACCCGCGCCTTCATCGCCCGGCTTGCCGCCACCCTCGGCCTCGCGCTGACCGTGTTCACCGCGCTGGCCATGCTCGCCGCGCCGGCGCTGGTTTGGCTCATGGCGCCCGGCTTCGGCCGCGACGGCGCGACGTTCACCCTGACCGTGGCGCTTGTGCGCGTCACCCTGCCCTACATCGTTCTGATCTCGCTGTCGTCGCTGGCCGGCAGCATTCTCAACGCCTGGAGCCGTTTCGGCATTCCGGCCTTCACGCCGGCCATCCTCAATCTCACCTTCATCGCCTTCGCGCTCGGCCTCGCGCACCGCTTCACGCCGCCGGTCATGGCGCTGGCCTGGGCGACGTTCGTCGGCGGCTGCCTGCAGCTTGCCTACCCGCTCATGGCGCTCAAGCGCCTCGATCTGCTGCCACGGCCGCGGCTCGATCTCTCCGACCGCGCCGCCTGGCGCATGGTCGGACGCATGCTGCCCGCCATCTTCAGCGTGTCGGTGGCGCAGATCTCGCTGCTCCTCAACTCGACCTTCGCGTCGTTCCTGCCCAGCGGCAGCGTGTCGTGGATGTATTACGCCGACCGGCTGATGGAGTTTCCCACCGGCGTGCTCGGCGCCGCGCTCGGCACCATTTTGCTGCCGTCGCTCGCCCGGCACGCGCTCGAAGGCGACCACGCCGCCTATAGCGGGCTATTGGATTGGGGCATCCGTCTGACGCTGCTGTTGGCGCTGCCCGCCACGCTCGGGCTAGGCATGCTGGCGGGGCCGTTGACCAACACGCTGTTCCGCTACGGCCATTTCACCGTCTTCGACGCCGCCATGACGCGCCAGGCGCTGGTCGCCTACGCGCTCGGCCTCACCGGCCTGATACTCATCAAGGTGCTGGTGCCGGGTTTTCTCGCGCGCCAAAACCTGCGCGCGCCGGTGCGCATCGCGCTATGGACGCTGTTGGCGACCCTGGCGCTGAACCTGCTGTTGATCGCGCCGCTGCGCCACGCCGGGCTCGCCCTGTCCATCGGTCTCGCCTCGCTGTTTAATGCCGGCCTGCTACTCTATGAACTGTGGCGGACGCGCATTTACCGCCCCCGCGCGGGATGGCCGGCCTACCTGGCCCGGCTCGCGGCCGCGCTGGCCGCCATGGCGCTGATACTCTGGCAAACGCAAGCCCGCTTGCCCGCCGGCTGGGACAGCCAAGGCGGCAGCCGCGTCCTTGGGCTCGCGCTGCTGATCGGGCTCGGCGCCAGCGGTTATTTTTTGGCGTTATGGACGCTCGGACTGCGTCCGCGTCACTTGCAACACCCTTAGCACACTATAAGGACGTGCATTGCCTGCGGCGAATGCACGCTACGATGGATGTAGGGCGCGTTCGCGCAGCAACGCGCCGTAGAATAACCTGCAGACCCTAATGATGGAGTTTATCCCCGCATGACCACGCAGCAACCTGAACACTCGCCGCTCGGCAAAAAGGTCGATTACCAGGACCACTACGACCCCTCGCTGTTGTTTCCGATCCCGCGCCGCGTCAAGCGCGAGGAAATCGGCGTCGATGAAGCCAGGCTGCCGTTTCGCGGCGTCGACATCTGGAACGGCTACGAACTGTCCTGGCTCAATGCCCGCGGCAAACCGCAAATCGCCATCGCCACCTTCGCCATTCCGGCCGAATCGCCCTGCCTGATCGAATCGAAGTCGTTCAAACTGTATCTGAACACCTTCAATCAAACGCGGCTCGACGACGATCGGGCGCTCGTCGACTGCCTGACGCGCGACCTGAGACAAGCCGCCGGCGCGCCGGTCGCGGTCGCGCTGACGCGTCCCGCCGATTTCGCCGCCGAGCGTTTCGCCGAGCTGCCGGGAGAATCGATCGACGGTCTCGACATCGCCATCGACGATTACAGTCCCGATCCCTCGCGGCTGCACGCAGATGCCGGCGAAGTGGTCGAGGAAACCCTCTGCTCCGATCTGCTCAAATCCAACTGCCTGGTCACCGGCCAGCCCGACTGGGGCAGCGTCACGCTGCATTACCGCGGCGCGCGCATCGATCGCGAGGGTTTGCTGCGTTATCTGATCGGCTTCCGCCAGCACAACGAATTCCACGAGCAGTGCGTCGAGCGCATTTTCACCGACGTCCTGCGGCAGTGCCGCCCGGAAACGCTCACCGTGTACGCGCGCTACACCCGCCGCGGCGGTCTGGACATCAACCCCTGGCGCAGCAATGACCCGGCAGCGCGCCTGCCTGCCAACCTGCGTACCGCGAGGCAATAAGATGAAAACCTTGCCGCTGCTGCTTTGCTGCACCCTGGCGCTGAGCGGTTGCGCCACGCTCAACGAGCAGGAATGCCGAACCATCACGCCGGCGCAACTGGGAATGAAGGACGGCCAGCAAGGCTATGGCCTGTGGCGGCTCGACAAGCACGTCGAATCCTGCGCGCGCTTCGGCATCGATTTCGACCGCGCCGCCTATCTGGCGGCGCGCGAGCAAGGGCTGAAAAGTTATTGCACGCCGGAAAACGGCGACAAGGTCGGCGAGCGCGGCGAGGACTACGAGGGGGTCTGCCCGGCGGATGTCGAACCGGCTTTCCTGGCCAAATACCGCCCGGCACATCGCGAATACATCAACGATATGCGCGGCGATCCCTTCTGGATGCCGTGGCCGATGCGGCATTGATACAGGCGGATGTGGTTGACCCTTGCTCTATCGCAGTGAATCCACTGTTGCATTTGACGTTCCCCGCCCTCACGCTGTAAGAATATTCTTCTCTCGCAGCAAGGAACATCACCATGCAGGAAGGCTACTACCTCGACCCCTATCAAACCCGTCTCGATACCCACGTCGTACGCCATCGCGACGGCGGCGTGGTGTTGGCCGACACCCTTTGCTATCCGCAAGGGGGCGGTCAGCCGGGCGACACCGGCACGCTGACCCTGGCGGACGGCACCGCGTTGCCGATCGAGAATACCCGCCGCGACCCCGAGAGCGGCGACATCGTGCATTTCCTGCCCGAAAACGCGCAGTTCCCCCCCTCCGGCACCGCGGTCACGGTCGATATCGACTGGGCGCGCCGCCACCGTCACATGCGCATGCACACCTGCCTGCACATGTTGTCCGAAGTGCTCAAATATGAGGTCACCAGCGGCAACTTGACGGCGGATAGCGGCCGGTTGGATTTCAACTTGCCGGAAGGCGAAGAGTTGGACAAGGACGACATCGAGGCGCGGCTCAACCGTATGGTCGACGAAGACCGTCCGGTCGTCATGAAAATGATCCCCAGCGCCGAGCTGATCACCCAGCCCGATCTGATTGCCTCGATGGCGCTGCCGCCGCCGCTCGACAAGCCCGACGTGCATCTGGTGGAAATTCAGGGTGTCAGTCTCGAACCCTGTGGCGGCACGCATGTGCGCAGCACGGCCGAAGTCGGCCACATGGTGGTGAGAAAAATCGAGAACAAGGGCAAGCGCAACAAGCGCGTGGTCGTCGCCTTCGCGCAACAAGACTGAGGAACGCTCGCCATGGCCGAACAATTTTATCAAGACCCCTACCAAAAACGGATCGACACCACTGTCGTCAGCCATGATGCCCAAGGCGGGCTCGTGCTGGCCGACACGATCTTCTACCCGCTCGGCGGCGGCCAGCCGGCCGATACCGGCACGCTGTGCACCGCGGACGGCGCCTGCTACCCGGTGGTCAACACGTTGCGCGATCCCGAGAGCGGGCAAATCGTCCATTACCTCGCCGGCGCCGCCGAGCTGCCCGCCGGCGCGCGGGTCACGCTGGAGTTGGACTGGGACCGCCGCTATAGCCACATGCGCATGCATACCTGTCAGCACCTGCTGTCGGTCGTGCTGCCGTACGAGGTCACCGGCGGCAATCTCAACCAGGAAGGCGGCCGCATGGACTTCAACCTGCCCGAAGGCGTGGTGCTCGACAAGGACACCATCCAGCGGGAACTGGACCGGCTGATCGCCGAGGATCACGCTGTGCGGCTGATCCTCACCACGGGAGAAGCGTTGCGCGCACAGCCCGACCTGGTTAAGACGCTGACCGCGCCGCCGCCGATGGACGCGACCGAAGTGCATTTAGTGGAAATCGAAGGGGTCGACCTGCAATCCTGCGCCGGCACGCACGTGCAACGCACGGCGGAAGTCGGTCGGGTACAGGTGAAGAAGATCGAAAACAAAGGCGCGCGCAACAAGCGCGTGCACGTCGCCCTGCTCTGAGCGTGCTCGGAAGGCGGGAGCGACGCTCCCGCCTCTTGTATCACAGTGACGGCGTCGTGCCGTTGGGCAGCAGCAGCCACATGCTGCCCGCCTGTTTCATGCCCCCTGCGTTGAGCCCGGCCTCGGCGCCATACCCCCAGAAGAAGTCGGCGCGCAGCGCGCCACGGATGGCGCTGCCGGTATCTTGCGCATGCACCAGCCGGTTGAGCGGCGACTGCGAGTGCGGCTGGGTGGTCGCCAGATAGACCGGTGTGCCGAGCGGGATATAGTGCGGATCGACGGCGATGCTGTAGCCGTCGGTCAACGGCACGCCCAGCGCGCCGACCGGCCCCTCGCCGCTGTCCGGCATGGTGCGGAAGAAGATATAGCGCGGATTGACGTTAAACAGCGCCTGCTGGCGCTCCGGGTGCATGCGCACCCAGTTCTGGATGCCGCTCATCGAGGCGGCGCCCAACGACATTTCCCCTTGATCGGCCAGCCAGCGGCCGATCGACTGATAGCCATAGCCGTTGTTATCGGCCACGCCGACACGCAAAATGCTGCCATCATCGAGCTGAATGCGTCCGGCGCCCTGAATTTGCAGGAAGAACAGCTCGACCGAATCCTCCACCCAAGCCAGCACCGGCGCATGGTCGACGCCCATGCCGGCGGCGATCTGCGCCCGGGTGTAATACGGCACCAGCCGGCCGTCCTCGATACGCCCCTTGAGCTGGGCGCGGGCCTCGGGCGGGAAATCCGCCGGATTGACCGCGACCTGCCCCGGCGCCGCCACGGCGGCGCCGGGCACCAAGGCCAGACGGTTGGCCGTCACCCGGCGCGCGACCAAGGCGCCCGCGTTGCGCGCCGACGCCGGCAGCGTCAGCGACACCAAATCGCTCGGCACGCCATAGACCGGGTACGGCGTGGCCGCGCTCTGACTGCGGCTGCCGTTGAGGATCGGTTCGTAATACCCGGTGATCAACCCGCTGTCGCGCGCGCCGTCGTGCATTCTCCACGCGGTGAAGCGCGATTCGAAAAATTGATGAATGCCGGCATTGTCGGCATCGGTCAGCGACGTCACCCCTTGGCAAGGCGCCGACCATTGCGGCTCGCGCGCCACCACGCGGCAACTCTGCCGCAGCGCCCGCAGCGAACCGGTCAAATCTTGCCGCTGCCAGTCGGGCAAGGCGCTGACCGGCTCCGGACTGAAGCTGATCGCCCCCTGCGCCGTCGGCACGGGATACGAATGGGACACGGCGCCACTACTGACCGGCGCGGGCGGCATGCTGGAGCACGCGGTCAACAACGCCAGCGGAAACAGAAAACCAAGAGAACGCGATAACATCGGCAAGAAGATCGGGAAACGGAGGAAGACAGGAGTGTAGCCCGCGCGCCCGTTCACGCCAAGCGTTCCGCCTGTCAGCCACGCTCCCTTGCCATGCTCTCCCTTGCCCGCTAGGGTGGCGTTGCGGCCTCAAGCCGCAACGAGCGCGGGCCCCGAGGT